>NZ_CP013362.1:0-303033 GCF_001718315.1 Burkholderia diffusa | reverse complement strand
TCGGGATACGTGCGAGCACTTCACCCACCTGCACCTGCTGGCCGTCCTTCACGGTGATCAGTGCGCCGACCTGGAAGCCGATCTGCACTGCGTGTTCCGTGCCCGGGATCTTCACTTCGTCGCCGTTCGCGTCGAGCAGTTTCACCTGCGGACGCACGCTCTTCGAAGCTTGCGAACCGCGACGCTTCACGTCGATCACGACCAGCGTCGACAGGCCGGTCACGTCGTCGATCTGCTTCGCGACGGTCACGCCCTCCTCGACGTTCTCGAACTTCACCGTACCACCGTACTCGGTGATGATCGGACGCGTCATCGGATCCCACGTCGCCAGCTGCGTGCCGGCCTTGATCGCCGCGCCGTCGAGCTGCAGCAGCGTCGCGCCGTACGGGATCTTGTGACGTTCGCGTTCGCGGCCGATGTCGTCGGTGATCAGCGCCTCGCCCGAACGCGAAATGACGATCTGCTCGCCCTTCGCGTTGGTGACGTAACGCATCGTCGCCGTGAAGCGCACGATACCGTTGCTCTTCGCTTCAACCGACGACGCCACTGCCGCACGCGATGCCGCACCACCGATGTGGAACGTACGCATCGTCAGCTGCGTGCCCGGTTCACCGATCGACTGTGCAGCGATCACGCCGACTGCTTCGCCGACGTTCACGAGCGAGCCGCGGCCAAGGTCACGGCCGTAGCAGGCCGCGCACAGACCGTAACGCGTTTCGCAGGTCAGCGGCGTGCGCACGCGCACTTCGTCGATGCCGAGGCGTTCGATTTCCTCGACCGCCGTTTCGTCGAGCAGCGTGCCCGATTCGTACAGCGTTTCCTGCGTTTCCGGGTTCACGACGTCCGCGACCGCGACGCGGCCGAGGATACGGTCGCGCAGTGCCTCGACGACTTCACCGCCTTCGACCAGCGCCTTCATCGCCACGCCGTTCGACGTGCCGCAATCGTCCTCGACCACCACCAGATCCTGCGTGACGTCGACCAGACGACGCGTCAGGTAACCCGAGTTTGCCGTCTTCAGTGCCGTATCAGCCAGACCCTTACGTGCACCGTGGGTCGAGATGAAGTACTGCAACACGTTCAGGCCTTCGCGGAAGTTCGCGGTAATCGGCGTCTCGATAATCGAGCCGTCCGGCTTCGCCATCAGGCCTCGCATACCGGCCAGCTGACGAATCTGCACCGCCGAACCCCGGGCGCCCGAGTCGGCCATCATGTAGATCGAGTTGAACGACTCCTGGCGCGTCTCGTTGCCGTCGCGGTCGATCACCGGCTCCGTCGACAGCTGCTCCATCATCGCCTTGCCGACCGCTTCCGACGTTGCCGACCAGATGTCGACCACGTTGTTGTAGCGTTCCTGCGCGGTGACGAGACCCGACATGTACTGGCGGTCGTACTCCTTCACCTTCTTCGCGGCGTCGCCGACGATCGTTTCCTTCTGCGGCGGCACGAGCATGTCGTCCACGCAGATCGAAATGCCGGCACGCGTCGCGAGACGGAAACCCGACTGCATCAGCTGATCGGCAAACACGACCGTCGCACGCAGACCGCACTTGCGGAACGCGGTGTTGATCAGGCGCGAGATTTCCTTCTTCTTCAGCGGCTTGTTCAGCACCGAGAACGGCAGGCCGTGCGGCAGGATCTCCGACAGGATCGCGCGACCGACGGTCGTCGCGTACAGCGTGATCTTCGGCACGAATTCCGGCGCGCCTTCCGACGTGTCTTCGTTGCGGACCATTTCGGTGATCCGAACGTTGACGCGCGATGCCAGCTCGACTTCCTTGTTCTCGTACGCGCGGATCACTTCCGACACGCCGGTGAACGACAGGCCTTCGCCCTTGCCGTTGATCGCTTCGCGGGTCGCGTAGTACAGACCCAGCACGATATCCTGCGACGGCACGATCGACGGATCGCCGTTGGCCGGGAACAGCACGTTGTTCGACGCCAGCATCAGCGTGCGCGCTTCCATCTGCGCTTCGAGCGACAGCGGCACGTGAACGGCCATCTGGTCACCGTCGAAGTCGGCGTTGAACGCCGCGCAGACGAGCGGGTGCAGCTGGATCGCCTTGCCTTCGATCAGGACCGGCTCGAACGCCTGAATACCGAGACGGTGCAGCGTCGGCGCACGGTTCAGCATCACCGGGTGCTCGCGGATCACCTCTTCGAGGATGTCCCACACCACCGGCGTCTGGTTCTCGACTTCCTTCTTCGCAGCCTTGATGGTCGTCGCGACGCCCATCACTTCCAGCTTGTTGAAGATGAACGGCTTGAACAGTTCCAGCGCCATCAGCTTCGGCAGACCGCACTGGTGCAGCTTCAGCGTCGGGCCGACCACGATGACCGAACGGCCCGAGTAGTCGACGCGCTTGCCCAGCAGGTTCTGACGGAAACGACCGCCCTTGCCCTTGATCATGTCGGCGAGCGACTTCAGCGGACGCTTGTTCGCGCCCGTCATCGCCTTGCCGCGACGACCGTTGTCGAGCAGCGAGTCGACGGCTTCCTGCAGCATCCGCTTTTCGTTGCGGACGATGATTTCAGGCGCCTTCAGCTCGAGCAGACGCTTCAACCGGTTGTTACGGTTGATCACGCGGCGATACAGGTCGTTCAGGTCCGACGTCGCGAAACGGCCGCCATCCAGCGGCACGAGCGGACGCAGTTCCGGCGGCAGCACCGGCAGCACTTCGAGGATCATCCACTCGGGCTTGATGCCCGAGCGCTGGAATGCCTCGAGGACCTTCAGGCGCTTCGCGTACTTCTTGATCTTCGCTTCCGAGCCGGTGTTCTTCAGCTCGGTGCGCAGCGTCTCGACCTGCTCGTCGATGTTGATCGCGCGCAGCAGTTCACGCACGCCTTCCGCGCCCATCTCGGCACGGAATTCGTCGCCGTATTCCTCGACCTTGTTGTAGTAATCCTCTTCGGTCATGATCTGCCGCGCCTTCAGCGGCGTCATGCCCGGTTCGATCACCACGTATGCCTCGAAGTACAGCACGCGTTCGATGTCGCGCAGCGTCATGTCGAGCACCATGCCCAGACGCGACGGCAGCGACTTCAGGAACCAGATGTGCGCGACCGGCGAGGCCAGCTCGATGTGGCCCATACGTTCGCGACGCACCTTCGCCAGCGTCACTTCGACGCCGCACTTCTCGCAGATCACGCCGCGGTGCTTCAGACGCTTGTACTTGCCGCACAGGCACTCGTAGTCCTTGATCGGCCCGAAGATCTTCGCGCAGAACAGACCATCGCGTTCCGGCTTGAACGTACGGTAGTTGATGGTCTCCGGCTTCTTCACTTCACCGAACGACCACGAACGGATCTTGTCCGGCGAGGCCAGACCGATCTTGATCGCGTCGAAAACTTCTTCCTGTTGGACTTGCTTGAATAGATCGAGCAGAGCTTTCATTGCCTTCTCTCCGTAGTCCGATTAATTGCGGTCGAGATCGATGTCGATACCGAGCGAGCGGATTTCCTTCACGAGCACGTTGAAGGATTCCGGCATGCCTGCATCGATCACGTGATCGCCCTTGACGAGGTTTTCGTACACCTTCGTCCGGCCGGTCACGTCGTCCGACTTCACCGTCAGCATTTCCTGCAGCACGTAGGACGCGCCGTACGCTTCGAGTGCCCACACTTCCATTTCACCGAAACGCTGGCCACCGAACTGCGCCTTACCACCCAGCGGCTGCTGCGTGACGAGCGAGTACGGGCCGGTCGAACGCGCGTGCATCTTGTCGTCGACCAAGTGGTGCAGCTTCAGGTAGTGCATGTAGCCGAGCGTCACGCGACGTTCGAACATCTCGCCCGTGCGGCCGTCGTACAGGCGGACCTGGTTCTTCGACGGGTTCATGCCGAGCTGTTCCGCGATGTCGTCCGGGAACGCGAGGTCGAGCATCTTGCCCATTTCTTCCTCGGTCGCACCGTCGAACACCGGCGTCGCGAACGGCACGCCTTCGCGCAGGTTCTTCGCGAGTTCGAGGATCTCGTCGTCGGTGAAGCTTTCCAGATCCTCCTGGCGGCCCGACTCGTTGTAGATCTTCGTCAGGAAGGTGCGCAGTTCCTCGATCTTCGCCTGACGCTGCAGCATTTCGCCGATACGCCAGCCGAGACCCTTCGCGGCCCAGCCGAGGTGCACTTCCAGAACCTGACCCACGTTCATCCGCGACGGCACGCCGAGCGGGTTCAGCACGACGTCTGCCGGACGGCCGTCGGCCATGTACGGCATGTCTTCGATCGGGACGATCTTCGACACGACACCCTTGTTACCGTGGCGGCCTGCCATCTTGTCGCCAGGCTGCAGGCGGCGCTTCACCGCGAGGTACACCTTGACCATCTTCAGCACGCCCGGCGGCAGTTCGTCGCCTTGCGTGAGCTTCTTGCGCTTCTCTTCGAACGCCAGATCGAACTGGTGACGCTTTTCTTCGATCGAATTCTTGATCGCTTCGAGCGACGCCGCCGCTTCGTCGTCCGCAAGGCGGATGTCGAACCAGTGGTAGTGGTCGAGGTCTTCCAGGTAAGCCTGGTCGATCTTCGTACCCTTCGCGAGCTTCTTCGGACCGCCGTTCGCGACCTTGCCCACGAGCATGCGTGCCAGACGCTGGAACGCGTCGCCTTCCACGATGCGCAGCTGGTCGTTCAGATCGAGACGGTAGCGCTTCAGTTCGTCGTCGATGATCTGTTGCGCACGCTTGTCGCGCTGGATGCCTTCACGCGTGAACACCTGGACGTCGATCACGGTGCCGCTCATGCCCGACGGCACGCGCAGCGACGTGTCCTTCACGTCCGAAGCCTTCTCGCCGAAGATCGCGCGCAGCAGCTTCTCTTCCGGCGTCAGCTGGGTCTCGCCCTTCGGCGTGACCTTGCCGACCAGCACGTCGCCCGCTTCGACTTCCGCACCGATGTACACGATGCCCGATTCGTCGAGACGGCCGAGCTGGACTTCCGCCAGGTTCGAGATGTCGCGCGTGATTTCTTCCGGCCCGAGCTTCGTGTCGCGTGCAACGACGTTCAGCTCCTCGATGTGGATCGACGTGTAGCGATCGTCGGCCACGACCTTCTCCGAGATCAGGATCGAGTCCTCGAAGTTGTAGCCGTTCCACGGCATGAACGCGATCAGCATGTTCTGGCCGAGCGCGAGCTCGCCCAGGTCCGTCGAGGCGCCGTCGGCCAGCACGTCGCCGCGCGAGACCTTGTCGCCCATCTTCACGATCGGACGCTGGTTGATGTTCGTGTTCTGGTTCGAACGCGTGTACTTGATCAGGTTGTAGATGTCGACACCGACTTCACCTGCGACCGCCTCGTCGTCGTTCACGCGAATCACAATACGGCCTGCGTCGACATAGTCGACGACGCCGCCGCGGAACGCCTGAACCGTCGTGCCCGAGTCGACCGCGCAGGTACGCTCGATGCCCGTACCGACGACCGGCTTTTCCGGACGCAGACACGGCACGGCCTGACGCTGCATGTTCGAACCCATCAGTGCACGGTTCGCGTCGTCGTGCTCGAGGAACGGGATCAGCGAAGCTGCAACCGACACGATCTGCGACGGCGCGACGTCCATGTACTGGATGCGGTCCGGCGTGACCATCATCGTTTCGCCGGCTTCACGCGACGACACGAGTTCGTCGATCAGGGTGCCGTCCTCGTCGATCGCGGCGTTCGCCTGCGCGATCATGTAGCGGCCTTCCTCGATCGCCGACAGGTAGTCGATCTGGTCGGTCACCTTGCTGTCCACGACCTTGCGGTACGGCGTCTCGAGGAAGCCGTACTCGTTGAGGTGCGCGTACAGTGCGAGCGAGTTGATCAGACCGATGTTCGGACCTTCCGGCGTTTCGATCGGGCACACGCGGCCATAGTGGGTCGGGTGCACGTCACGCACTTCGAAGCCTGCGCGTTCACGCGTCAGACCGCCCGGGCCCAGTGCGGAAACACGGCGCTTGTGCGTGATTTCCGACAGCGGGTTGGTCTGGTCCATGAACTGCGACAGCTGCGACGAACCGAAGAACTCGCGGATCGCCGACGAAATCGGCTTCGAGTTGATCAGGTCGTGCGGCATCAGGTTTTCGCTTTCGGCCTGGCCGAGGCGTTCCTTGACCGCGCGCTCGACACGCACGAGACCCGCGCGGAACTGGTTTTCCGCCAGTTCGCCGACGCAACGCACGCGGCGGTTGCCGAGGTGGTCGATATCGTCCACTTCGCCCTTGCCGTTGCGCAGTTCGACGAGGATCTTGATCGTCGCGAGGATGTCGTCGTCCTGCAGCGTCATCGGGCCGACGATCTCGTCACGGCCGACGCGGCGGTTGAACTTCATGCGGCCGACCTTCGACAGGTCGTACGCTTCTTCGCTGTAGAACAGACGGTTGAACAGCGCCTCGACCGCTTCTTCGGTCGGCGGTTCGCCCGGACGCATCATGCGGTAGATCGCGATGCGCGCGGCCGTCTTGTCGGTCGTTTCGTCGACACGCAGCGTCGACGAGATGTACGGACCCTGGTCCAGATCGTTCGTGTAGAGCGTCTGGATGTCCTTGATGCCCGCTTCGCGCAGCTTCTCGAGCACGCTTTCCGTGACTTCGTCGTTCGCGGTCGCGATCACTTCGCCGGTGTCGCCGTCGACGACGTTCTTCGCCAGCACGCGGCCGAGCAGATAGTCTTCCGGCACCGAGATGTACTTGGTCTTCGCGGCTTCGAGGTCGCGGATGTGCTTCGCGTTGATCCGCTTGTCCTTCTGGACGATGACCTTGCCGTCGCGATCCGTGATGTCGAAGCGCGCGACTTCACCACGCAGGCGCTCGGGCACGAACTCGAGTTGCGCGCCTTCGTCCATCAGCGTGAAGTTGTCGAACACGAAGAAGTTCGCGAGGATCTGTTCCGGCGTGAGGCCGATGGCCTTCAGCAGGATCGTGACCGGCATCTTGCGGCGACGGTCGACGCGGAAGTACAGGATGTCCTTCGGATCGAATTCGAAGTCGAGCCACGAGCCGCGGTACGGAATGATCCGTGCCGAGAACAGCAGCTTGCCCGAGCTGTGCGTCTTGCCCTTGTCGTGTTCGAAGAACACGCCCGGCGAACGATGCAGCTGCGAGACGATGACACGCTCGGTGCCGTTGATGACGAACGAGCCCGTCGGCGTCATGAGCGGAATTTCGCCCATGTACACTTCCTGCTCCTTCACTTCCTTGACGACCGGCTTGTTCGGCGATTCCTTGTCGAGGATGACGAGGCGGACCTTCGCGCGCAGTGCGGAGCAGTACGTCAGGCCACGCTGCTGGCATTCCTTGATGTTGAATGCCGGCGCGGACAACGCATAGCTCACGAACTCGAGGCGCGCGAAGCCGTTGTGCGAAACAATGGGAAATACCGATGTGAATGCGGCTTGCAAACCTTCAGGCTTGCGTTGCGTGCCAGGCACATCAGCTTGCAGAAACGTGCTGAATGATTCAAGCTGGGTGGCCAGCAAGAACGGAACTTGGTGAACGATGGGGCGCTTCGCGAAACTCTTGCGAATGCGCTTCTTCTCGGTGAAGGAATATTGCATACGATCTCCGAATCACGGCGGGTGCTGTCGAGGCGGGATACCTGGACGTTTCGAACCCGAGTGTTCACCGACTGAGACCCGATGGCCGCCCGATGGCTTGAACGAGCCGAGAAGCTTGGTGGTTGGCCGCTACCAACCGCTGGCTGACGGCAGCGGATGCCTGTGTTGCCCGCTACCCGACCAAACTTGCCTTCTGCAGTCGCTTCAGAAGACAAAGAGAAACGCCAATCGTGACCATTGATTACGATTCGGCGGTTTTCTTTGGCCTCTGGGGCCGACTATTCGGGCTCCCGAATGAGTGCCAGAATAACGTCCCCACAAAGCACAAAAAGGCCGGCGGTGAAAATACCGCCAGCCTTCGCACAGCGCGTCGAAACTTACTTGACTTCGACCTTCGCGCCAGCTTCTTCCAGCTTCTTCTTGGCTTCTTCAGCAGCAGCCTTGTCGACGCCTTCCTTGACAGCCTTCGGTGCGCCGTCAACGACGTCCTTCGCTTCCTTCAGGCCCAGGCCCGTCAGTTCGCGAACTGCCTTGATGACTGCAACCTTGTTGCTGCCCGCTTCAGCCAGAACGACCGTGAATTCGGTCTTCTCTTCTGCAGCAGCAGCAGCGCCGCCGCCTGCCGGGCCAGCGACTGCCACAGCAGCTGCCGACACGCCAAACTTCTCTTCGAACGCCTTGACCAGTTCGTTCAGTTCCAGAACGGTCATCCCTTCGACTGCTGCCAGGATGTCTTCTTTTGCGATTGCCATTTGAAATACTCCTAAATTGAATTCGGATACAGCCAGCGATCAGTGACGCTGATGCACGCTCGATTACGCAGCTTCCGCTTGCTTCTTCTCGGCCAGCGCGGCAAGAGCACGCGCGAAGCCCGAAACAGGCGCTTGCATAACGAACAGCAGCTTCGAGAGCAGTTCTTCACGGCTCGGGATGCTTGCCAGCGCTTGCACGCCAGCCTTGTCCATCACCTTGCCATCGAACGAACCAGCCTTGATGACCAACTTGTCATTGCTCTTGCTGAAGTCGTTGACGACCTTAGCAGCAGCAATTGCATCTTCCGAGATGCCGTAGATCAGGGGGCCAGTCATCTGCTCTGCCAGCGGAGCAAAAGGCGTACCTTCAACAGCGCGACGCGCCAGCGTGTTCTTCAACACGCGCAGGTAAACCTGTTGCTCACGCGCTTTCGCGCGCAGCTTGGTCAGATCGCCAACCGCAATTCCACGATACTCAGCCAGCACAACGGTCTGGGCCTTCGCGACTTGCGCGGCAACCTCAGCGACGACGGCTTGCTTGTCTTCTCTATTAAGCGGCACGGTTAGCCTCCAGAAACGATACGTTCGGCATGAAACCTCACGTACCTCGTTCAACAACGGCGTCCGACCTCGTTAGGAGTATTTCCACCTCACGCCGTGAATCGCTTCACGACCTGCGGCTTCACCACTGCAAAACTTTTTCGGGTTCGCCATCTGCGTTGGCTTGAATTAAGGGATCGCCTGCCTGCTGCGTCCCACCAACGGTCTTTGATAACCGGTTGCCCGCCCTGCTGCACGAACAACCGCCCAAAGCCCATGTAGGCCGCTTCGCGAACGAAGCGGCCCGAATACTTGCTTATGCTGCCAGCGTAGCCTGGTCGACACGCACGCCGACGCCCATCGTGCTCGACAGTGCGATCTTGCGCAGGTAGACGCCCTTGCTCGTTGCCGGCTTGGCCTTCTGCAGCGCTTCGATCAGTGCCGACAGGTTCGAACGCAATGCGTCTGCTTCGAACGATGCACGGCCGATGGTCGCGTGGATGATACCGGCCTTGTCGACACGGAATTGCACCTGACCAGCCTTCGCGTTCTTGACTGCAGTCGCGACGTCCGGCGTGACCGTGCCGACCTTCGGGTTCGGCATCAGGCCGCGCGGGCCGAGGATCTGACCGAGCGTACCGACGATACGCATCGTGTCCGGCGAAGCGATCACGATGTCGAAGTCCATCTGGCCGGCCTTGATCTGCTCAGCCAGGTCTTCCATACCGACGATTTCCGCGCCTGCTGCACGAGCCTGCTCGGCCTTGTCACCTTGTGCGAACACGGCAACGCGAACCGACTTGCCCGTACCTGCCGGCAGAACGACCGAACCACGAACGACCTGGTCCGACTTCTTCGCGTCGATGCCGAGCTGGACTGCGACGTCGATCGACTCGTTGAACTTCGCGCTCGCGCATTCCTTCACGAGTGCCAGTGCGTCTTCGATCGCGTACAGCTTCTGACGGTCGACCTTGGCGGCAAATGCCTGACGGCGCTTGGAGATCTTAGCCATTTACACGCCCTCCACAGTGATGCCCATCGAGCGTGCGCTACCAGCGATGGTGCGAACGGCTGCATCCAGATCAGCTGCCGTAAGGTCCGGCATCTTGGTCTTCGCGATTTCTTCGGCTTGAGCGCGCGTGATCGAACCGACCTTGTCGGTGTGCGGCTTGCTCGAGCCCTTGTCCACCTTCGCCGCCTTCTTGATCAGGACGGTCGCCGGCGGCGTCTTCATCACGAACGTGAAGCTCTTGTCAGCGTATGCCGTGATGACCACCGGCACCGGCAGACCCGGCTCCATGCCTTGAGTCTGCGCGTTGAACGCCTTGCAGAACTCCATGATGTTCAGGCCGCGCTGGCCCAGTGCCGGACCGACCGGCGGCGACGGGTTGGCTTTACCTGCAGGAATCTGCAGCTTGATAAAGCCGACAATCTTCTTTGCCATTTGTAAACCTCGTTGGAACGCCAGACGGCGTTCGGTGAGTGATAACGCGCGTTCGCCCTTGGCTACTGACGCTCCTCAACGGCTATAACGCGAACCGTAAGCGCGAAGGTGGGCAGCCGAGGCTGCCCACCGAATCGGGATCAAACTTTTTCGACCTGACCGAACTCGAGTTCGACCGGGGTAGAACGGCCAAAGATGGTGACCGACACACGCACGCGCGATTTTTCGTAGTTGACTTCCTCGACGGTGCCGTTGAAGTCCGTGAACGGGCCTTCCTTGACACGCACCATCTCGCCAACTTCGAACAGGGTCTTCGGGCGCGGCTTCTCGACGCCTTCCTGCATCTGCGACATGATCTTTTCGACTTCCTTCGGGGAAATCGGGGTCGGGCGGTTACGCGCACCGCCGACGAAACCCGTGACCTTCGCCGTGTTTTTCACGAGATGCCACGTTTCGTCCGTCATCTCCATCTCCACCAGCACGTAGCCGGGGAAGAAACGACGCTCGGTTACTGCCTTGTGGCCACCTTTGACTTCGACCACTTCTTCGGTCGGCACAAGAATCTGACCGAATTTATCCTGCATGCCAGCACGTTCGATGCGCTCTTGAAGCGCACGTTGCACGCTCTTCTCCATACCGGAGTAGGCGTGCACAACGTACCAACGCTTTCCGCTCGGGGATGCCGGAGTATCGCTCATATCATTTCCAACCCAGAATCGCCGAGAAAATCACCCATTCGATCGATTTGTCACTCAGCCAGAGGAAAATCGCCATCACGAGCACGAAACCGAACACGACAAGTGTGGTTTGCGTTGCTTCCTTTCGGGTGGGCCAAACGACCTTGCGGACTTCCTTGTACGAATCCTTGGCAAATGCGATGAGGCTCTTGCCAGGTGCGGACATCAGACCGACGGCCACGCCGGCGATGATACCTACCGCCAATGCGGCACCGCGGACATACCACTGCTGATTGGCCAGCCAGAAGAAGCCCACGAATCCGGCCAAGACCAGCAATACGCCCAGGGCCAGCATCAGCTTATCGCCGGAGGTATTTACAGTTTCGACGGATGGATTCGCCATAACACCTTAAAACAAATGCCACGTGGGACACGTGGCGATTTTTGGCAGGGGCAGAGGGAATCGAACCCCCAACCTTCGGTTTTGGAGACCGACGCTCTGCCAGTTGAGCTATACCCCTAAACCATGTTGGGGCCGGCTGCTGCCAGCCCCAAAACTGTCGATCAACGAATAACTGGCTTACTCGATGATCTTGGCGACGACGCCGGCGCCGACGGTACGGCCGCCTTCGCGGATTGCGAAGCGCAGACCTTCTTCCATCGCGATCGGAGCGATCAGCTTCACCGTGATCGACACGTTGTCGCCCGGCATCACCATTTCCTTGTCCTTCGGCAGCTCGATCGAGCCCGTCACGTCCGTCGTACGGAAGTAGAACTGCGGACGGTAGTTGTTGAAGAACGGCGTGTGACGACCGCCTTCGTCCTTGCTCAGCACGTACACTTCAGCCGTGAAGTGCGTGTGCGGCGTGATCGAACCCGGCTTCGCCAGAACCTGGCCACGCTCCACGTCTTCACGCTTCGTGCCGCGCAGCAGGATACCGACGTTGTCGCCTGCCTGACCTTGGTCCAGCAGCTTGCGGAACATTTCAACGCCCGTGCAGGTCGTCTTCACCGTCGGCTTGATACCGACGATTTCGATTTCCTCGCCGACCTTCACGATGCCACGCTCGACACGACCCGTCACCACCGTACCACGGCCCGAGATCGAGAACACGTCTTCCACCGGCATCAGGAACGCGCCGTCAACCGCACGCTCCGGCGTCGGGATGTACGTGTCCAGTGCGTCTGCCAGGTTCATGATCGCCACTTCGCCCAGCTCGCCCGTGTCGCCTTCCAGCGCCAGCTTGGCCGAACCCTTCACGATCGGCGTGTCGTCGCCCGGGAAGTCGTACTTCGACAGCAGTTCGCGAACTTCCATCTCGACCAGCTCGAGCAGTTCTGCGTCGTCCACCATGTCGCACTTGTTCAGGAACACGATGATGTACGGAACGCCAACCTGACGCGCCAGCAGAATGTGCTCACGCGTTTGCGGCATCGGGCCGTCTGCTGCCGAGCAAACCAGGATCGCGCCGTCCATCTGCGCCGCGCCCGTGATCATGTTCTTCACATAGTCAGCGTGGCCCGGGCAGTCGACGTGTGCGTAGTGGCGGTTTGCCGTTTCGTACTCGACGTGTGCCGTGTTGATCGTGATGCCGCGCGCCTTTTCTTCCGGTGCCGCGTCGATCTGGTCGTAGGCCTTCGCTTCGCCGCCGAACTTCTTCGTCAGAACCGTCGTGATCGCTGCCGTCAGCGTCGTCTTGCCGTGGTCAACGTGACCAATCGTACCAACGTTGACGTGCGGCTTGGTCCGCTCAAACTTTTCCTTGGCCATTTTCAACTCCCGAAAGGAATTTCACATGTTGCGCCGCGCGCAAACAGACACTGACTTTTTACTGCTGGTGCCCATGGGCAGGATCGAACTGCCGACCTCTCCCTTACCAAGGGAGTGCTCTACCACTGAGCCACATGGGCGCTATTACGCTTCAACTACACGGACTGGAGCGGGTGAAGGGAATCGAACCCTCGTCGTAAGCTTGGAAGGCTTCTGCTCTACCATTGAGCTACACCCGCACGGGCCACTAACGATTCCCTACCGCTCTCTGCGCTGATGTTCTGGTGGAGGAGGTTGGATTCGAACCAACGTAGGCGTAAGCCAACAGATTTACAGTCTGCCCCCTTTAGCCACTCGGGCACCCCTCCGTAGAGAACTGACGATTATGGGGGTGCATCGCACTCTTGTCAAGCACATCCGGAAGATTATTTTTCATTCTCTTCCAGCGCACTTGTGCGATTCACCTGACATTCGCGCTCACCCGGCTAAGGCAAGCCCACATGTTCGTCAGACCCCGTCTTCAGCGTCGATTTGCATCTTCGCTAAAAACGAAAGACCGCCATCATACGGCCTCCCAAGCATAATGCCAAGCGGGTAGACGCAAAAAATCCGCAATTTCCATGCCGACGGGAATTTCCGAGACGTCTGGCACACGCCTGGACCGCTGAAGCCTATTGATAATGGGGCGGCAGAACACCGTCCACGGGGTCGACCGGGTTGTCTGCGGGAACTTCTGGCATACCGAAGCCAGATATCCGGATATAGCGCCGCTGCTCGCCTCTTCCGCTGCGACACCGGAATCCGCGCTCAACGAGCCGAGTATCGTATGAACACAGCGGATATCAGATGTATAGCGCGGCTTCGCCGCGACAGTCTGATCAGGCACCTATCTAGATCGGCTTGCGCGAGCGCGCAGTTCGGCTGCACGCTCGCTGCGGCAGTGATGCGTATTCGACGTGGCCGCCAGGGACAGGCGTCGCGTAGCAGCGGCAGGAGGAGTTTGAGGCGAGATCGAGCTTTCGGCACCGGTCCAGGGCGTCATCGTCGCCTCCAGCGGCCATAAGGCGCGCCCGAGGGCTGTCCAATACCATGGCGTGCGGCAGCTTCCGGAACTGCGGCGGTCACCGGCATCGTTGCGTTGTAAGCGGCGACGAAGCATCCGGTGTCCACGGCCGGTTCCTGTGTCTGACCTGCTCCCCGCGTTTAGTACGGTGACGGTGTAGAGTCCGTTCCAGAGAGGAACGGCAATGAAAAAGCGATTCACCGAAGAACAGATCATCGGTATCTTGAAGGAAGCCGAGGCTGGCCTGAAGCCGGCGGAGCTGTGTCGCAAGTACGGCATCTCGGAAGCGACCTACTACAACTGGAAAGCGAAGTTCGGCGGGATGACGGTCTCCGAAGCGCAGCGCCTGAAGGAACTGGAGCAGGAGAATAGTAAGCTCAAGCGTCTGTTGGCCGAATCGATGCTCGACAACGCCGCGCTGAAGGACTTGCTGGCTCGAAAGTAGCAAGCCCGCAGGCCAAGCGCGAAGCGGTCCGGATATTGATGACCGAACGTGCCATGGGTGTTACCCGGGCCTGCGGGCTGGTAGGGATTTCGCGCTCTCTGTTCTATTACGAATCACGCCGCCGAGTTGACGACGAAGTGCTGACTGGCCGGATGATGGCCATCGCCGCGCAGAAGCGCCGCTACGGCTATCGCCGGATTCACGTGCTGTTGCAGCGGGATGGCTACTTCGTCAATCACAAGCGTATCTGGCGCCTGTACACCAAGGCGGGACTGAGTGTGCGCAAGCGGCGACGCAAGCGTATTGCGGCTGTCGAGCGCACGCCGCTACCGTTACCAACAGGCCCGAATCAGAGCTGGTCGATGGACTTCGTTTCTGACGGGCTGGCCTATGGTCGGCGGTTTCGATGCCTGAACGTGGTCGACGACTACACGCGCGAGTGCTTGGCCATCGAGGTCGATACTTCATTGCCGGGCCTACGCGTTCAGCAAGTGCTCGAGCGGCTCAAGGAGATGCGAGGCTTACCCGCATCCATCACGGTCGACAACGGGCCGGAGTTCGCTGGTAAGGTGCTGGATGCATGGGCCTACGAAGCCGGTGTCACGCTGTCGTTCATCAGGCCTGGCAAGCCGGTGGAGAATGCCTATATCGAGAGCTTCAACGGTCGCTTCCGCGACGAATGCCTGAACGAGCACTGGTTCGTCTCAATGCGCCACGCCAAGCGGCTGATTGAGGAATGGCGTATCGAGTACAACACCGAGCGGCCTCATAGTTCGCTCGGCTATCTGACGCCTGCGCAGTTCGCCCGGGCGCACGACGCGAAGCAGCAGTTTTTAACTTCGGACTCTAACTGCAGTTCGGACTAAAACCGGGGGCAGGTCATGTCGACTTTGATTGGAATCCCTATGCGGCGCCGTCTGCGGACCTGGCGCCATGGAAGCTAACATGCGACGCGACAACCCGCGTCGACACGAGCGCCATGAACTTCTCGTCGGTGGCTGAGGTCTCGACTGTTTCGGTGACGCAGTTCATTCGCTCGCCGAAGAAGCTAGCGCCCTTCGAAGCGGGTAGCCCGCTCTCGACAGAAACAACAGAGGAGACTTCTGATTGGATCGAGCAGGCAAACTGAGCTCACCTCCCGACTCCTGGGCGCCGACGAAAGGTCCGATGGGAATTTCGGTCATCATTCGAGTGCCAACAGGCCATACTCCCGCAGCCTCGAGCTGGCGCGGACTTACCATGAACGCGCCAGTCACATACCGACGACACGCGTGCCTCGAACATAGTCACCGACATTGGATGAAAAAGTGCCTTGGTGGTTGGCTTCGCCGAGGCGGCCCAAGTCGTCTCCGCGCTCGGAGATTGCAGCGAATAATCTGGAGATAGGTTCGGGATGATGGAAAGGGGGGACCGAGTTACGGTGCTCGAGCAACGAACGGACAGGTTCGACTGCCTGCACGCGCGCCTTCCGCCGCCCAAATGCAAAAACCCCCGCCTGTTTGGGCGGGGGTTTCTGGCTTAGGGAGCCTGACGATTACCTACTTTCACACGGGAATCCGCACTATCATCGGCGTAGAGTCGTTTCACGGTCCTGTTCGGGATGGGAAGGGGTGGGACCGACTCGCTATGGTCATCAGGCAAAGAGGGTTGTCCTGCTGGCGTGGCCAACAGAACCAATCTTGGAAGAAGCAGTAATTTTGAGTTGTGTGTATCACACACGAGAATCCAACTTGTCGCTCTGGATCTGGCGGCCGGTGCTGTCGCACGGCGCCGATCTACAAGGCAGACTTGTTATAGGATCAAGCCTTACGGGCAATTAGTATCGGTTAGCTGAACGCATTACTGCGCTTACACACCCGACCTATCAACGTCCTGGTCTCGAACGACCCTTCAAGGGGATCTAGTCCCCAGGGATATCTCATCTTAAGGCGAGTTTCCCGCTTAGATGCTTTCAGCGGTTATCTCTTCCGAACATAGCTACCCGGCGATGCCACTGGCGTGACAACCGGTACACCAGAGGTTCGTCCACTCCGGTCCTCTCGTACTAGGAGCAGCCCCCTTCAAATATCCAACGCCCACGGCAGATAGGGACCAAACTGTCTCACGACGTTTTAAACCCAGCTCACGTACCTCTTTAAATGGCGAACAGCCATACCCTTGGGACCGGCTACAGCCCCAGGATGAGATGAGCCGACATCGAGGTGCCAAACACCGCCGTCGATATGAACTCTTGGGCGGTATCAGCCTGTTATCCCCAGAGTACCTTTTATCCGTTGAGCGATGGCCCTTCCATACAGAACCACCGGATCACTATGACCTGCTTTCGCACCTGCTCGACTTGTCGGTCTCGCAGTTAAGCACGCTTATGCCATTGCACTATCAGCACGATTTCCGACCGTACCTAGCGTACCTTCGTACTCCTCCGTTACGCTTTGGGAGGAGACCGCCCCAGTCAAACTGCCTACCATGCACTGTCCCCGACCCGGATCACGGGCCAAGGTTAGAACCTCAAACAAACCAGGGTGGTATTTCAAGGACGGCTCCACCGAAACTAGCGTTCCGGTTTCATAGCCTCCCACCTATCCTACACAGATCGGTTCAAAGTCCAATGCAAAGCTACAGTAAAGGTTCATGGGGTCTTTCCGTCTAGCCGCGGGTAGATTGCATCATCACAAACACTTCAACTTCGCTGAGTCTCGGGAGGAGACAGTGTGGCCATCGTTACGCCATTCGTGCAGGTCGGAACTTACCCGACAAGGAATTTCGCTACCTTAGGACCGTTATAGTTACGGCCGCCGTTTACCGGGACTTCAATCAAGAGCTTGCACCCCATCATTTAATCTTCCGGCACCGGGCAGGCGTCACACCCTATACGTCCACTTTCGTGTTTGCAGAGTGCTGTGTTTTTATTAAACAGTCGCAGCCACCAGTTTATTGCAACCCCTTCACCCTCCTGGCGCAGGCCAGTCAAGCTACAAGGGCGTACCTTATCCCGAAGTTACGGTACCAATTTGCCGAGTTCCTTCTCCCGAGTTCTCTCAAGCGCCTTAGAATACTCATCTCGCCCACCTGTGTCGGTTTGCGGTACGGTCATCGTTAGACTGAAGCTTAGAGGCTTTTCTTGGAACCACTTCCAATTGCTTCGCTCCCGAGGGAGCTCGCGCCACACCCTTGAATTACGCGCCCGGATTTGCCTAAGCGCCTTCTCCAATGCAGCGACCGGGACTTCCAACACCCGGACAACCTTCCGCGATCCGTCCCCCCATCGCATCTAACAATGGTGCAGGAATATTGACCTGCTTCCCATCAGCTACGCATTTCTGCCTCGCCTTAGGGGCCGACTCACCCTACGCCGATGAACGTTGCGTAGGAAACCTTGGGCTTACGGCGAGGGGGCCTTTCACCCCCTTTATCGCTACTCATGTCAGCATTCGCACTTCCGATACCTCCAGCACCCTTTACAAGGCACCTTCGCAGGCTTACGGAACGCTCTCCTACCATGCGTGCTAAGCACGCATCCGCAGCTTCGGTATATAGCTTAGCCCCGTTACATCTTCCGCGCAGGACGACTCGATCAGTGAGCTATTACGCTTTCTTTAAAGGGTGGCTGCTTCTAAGCCAACCTCCTGACTGTTTTAGCCTTCCCACTTCGTTTCCCACTTAGCTATATTTGGGGACCTTAGCTGGCGGTCTGGGTTGTTTCCCTCTTGACACCGGACGTTAGCACCCGATGTCTGTCTCCCGTGATTGCACTCTTCGGTATTCGGAGTTTGCTATGGCGGGGTAATCTGCAATAGACCCCCCAACCATGACAGTGCTCTACCCCCGAAGGTGAGACACGAGGCACTACCTAAATAGTTTTCGGAGAGAACCAGCTATTTCCAGGTTTGTTTAGCCTTTCACCCCTATCCACAGCTCATCCCCTAACTTTTCAACGTTAGTGGGTTCGGACCTCCAGTACGTGTTACCGCACCTTCATCCTGGCCATGGATAGATCACCTGGTTTCGGGTCTACGCCCAGCAACTGAACGCCCTATTCGGACTCGCTTTCGCTACGCCTGCCCTATACGGTTAAGCTTGCTACTGAACGTAAGTCGCTGACCCATTATACAAAAGGTACGCCGTCACCCCTTACGAGGCTCCGACTGTTTGTATGCATGCGGTTTCAGGATCTATTTCACTCCCCTCCCGGGGTTCTTTTCGCCTTTCCCTCACGGTACTGGTTCACTATCGGTCGATCACGAGTATTTAGCCTTGGAGGATGGTCCCCCCATCTTCAGACAGGATTTCACGTGTCCCGCCCTACTTGTCGCACACCTAGTTCTTTCATACTGTTTTCGCCTACAGGGCTATCACCTGCTATGGCCGCACTTTCCAGAGCGTTCGGCTAACAATACAAATAAAGAGTGCAAGGCTCATCCCATTTCGCTCGCCACTACTTTGGGAATCTCGGTTGATTTCTTTTCCTGCGGTTACTTAGATGTTTCAGTTCACCGCGTTCGCTTCACATGGCCTATGTATTCAGCCATGGATACTCCAAAAGGAGTGGGTTTCCCCATTCGGACATCTACGGATCAAAGCTTGTTTGCCAGCTCCCCGTAGCTTTTCGCAGGCTACCGCGTCCTTCATCGCCTGTGATCGCCAAGGCATCCACCACATGCACTTGTTCGCTTGACCCTATAACGAGTCTGTCTCATCGACAGTCGTTACAGGTTGAGTTCTCGCGTTGTGCCGTATTCCAATTGAGCCGAACATGAAGTTCGAATCATCTTGAGATACATCGATACAATCACAACCCGGATAGTTTCCACGTCCATCTCAAAGACGCTTCCGCTATCCAAATTACTTACTTCTTCCAGATTGTTAAAGAACGACAGCCGATATGGTGTTACTCATATCACTCTGACTGGCTCAATCGCCAATGCAAAATTCTCGGTTCAGTGTCTGAACCAAGCCCTTAGCGTTGGTGATTGGTGGAGGCAGACGGGATCGAACCGACGACCCCCTGCTTGCAAAGCAGGTGCTCTCCCAGCTGAGCTATGCCCCCATGAGTACAGATGCCTCAGGTGTTCTACCGCCAGACAATGGTGGGTCTGGTTGGATTCGAACCAACGACCCCCGCCTTATCAAGACGGTGCTCTAACCGACTGAGCTACAGACCCCTGAGTCTGTCTTTAAATTACAGCCGATAAGCGTGAGCGCTCAACTTTGCGAGAAGCTCTGGAAAGGAGGTGATCCAGCCGCACCTTCCGATACGGCTACCTTGTTACGACTTCACCCCAGTCATGAATCCTACCGTGGTGACCGTCCTCCTTGCGGTTAGACTAGCCACTTCTGGTAAAACCCACTCCCATGGTGTGACGGGCGGTGTGTACAAGACCCGGGAACGTATTCACCGCGGCATGCTGATCCGCGATTACTAGCGATTCCAGCTTCATGCACTCGAGTTGCAGAGTGCAATCCGGACTACGATCGGTTTTCTGGGATTAGCTCCCCCTCGCGGGTTGGCAACCCTCTGTTCCGACCATTGTATGACGTGTGAAGCCCTACCCATAAGGGCCATGAGGACTTGACGTCATCCCCACCTTCCTCCGGTTTGTCACCGGCAGTCTCCTTAGAGTGCTCTTGCGTAGCAACTAAGGACAAGGGTTGCGCTCGTTGCGGGACTTAACCCAACATCTCACGACACGAGCTGACGACAGCCATGCAGCACCTGTGCGCCGGTTCTCTTTCGAGCACTCCCGCCTCTCAGCAGGATTCCGACCATGTCAAGGGTAGGTAAGGTTTTTCGCGTTGCATCGAATTAATCCACATCATCCACCGCTTGTGCGGGTCCCCGTCAATTCCTTTGAGTTTTAATCTTGCGACCGTACTCCCCAGGCGGTCAACTTCACGCGTTAGCTACGTTACTAAGGAAATGAATCCCCAACAACTAGTTGACATCGTTTAGGGCGTGGACTACCAGGGTATCTAATCCTGTTTGCTCCCCACGCTTTCGTGCATGAGCGTCAGTATTGGCCCAGGGGGCTGCCTTCGCCATCGGTATTCCTCCACATCTCTACGCATTTCACTGCTACACGTGGAATTCTACCCCCCTCTGCCATACTCTAGCCTGCCAGTCACCAATGCAGTTCCCAGGTTGAGCCCGGGGATTTCACATCGGTCTTAGCAAACCGCCTGCGCACGCTTTACGCCCAGTAATTCCGATTAACGCTTGCACCCTACGTATTACCGCGGCTGCTGGCACGTAGTTAGCCGGTGCTTATTCTTCCGGTACCGTCATCCCCCGGCCATATTAGGACCAAGGATTTCTTTCCGGACAAAAGTGCTTTACAACCCGAAGGCCTTCTTCACACACGCGGCATTGCTGGATCAGGCTTTCGCCCATTGTCCAAAATTCCCCACTGCTGCCTCCCGTAGGAGTCTGGGCCGTGTCTCAGTCCCAGTGTGGCTGGTCGTCCTCTCAGACCAGCTACTGATCGTCGCCTTGGTAGGCCTTTACCCCACCAACTAGCTAATCAGCCATCGGCCAACCCTATAGCGCGAGGCCCGAAGGTCCCCCGCTTTCATCCGTGGATCGTATGCGGTATTAATCCGGCTTTCGCCGGGCTATCCCCCACTACAGGACATGTTCCGATGTATTACTCACCCGTTCGCCACTCGCCACCAGGTGCAAGACCCGTGCTGCCGTTCGACTTGCATGTGTAAGGCATGCCGCCAGCGTTCAATCTGAGCCAGGATCAAACTCTTCAGTTTAAACCTGTTACTGTTTTCGGTTCGGTTAAGAACCGGTCGCTCACTCAAAGCTGACAGGTATATGAATCACTTCATAAACCTGACTTACTTTAGTGTGAGACTCTTGATACTTTCGCTATCTGATCCGAAGATCAGCTCGCGGCCATCAAGCGCCCACACTTATCGGCTGTTAATTTTTAAAGAGCATTTCTGCGAGAAACCTGAAGTTTCTCAGCAGCGCTGCGTTTTCAGCAGCAGAGAAGCGAAATTATGAACCGTCTTTTTCGGTTCGTCAACAACTTTTTAACTGCTTCGTTGCGACAACCGGGGTTCAACTTCGTGTGCGCCAGGGGCTCTACAGCCAACCCATCGCACCGCTTCCCTTCTTCTCCCGCGCCGCGTTGCCGTTAGCGCGAAAGAGGCGTGATTCTATGCACCCGCCCCCGTCTCCGCAACCCCTTTGTGAAAATATTTTGAAAAAGCCCCCGTGCGCTGCCGCGCACGGGGGCTTCGGGTTCGAGCGACCGCGCGCCGCCCACAATCTCCGAGAAGCCAGCCGTTCCGCGCTCTATATATAGAGCGATGTCACTTACCGCCGACCGCGGCCCGCAGCCGCTCCATCGGCACGGCATCGGCCATGGCCGTGTAACCCGCGTCACTCGGATGAATGCCGTCGCCACTGTCATACCGGCGCTGCAGCACACTCGGGCGAGCCGGGTCGCGCAGCACCGAGTCGAAGTCCACCACACCGTCGAACCCGCCGCCGCTCCGAATCCACCGGTTCACCTCGAGCCGGACCGCCTCGCGCCCGGCCGGCAACGCCGCGGGCGTCAGCGTCGCGCCAAAGACCTTCACGCCTTGGCGGTGTGCTGCCTCGATCAACCGGCGATAGCCGTCGATCAACGAAGCGGCCGTGACCTGTGTATGCGGGCTGTCGCAATCCAGCCCCGCACGCGGCGGCATCGTCGCAAAGTTGATGTCGTTGATGCCGATCAGCACGATTGCCGCCTTCACCCCAGCACGCGAGAGCGCATCGCGCTCGAACCGCGACGCCAGCGACGTGCCGTAGCATGCCGAATCGCTCAGCAGCCGATTGCCGCTGATCCCGAGATTCACGACGCCGAGTGAATCCGAACCTGTCGCGGTCAGCCGGCGCGCCAGCGCATCCGGCCAACGACGGTTGCGGTTCAGGCTCGAGCGCAGCCCGTCGGTGATCGAGTCCCCGATCGCGGCGACACTTGCCCGCGCAGCGCCCGCCTCGACGGCCAGTTCAGTCACCCACGCATACTGGGTAAATCGCGTGCGGAATGCGCCCGCGCCCGGATCGTTCACGTGATCACCGGGCGCCGATACGTAATTGAGCTGGTTCGACACACGGTGCCACACGGTCATCCGCTGGTTCGCCCCCATCCGCAGACTGATTGCATACGGCTGCCCGGCCGTCACCTCGATCGCCGCCGCGTCGCTTTCGAGCTCCTGGCCCGGAGCGAGCGTCACCGACGTCTTGCCGCCAAAGCGCACGGCAGCGCCCGTCGCGTCGGCAAGCGCCGCACCGTCACCCGCGCGCGCGAGACTGGCAGCCTCGATCACCAGCGGCGCGCGACCGTAGGCGTTGCTGACACGAATCCGCGCAGCATGCCCTGAAACCGTCGGGTAGACGATCTGCCGAACGGTTCGCCCGGCCACGTCGGGCGCACGGTAGAGCGGCGGCGGCGCAGCCAGGTCGGGAATCGGCTGCAATGCGGTCGCCCACGCGGCGACCCACCCGGCCGGTGCGGCCGAGGCCGCGAGCGGCGACAGGAAAACGGACGCACCCAGAACGGTCGCGACGAAACTGCTTCGAAATGACATCGGCGAAATCCTCATCGGAAAGCGGGCATTGTGCCGCAGAAGCCGCCCGTCTCACGCGCCCGACGCCTTCCCGACCGGCGGTCGCACCCCACACCCCACGTTTACCCGAATCCCGACGCAAATCCGCAAGAAATTTATTAACCGACCGGTCGGTTGGTTTATACTTCGCACACATTCAACGGACGAGATCCTCCGCCATGTACACGCAATCCCTCGACATCCCGGGCAACGTCGCACCGCTCGACGCCACAGCCGATTCGCCCGAGCAGGCGCGGTTCGACGCGGTCATGGCCGCGGACGGCAAGATCGAACCGCAGGACTGGATGCCCGACGCCTATCGCAAGACGCTGGTCCGCCAGATTTCGCAGCACGCTCACTCGGAAGTCGTCGGCATGCTGCCGGAAGGCAACTGGATCTCGCGCGCGCCGAGCCTGAAGCGCAAGGCGATCCTGCTCGCGAAAGTCCAGGACGAAGCCGGTCACGGCCTCTATCTATATAGCGCGGTCGAAACGCTCGGCGTATCGCGCGATGCGCTGATCGACGCGCTGCACGCAGGCAAGGCGAAATACTCGAGCATCTTCAACTATCCGACGCCGACCTGGGCCGACGTCGGCGTGATCGGCTGGCTCGTCGACGGCGCCGCGATCATGAACCAGATCCCGCTGTGCCGCTGCACGTACGGCCCGTACGCACGCGCGATGATCCGCGTGTGCAAGGAAGAGTCGTTCCACCAGCGCCAGGGCTTCGATGCCCTGCTGTCGATGATGAAGGGCACCGACGCGCAGCGCGCGATGGTCCAGCAGGCGGTGAACCGCTGGTGGTGGCCGGTGCTGATGATGTTCGGCCCGAGCGATGCTGATTCGGTCCACAGCAATCAGTCCGCGAAATGGGGCATCAAGCGGATCTCGAACGACGACCTGCGGCAGAAATTCGTCGACGCGACGGTCGATCAGGCGAAGGTGCTCGGCGTGACGCTGCCCGACCCGCACCTCAAGTGGAACGAAGCACGCGGCCACTACGACTACGGCGCGATCGACTGGAACGAATTCTGGCGCGTCGTCAACGGCGACGGCCCGTGCAACAAGGAACGCCTCGCGACCCGCGTGAAGGCGCACGTCGACGGCGCCTGGGTGCGCGAAGCCGCGCTCGCGCACGAAGCCAAGCGCCGCGCCCGCGCCGAACAGCACGCCGCCTGAGCGGCAACCATCGAATACAGGATTCAGGAGAGAGTGATGAACAAGGAATGGCCGATCTGGGAAGTGTTCGTGCGCAGCAAGCAGGGCCTCGACCACAAGCATTGCGGCAGCCTGCACGCGGCCGACGCGTCGATGGCGCTGCGCATGGCGCGCGACGTCTACACGCGCCGCCAGGAAGGCGTGAGCATCTGGGTGGTGCCGTCGTCGGCGATCACCGCGTCGGATCCGGCCGAGAAGGCCGAGCTGTTCGAACCGGCGGGTGACAAGATTTACCGTCACCCGACGTTCTACACGCTGCCCGACGAAGTCAACCACATGTAACGCCCGCGCCATGACGATCACGCCCGAACACCTCTCCTACGTGCTGCGCCTCGCGGACAACGCGCTGATCCTCGGTCAGCGCAACGCCGAATGGTGCGGCCACGGCCCGATCCTCGAGGAAGACATCGCGCTCACCAACATGAGCCTCGACCTCATCGGCCAGGCCCGCATGCTGTATACGCATGCAGCCGACCTCGACCGCCAACTGAACGGTGCGGCGAAGACGGAAGACGACTACGCATACTTCCGCACCGAGCGCGAGTTCGCGAACTTCACGCTCGCCGAGCTGCCGCACTACGGCCCGATCGCCGGCACCGCGCACGCCGACAAGGACTACGCGGTGACGATCGTGCGCAATTTCCTCTACGCGACGCTGATGCTGCACGTGTGGACCGCGCTCGAAACGTCGACGGACGCGCAACTCGCCGCGATCGCCGCGAAATCGGTGAAGGAAACCCGCTATCACGTGCAGCATGCGCGCGAATGGCTCGTGCGCCTCGGCGACGGCACCGACGAATCGCATCGCCGCGCGCAGGCCGCGCTCGACTACCTGATCCCGTACACGCGTGAATTCTTCGCGGCCGACGCGATCGACGATGCCGTCGCGTCGGCGGGCATCGGTCCCGCGCCGGCTTCGCTCGAAGCCGCATGGCGCGCAGACGTGGACGATGCGCTCGCCGAAGCAACGCTCGCGTTGCCGGCACCCGTGCAGCACGTGACGACCGGCAAGCAGGGCGAGCACTCCGAGCATATGGGTTACCTGCTCGCGGAAATGCAGAGCCTCGCGCGTCAGCATCCTGGCGCGAGTTGGTAACTGGCCACACCACGGAGCTCACGATGTCCGTTCAGATCGACGCCTCGACCAATGCCACACCCGCCGCACGCCGCGACGATCCCGTGCTCGCGCGCGCGTGGGACGTGCTGGAAGCCGTGCCCGATCCCGAAATCCCGGTCGTGTCGATCCGCGAGCTCGGCATCCTGCGCGACGTCCGTCGCGCGGACGACGGCCAGCTCGAAGTCGTGATCACGCCGACCTACTCCGGTTGCCCGGCGATGTCGCAGATCGCCGAGGACATCGCCGCGGCAATGCAGGCCGCCGGTCTGCCGCCGCACCGGATCGAGACGGTGCTCGCGCCGGCCTGGACGACCGACTGGATCACGCAGGAAGCGCGCGACAAGCTGCGCGCATACGGCATCGCACCGCCTGTCGGCCAGTGCGGCAGCGCAGCGCCCACGGAAAACGTCGTGCGATTCGTGCCGCGCCCCGTCGCCGCGCCCGTTTGCCCGCGCTGCGGCTCGGCCAATACCGAGCGGCTCGCGCAATTCGCGTCCACGGCCTGCAAGGCGCTGTATCGCTGCGTCGACTGCCGCGAACCCTTCGACTACTTCAAACCTTACTGAAATGAAACAGCCCCCACGCTCTCTTCATTCGCTGCCCCCCGAGGGGGCGGACGCCCCCCTTGGGGCGGCCCGGCGGGGGTCGTCAACCCCGCAATTTCATCCGCTGCGTATCCGCGACGTGCGGCCCGAGACCGCCGACGCCGTCACCGTCTCCTTCGACGTGCCGCCGGAGCTGCGCGACGCGTACCGCTTCACGCAGGGCCAGTTCGTCACGCTGAAGACCCACATCGACGGCGAGGAAACGCGTCGCTCGTACTCGATCTGCGTCGGCACGACCGACTACGACCGCGACGGCGAACTGCGCATCGGCATCAAGCGCGTGCGCGGCGGCCGTTTCTCGAACTTCGCGTTCGACACGCTGAAGCCGGGCCACACGATCGACGTGATGACGCCGGACGGGCGCTTCTTCACGCACCTGAACGCCGATCACGGCAAACAGTACGTCGCGTTCTCGGGTGGATCGGGCATCACGCCGGTGCTCGCGATCGTGAAGACGACGCTCGAGCTGGAGCCGCGCAGCACGTTCACGCTGATCTACGGCAACCGCAGCGTCGACGCGATCATGTTCGCCGAGGAGCTCGAGGACCTGAAGAACCGCTACATGAACCGCTTCGTCCTTTATCACGTGCTGTCGGACGACCAGCAGGACGTCGAACTGTTCAACGGCGTGCTCGACCAGGCGAAATGCGCCGAATTCCTGGCCACGCTGACGCCGGCCGATGCGATCGACGAAGCGTTCATCTGCGGCCCCGCGCCGATGATGGACGCAGCGGAAGCCGCGCTGAAGGCAGCCGGCGTGCCGCAGGCAAAGGTGCATGTCGAGCGGTTCGGGACGCCGCTGCCGCAGGCGGGCGCACCGGTCGTCGAAATCACCGAACAGACACCGGCCGCCGACCTCGAAATCGTGCTCGACGGCAAGAAGCGCAAGCTGCGCCTGCCGTACGAAGGTGTGAGCCTGCTCGACGTCGGCCTGCGCGCGGGCCTCGCGCTGCCGTATGCGTGCAAGGGTGGCGTGTGCTGCACGTGCCGCGCGAAGGTGATCGAAGGCGAAGTCCGGATGGAGAAGAACTACACGCTCGAAGAACGGGAAGTGCAGGACGGCTTCGTGCTCACGTGTCAGTGCCACCCGGTCAGCGACAAGGTCGTCGTGAGCTTCGACGAGCGTTGAGCGGCGCCGCACCGGCGCGGCGCGCTGGTTTCTCGTCGTCACACATCTCGCTTACACTAGGGGCCGCCGGCCGGCTGGACGTCGCAACGTCCGCCAGTCCGGCGGTTTTCTTTTGTTGATGACAGGCCGATGAGTACCATTCACGTGATTCAGGGCGGCACCGCCGCCGCGTCGCTGCGCGAGGCCCTCGCGCAAGCCGGACGCGACGAGCGCGTCGTCGGATTGCTCGACGATCTCGCGGTCGGGCCGCTGAAGGGCGTCGATGAGACGCCCGACACGCGCGCCGCCTTCTGGCAGCGCGTGCTCGGCGACCAGATTCCCGACTGGAACGCGGAGATCGAAGGCGAATTCGGCCGCCTCGACCAGCTCGTGATGGATACGGACCAGGTGGTTGTCTGGCACGCACCGAGCGTCGGCGACAAGCTGCTGCTGCGCCGCGTCGCCTATCACCTGCGCAACGTGCCGCAGCGGCTGAACGAAGTGCGGTTGTCGGCCGCGGACCTCGACGCCCCGCAACGCGCGGCGCTGACCCGCACTGACCAGGCCTGCTCGACCGGGATGTTCTCTCCCGCGGCGCTCGCCCGCAAACGGCCGGTCGCCGCGCCGATCTCGGTACTGCGCATCGGTCGCCTCGCGCTCGAATGGCAGGAGGCGAAGCACCTGAACGCCGAGTTGCGCTACTGGGTCAGCAACACGATCAAGAGCGGCCACTACGCGGATCTCGACGCGCTGATCGTCGCGCACGCGGAACCCGGGTGGCAGCCCGCGCGACGCGTCGTCGGCGGCATCATGGCCGGCGCCGATCGCGGCGGGCTGTTCGTCAGCGACTCGATCGCCTGGTGGCGTTGCCGCGAACTCGCGGCTGCCGGCCGGCTCGAGCTGCAGGACGACGCACCGGCCGCCCTTTCTTCAACGCAGATGCGCGCGGCAGCCGCGCCTCGCTAACGCTACAACTTTCGCATTCGACCATGGCCCGTACCCGAGCGCCCGACCACGAATCCCAGCGCGAGCAGATCCTCGATCTCGCCGCCGAAAAATTCGCGCAGACGAGCTATCCGAGCACGTCGATGTCCGATCTCGCGACCGCGAGCGGCACGTCGAAGGCACGTCTCTATCACTATTACGAGAGCAAGGAAGCGATCCTGTTCGACCTGCTCGACCGCTATACGAAGCGGTTGATGCTGATCATCGCCGAGGTCGAAGGCGCGAGCCAGCGACGCGGCCTCAGCGAGCGCGACGCGTTCGCCGAACTGGTGCGCGCGTTCCTCGCCGAGTACGAGACGTCGCACAGCCGCCATGTCGCGCTGCTCAACGACGTGAAGTATCTCGAGGACGCACAGCGCGAAATCGTGCTCGACCGCCAGCGCGACATCGTCGCGGCATTCGCGCGTCAGCTTGCGCGCGCCTATCCGGACCGGATCTCGAAGGAAAACCAGACATCGGTCACGATGATGGTGTTCGGGATGATCAACTGGACGTTCACGTGGCTCAAGCCGGGTGGCCGCCTCGGCTACCGCGACTTCGCCGAACAGGTGATCGACCTGATGGAACACGGACTGTCGTCGGGCGTGTGATTGCCGCGCAGCAGCATGCGTTGCGCGACGGGTACACTGCGGCAGGCCGTCGCGCATTTCATATGATGAATTTTAAATCCGTTAAAAATCAAATAGATGGAGAATTAACTAAGCGGATTTAGAATTCACCCTCAGCACAAATAACGTCAAATACGGGTTTTCCCCAACCCCGCTCAGGTAAAATGCGTTGCATTGCACAAGTCGCTTGTGCAGCTACACACTGAGGAACCCACGATGAACACGCAACTCAACCGCCGTGCCGAGGCTGTCGGCCACGCCGGTACTGCGCCGGTTCTCGTCAGGGAACTGGCTTCCAAAGATCGTGAGCAAATGCTCACCCACTTTCTCTCGCTCAACGAAGAGGATCGCCTGCTGCGCTTCGGCCAGATGGTGCCCGATCACGTGATCGAGAACTATGTCCGTACGATCGACTTCGGTCGCGACACAGTGTTCGGCGTGTTCGACCATGCGCTCGAGCTGATCGGCGTCGGCCATCTGGCGTATCTGCCCGCCGAAGGCGACAAGCGGACGGCCGAATTCGGCGTGTCGGTGCTCGAAAGCGCGCGCGGCCGCGGCGTCGGCTCGAAACTGTTCGAGCGCGCGGCGATCCGCAGCCGCAACACCCGCGTGACGATGCTGTACATGCATTGCCTGTCGCGCAACGCGACGATGATGCACATCGCGAAGAAGTCCGGGATGCGGATCGAATATGCCTACGGCGAAGCCGATGCGTACCTGTCGCTGCCGCCGGCCGACCACTCGACGATTCTCGCCGAGATGCTGCAAGAGCAGGCCGCGGTATTCGACTATGCGCTGAAGCGCCAAGCGCACCGCACGTCGAAGTTCCTCGCATCGCTGATGCCCGCCGCGCTGACGGCGTAACATCGGCCAACCGGGCTGCCTCGCGGGGCGCCCGGCCCGCCTTCCCTTCTCCTGCCTCCCCGCATCACGCGTCAGCGCACCGACCGAATCGGCAACGCCGTCGTCTCCTTGAAGCACTCGAGCGAGAAGCTCGTCTTCACGTCGATCACCGACGGATGGTGCAGCAAATGCTCCTGCACGAAGCGGGAAAAGTGCGCCATATCCTCGACCTGCACGCGCAGCAGGTAATCCATGTCCCCCGTCATCGCATGGCACGCGACCACTTCCGGCCAGGTCTGCACGGCCGCGCGGAACAGTTCCGCGTGGGTCGCGCCCGCGCGCGCCGACGTCTCGTCGGCACGAACCGGCGCCAGGCCGCCGCGCTTCTCGAGCCGCACGCTCACGTATGCGAGCAAGTCGAGGCCGAGCTTCTGTGGATCGAGCAGCGCGACGTAGCCGGTGATCACGCCGATCTCCTCGAGCCGGCGGATCCGCCGCAGGCACGGGCTTGGCGACAGGTTTACGCGCTCGGCGATCTCCTGGTTCGACAGGCGGCCGTTCTCCTGAAGAATCGCGAGAATCCGCCGGTCGATGGCATCCAATTCGGCTTGCGCCATTTTCTGCCCTCCAATGATTGCTCAGAGACTGGAAATTGCGCCATCGTAGGCACGGACGATTAAGTTCGCAAGTTTACGCTCGCGCCCGCCCGCTACACTCTGTCGCACGTACCGATTCGCGGCGCACGCCGACGCGTGCGCCGCATTCGACATCGAACCGGGCCGCGCACGCGCACGTCGCGCCGGCCGATCGCCCCGCACAGGAGACACGACATGCAGATCCCCAACTGGGACAACCCCGTCGGCACCGACGGCTTCGAATTCATCGAATACACCGCGCCGGACCCGAAAGCGCTCGGACAACTGTTCGAACGGATGGGTTTCACCGCGATCGCGCGCCATCGCCACAAGGACGTGACGGTCTACCGCCAGGGCGACATCAACTTCATCATCAACGCCGAGCCCGATTCGTTCGCGCAACGCTTCGCGCGCCTGCACGGCCCGTCGATCTGCGCGATCGCGTTCCGCGTGCAGGACGCCGCGAAGGCGTACAAGCACGCGCTCGAACTCGGTGCGTGGGGCTTCGACAACAAGACGGGCCCGATGGAGCTGAACATCCCGGCGATCAAGGGCATCGGCGATTCGCTGATCTACTTCGTCGACCGGTGGCGCGGCAAGAACGGCGCGCAGCCGGGCGCGATCGGCGACATCAGCATCTATGACGTCGACTTCGAACCGATCGCAGGCGCGAACCCGAACCCGGTCGGCCACGGCCTCACCTACATCGACCACCTGACGCACAACGTGCATCGCGGCCGCATGCAGGAATGGGCCGAATTCTACGAGCGCCTGTTCAACTTCCGCGAAGTGCGCTACTTCGACATCGAAGGCAAGGTGACGGGCGTGAAGTCGAAGGCGATGACCTCGCCGTGCGGCAAGATCCGGATTCCGATCAACGAGGAAGGCTCGGACACGGCCGGCCAGATCCAGGAATACCTCGACGCGTACCACGGCGAAGGCATCCAGCACATCGCGCTCGGCACGAACGACATCTACGGCGCGGTCGACGGCCTGCGCGGCAAGGGCGTGAAGCTGCTCGACACGATCGACACGTATTACGAGCTGGTCGACCGCCGCGTGCCGAACCACGGCGAATCGCTGGACGAACTGAAGAAGCGCAAGATCCTGATCGACGGCGCCCGCGACGACCTGCTGCTGCAGATCTTCACCGAAAACCAGATCGGCCCGATCTTCTTCGAGATCATCCAGCGCAAGGGCAACCAGGGCTTCGGCGAAGGCAACTTCAAGGCGCTGTTCGAATCGATCGAACTCGATCAGATCCGCCGCGGCGTGGTCCAGGACAAGGCCTGACGCAGACGACGGCCGCGCGGCGGCCGGCAGACGGCGCCCGGGCCGAGCGGCGCCGGCGGCACATGAAAAAAGGGCGGGAATCTTGCGATTCCCGCCCTTTTGTTGTTTTGCATCGTTCCGGCGCGACCCGCCGGCCGCGCGAACGGATCAACGCACGTTCGCCTTCGACACGACGGCGCGTGCGGCCGCCGGCTGCGCGTCCGCGCCCTGCGCCGGCGCGATCTGGCGCATCTGCGCGCCGGCTGCCGCCAGTGCGCTCGCGCCTTGCGCATGCGCCGGGCCGGTCATCGCGAAAAACGCTGCGGACACGATCAGGAAACTCTGGATATGACGTGTGTTCATTGCACCTCCTTTAAAACTGCCGGCGCCTCCCCGGTTGCGTCGAAACGAGCCGACGCGGCCGGGCACCTCCGGCAGGCCGACAAGATTAACGGCATTTGCACGGAGATGGAGCGGGCTTTACATGCTTTTACATGATGTAACGCATTGACCCGCGAGATTTCGTCGTCGCGTCGTTGCCTGTCGACCGATGGGCGGCGGGTTTATCCCAGTGCTACCATCACTCAAAACCGGCCAATATGCCGGCCACTGCCGACACGTCCACAAGACGTCGACGCAATCGAAGTTTTGGTGATCCCAAACTGGGTGGAGGAGACAGTTAATGAATGCCCCGCTAGACGCAGGCCAACGCGCGTCGCTCGAAGCCGCGCTGAAGTCCGTCACGCTTGACGACAAATACACGCTCGAACGCGGCCGCGCGTACATGAGCGGCATCCAGGCGCTCGTGCGGCTGCCGATGCTCCAGCAGGAACGCGACCGCGCCGCCGGCCTCAACACGGCCGGCTTCATTTCGGGTTATCGCGGCTCGCCGCTCGGCGGCCTCGACCTGTCGCTGTGGAAGGCCAAGCAGCACCTCGCCGCCCACCAGATCGTCTTCCAGCCCGGTCTCAACGAAGATCTCGCCGCCACCGCCGTGTGGGGCTCGCAGCAGGTGAACCTGTATCCCGGCGCGAAGCACGACGGCGTGTTCGGCATGTGGTACGGCAAGGGACCGGGCGTCGACCGCACCGGCGACGTCTTCAAGCACGCGAACTCGGCCGGCTCGTCGAAGCACGGCGGCGTGCTCGTGCTTGCCGGCGACGACCACGCGGCGAAATCGTCGACGCTCGCGCACCAGTCCGAACACATCTTCAAGGCCTGCGGGCTGCCGGTGCTGTTCCCGTCGAACGTGCAGGAATATCTCGACTTCGGCCTGCACGGCTGGGCGATGAGCCGCTACTCGGGCCTGTGGGTGGCCCTCAAGTGCGTGACGGACGTGGTCGAATCGTCCGCATCGGTCGACATCGACCCGCATCGCACCGAGATCGTGCTGCCGACCGACTTCATCCTGCCGGAAGGCGGCCTGAACATCCGCTGGCCGGACCCGCCGCTCGTGCAGGAAGCGCGGCTGCTCGATTACAAGTGGTACGCGGCGCTCGCCTATGTGCGCGCGAACAAGCTCGACCGGATCGAGATCGACTCGCCGAATGCGCGCTTCGGGATCATGACAGGCGGCAAGGCATACCTCGACGTGCGCCAGGCGCTGACAGACCTCGGCCTCGACGACGAAACCTGCGCGCGGATCGGCATCCGCCTGTACAAGGTCGGCTGTGTGTGGCCGCTCGAGGCGCAGGGTGCGCAGGCGTTCGCGCGCGGCCTCGACGAAATTCTCGTCGTCGAGGAAAAGCGCCAGATCCTCGAATACGCGATCAAGGAAGAACTGTACAACTGGCCCGATGCGCAGCGCCCGCGCGTATTCGGCAAGTTCGACGAGAAGGACGGCGCCGGCGGCGAATGGTCGGTGCCGATGGGCAACTGGCTGCTCCCCGCGCACTACGAACTGTCGCCCGCGATCATCGCGAAGGCGATCGCGACGCGCCTCGAGAAGTTCGAGCTGCCGTCCGACGTGCGCGCGCGGATCGCCGCGCGGCTGGCGGTGATCAACGCGAAGGAAATGGCGCTCGCGAAGCCGCACGTGCAGACCGAGCGCAAGCCGTGGTTCTGCTCGGGCTGCCCGCATAACACGTCGACCAACGTGCCGGAAGGCTCGCGCGCGATCGCCGGGATCGGCTGCCACTACATGACGGTCTGGATGGACCGCAACACGAGCACCTTCAGCCAGATGGGCGGCGAAGGCGTGCCGTGGATCGGCCAGGCGCCGTTCACGGACGAGAAGCACGTGTTCGCGAACCTCGGCGACGGCACCTATTTCCACTCGGGCCTGCTGGCGGTGCGCGCGGCGATCTCGTCGAAAGCGAACATCACCTACAAGATCCTCTACAACGACGCGGTCGCGATGACGGGCGGCCAGCCGGTCGACGGCGTGCTGACGGTGCCGCAGATCACGCACCAGCTCGCGTCCGAAGGCGCGAAGAAGATCGTGATCGTCACCGACGAACCGGAGAAGTACGACGGCCAGAAGGCGCTGCTCGCGCCGGGCGTGACGATCCATCACCGCGATCAGCTCGACGACGTGCAGCGCGAGCTGCGCGAGATCGAAGGCACGACGATCCTGATCTACGACCAGACCTGCGCGACCGAGAAGCGCCGTCGACGCAAGCGCGGCACGTATCCGGACCCGGCGAAGCGCGTCGTGATCAACGACGCCGTTTGCGAAGGCTGCGGCGACTGTTCGGTGCAGTCGAACTGCCTGTCGGTCGAGCCGCTCGAAACCGAATTCGGCACGAAGCGCCAGATCAACCAGTCGAGCTGCAACAAGGACTTCTCGTGCGTGAAGGGCTTCTGCCCGAGCTTCGTAACGGTCGAAGGCGGCCAGCTGAAGAAGCCGAAGGCCGTGTCGGTGGACGGCGGCGCGCTGCCGCCGATTCCGGAGCCGACGCTGCCGGCGATCGACCGCGCATACGGCGTGCTCGTCACGGGTGTGGGCGGCACGGGCGTCGTCACCATCGGCGCGCTGCTCGGGATGGCCGCGCACCTGGAGAACAAGGGCGTGACCGTGCTCGACGTGACGGGCCTCGCGCAGAAGGGCGGCGCCGTGATGAGCCACGTGCAGATCTCGCACGCGCCGACCGACATCCACGCGACGCGAATCGCGATGGGCGAAGCCGACCTCGTGATCGGCTGCGACGCGATCGTCACGGCCGGCGACGAATGCACGTCGCGGATGCGGCACGACACGACGCGCGTGGTCGTCAACAGCGCGCAGACGCCAACCGCCGAGTTCATCAAGAATCCGAACTGGGCGTTCCCGGGCCTGTCCGCGGAAAACGACATCCGCGCGGCGGCTGGCGCGGCCGTCGACTTCATCGACGCGAACCGCTTCGCGGTCGCGCTGCTCGGCGACGCGATCTACACGAACCCGTTCGTGCTCGGCTACGCGTGGCAGAAGGGCTGGCTGCCGCTCACGCTCGCGTCGCTCGAACGCGCGATCGAGCTGAACGCGGTGTCGGTCGAGAAGAACCGTGCGGCATTCGACTGGGGCCGCCGTGCCGCGCACGACCTCGCGAGCGTGAAGCAGGCCGCGGCCGGCGACTCACGCCCCGCGCAGGGCGCAACGGTGATCTCGCTGCACACGAAGAAGGCGGTCGACGCGTTGATCGCGAAGCGCGTGGACTTCCTCACGGCGTACCAGAACGCCGCGTATGCATCGCGCTACGCGGCCTTCGTCGACAAGGTGCGGGCAGCCGAGCGCGCGCTGGCGGACAGCGACGCCGCGCAGGAACCGCTGACCGAAGCGGTCGCGCGCAACCTGTTCAAGCTGATGGCGTACAAGGACGAATACGAGGTCGCGCGGCTGCAGTCCGATCCGGCGTTTCTCGCGCGCCTGTCGTCGCAGTTCGAAGGCGACTGGAAACTGAAGTTCCACCTCGCGCCGCCGCTGTTCGCGAAGACGGACGCGCACGGCCATCTCGTGAAGAAGGCGTACGGCCCGTGGATGCTGTCGGCGTTCCGATTGCTCGCGAAGGCGAAGTTCCTGCGCGGCACGGGCCTCGACCCGTTCGGCCGCACCGAGGAGCGCCGCACCGAGCGCGCCCTGATCGGCGAGTACGAAGCGCTGATCGGCGAAGTGCTGGCCAGCCTGAACGCGGCCAACCGCCCGCTCGCGCTCGAACTCGCGGCGCTGCCGGACGGCATTCGCGGCTACGGCCACGTGAAGGAGAACAACCTGCGCGCGGTTCGCCAGAAGTGGAACACGTTGCTCGCGAAGTGGCGTTCGCCGACGGGCGGGCAGTCGCACCAGCAGGTCGCGTAACGGCGCGCGGCGGGCGTTCGCGGTCGGGACGTCCGCCTCCGCGCGGTCGGCGGTTCATGAAAAAAAACGCCACGGAACGCAGGTTCCGTGGCGTTTTTCATTGTGCCGCGCGCGATGCGCGGCACACGCGCATCGCGAGCTTACTTCGTGTTCGCGTTCGCGGCGGCCACCGCCGTCATGTTGATGATCCGGCGCACGGTCGCGGCCGGCGTCAGGATGTGGACCGGCTTCGCCGCGCCGAGCAGGAGCGGGCCGACCGTCACGCCTTCGCCGCCGACCATCTTCAGCAGGTTGTACGCGATGTTCGCCGCTTCGACGTTCGGCATGATCAGCAGGTTCGCCTCGCCCGACAGCGTCGTGCCCGGGAATGCGGCCTTGCGGACCGCTTCCGACAACGCGGCATCGCCGTGCATTTCGCCATCGACCTCGAGGTTCGGCGCACGCTCGCTGATCAGCTTGCGGGCTTCGGCCATGCGGCGCGACGACGCCGACGGCGCACTGCCGAAGTTCGAGTTGGACAGCAGCGCGGCCTTCGGCACGATGCCGAAGCGCTCGATCTCGGCGGCCGCCTGGATCGTCATGTCGGCGAGCTGTTCGGCGCTCGGCAGTTCGTTCACGTACGTGTCGCACAGGAACAGGTTGCGGCCCGGCAGCATCAGCAGGTTCATCGCCGCGAAGTGCTCGGCGCCCTTCGCACGGCCCAGCACCTGCTCGATGAACTTCAGGTGCGTGTGGTACGTGTCGATCATCCCGCAGATCATCCCGTCCGCATCGCCCAGATGCACGAGCATCGCGCCGATCAGCGTGTTGAACTTGCGCAGCGCGGCCTTCGCGACTTCCGGCGTCACGCCGTCGCGCGCGCCGATCTCGTGGTACGCCTGCCAGTAGCGGTGGTAACGCGTGTCGTCTTCCGGATTCACGATCTCGAAATCGACGCCGGCCTTCAGCTTCGAGCCGATCTTCGCGAGGCGCATCTCGACGACCGCCGGACGGCCGACGATGATCGGCTTCGCGATCTTTTCCTGCAGCACGAACTGCGCGGCGCGCAGCACGCGCTCGTCCTCGCCCTCGGCGAACACGATGCGCGCCTGCTTCTTCTTCGCGGTCGCGAACACCGGGCGCATCACCATGCCGGTGCGGTAGACGGTCGCGCCGAGTTGCTCGCGATATGCGTCCATGTCCTGGATCGGGCGTGTGGCGACGCCCGAATCCATCGCGGCCTGCGCGACGGCCGGCGCGATCTTGATGATCAGGCGCGGGTCGAACGGCTTCGGAATCAGGTATTCCGGCCCGAACTCGAGCGAGTGGCCTTCATACGCCTTCGCGACTTCCTCGCTCTGGTCGGTTTCCTCGGCCAGCTCGGCGATCGCGCGCACGCACGCGAGCTTCATTTCTTCCGTGATCGTCGTCGCGCCGACGTCGAGTGCGCCGCGGAAGATGAACGGGAAGCACAGCACGTTGTTGACCTGGTTCGGGTAATCCGAACGGCCAGTCGCGACGATCGCGTCCGGGCGCACGGCCTTGGCGTCTTCCGGGCGGATTTCCGGTTCGGGGTTCGCGAGCGCCAGGATCAGCGGGCGCTCGCCCATCGTCTTGACCATGTCCTGCTTCAGCACGCCCGCGCTCGAGCAGCCGAGGAACACGTCCGCGCCGACGATCGCGTCGGCAAGCGAGCGCGCGTCGGTGGTCGCCGCATAGCGCTGCTTCGACGGATCGAGGTTGCCGCGCCCTTCGTAGATCACGCCCTTCGAGTCGGCGACGAGGATGTTCGACTTCGTGAGACCCAGGTTCACCAGCAGGTCCAGACACGCGATCGCCGCCGCGCCCGCGCCCGAGCACACGAGCTTCACTTCGGACAACTTCTTGCCGACCACCTTCAGGCCGTTCAGGATCGCGGCCGACGCGATGATCGCGGTACCGTGCTGGTCGTCGTGGAAGACGGGGATCTTCATGCGCTCGCGCAGCTTCTGCTCGATGTAGAAGCATTCCGGCGCCTTGATGTCCTCGAGGTTGATGCCGCCGAGCGTCGGCTCGAGCATCGCGATTGCCTCGACCAGCTTGTCGGGGTCGGACTCCGACAGTTCGATGTCGAACACGTCGATGCCCGCGAACTTCTTGAACAGGCAGCCCTTGCCTTCCATCACCGGCTTGGCGGCCAGCGGGCCGATGTTGCCGAGGCCCAGCACGGCCGTGCCGTTCGTGATGACGCCGACGAGGTTGCCGCGCGACGTGTACTTCTGCGCGTCGAGCGGATCGGCGTGGATCGCCTCGCACGCGGCGGCGACGCCCGGCGAGTACGCGAGCGACAGATCGAGCTGGTTCGACAGCGGCTTGGTCGGGGTGACCGAAATCTTGCCGGGTTTCGGGTTCAGGTGATAAGCGAGAGCGGCCTGCTTCAGTTGTTCGTCCATGATTGACCTGCGAGAGACATGCGAAATATTGACGGTTCAGTACACAGCACCTTGGGCCGCGTCTGCTTGAATCGAAGGGGTGGTCGACTGCGAGACGGCACGCAGCGCGCCGGGTCGGCACGCCATCGAACCTTGGCGGGTGGCAAGAGGAAAGTACAAAGTACTGAACGATTTCTAAGGGTCGCCTAGTGTACACCCCCTAAATGACGTCCGTTGGTGCGGCGCCGCATCCTCCGCATCAGCATCGGGATGGTCGCGCCCCGTTTGTTTCGCCGGTGGCGAGCCGCGCGGAGCCGCGCGCCAAACCTGCGGGATTTCCGCCGAAAACCCGCCTGAATCGGGTAAAATAGCCGGCTACGCGCGCAGCGATGCGATCGGCTCGCCGATCGCACCCAGGCCCCCACGGGCAGGTTCCCCTTGCTGCGCCACCGGGCCCGCGCCCGCTCTTCGCTCATCACCCAAGGAATGCCCATGACAGGCTACGATCGTCAGTCGATCTCGGATACGACCGCCAAAATCCTGCTCGAAGTGCAGGCGGTGCACTTCAATGCCGAAAAACCGTTCATCTTCACGTCCGGCTGGGCAAGCCCCGTCTACATCGACTGCCGCAAGCTGATCTCGTATCCGCGTGTGCGCCGCGCACTGATGGAAATGGCGGAAACGACGATCATGCGCGACGTCGGCTTCGAGCAGATCGACTCGGTGGCGGGCGGCGAGACGGCCGGCATCCCGTTCGCGGCCTGGCTCGCGGATCGGATGATGGTGCCGATGCAGTACGTTCGCAAGAAGCCGAAGGGTTTCGGCCGCAACGCGCAGATCGAGGGTCATCTGGAAGAAGGCTCGCGCGTGCTGCTGGTAGAAGACCTGACGACCGACAGCCGCAGCAAGATCAACTTCGTCAACGCGCTGCGCACCGCGGGCGCGACGGTGAACCACTGCTTCGTGCTGTTCCACTACAACATCTTCAAGGAAAGCGTGTCGGTCCTGAAGGACATCGACGTCGACCTGCATGCGCTGGCGACCTGGTGGGACGTGCTGCGCGTCGCGAAGGCATCGGGCTACTTCGAGACCAAGACGCTCGACGAAGTCGAGAAGTTCCTGCACGCGCCGGCCGAGTGGTCGGCCGCGCACGGTGGCGCGACGGCCCCGAAGGAGTAATGCCGAGCCGGCACGCCGCCGGCACCCTGGCCGAAAAAGCCGCTCGCCTGACCGCGAGCGGCTTTTTTTCGTCCGCCAGTGCGCATCGGGGGCCGGCACGAACGCGCGGGCCGCGGCATGCATCGCTCATCGAACCCTAATGCTAGACTTGATTCATCGCCGCCATCAGCTGCGCAGGCAACGCACAACGCCAACAATGCCGGGAGCATCGGACCGGCCCACGTGACGGGAGAAGCGCCATATGCGTGTGGATCGCCGGATCACTTCGCCTGCGTCCCCGGGTCGCCCTTCGCCGTTCATCGCCGCCCTTCCCTGCGCCGCCGCGTGTGTCGCGTTCGCCGTCCTGCCCGCGCGGGCGGAAGGCCCGTTCACCGTGTCGAGCAACGACCTGACGCCCGGCGGGCGCGTCGGCGCCGCGAACGTGTTCGACCGCGGCGACTGCAAGGGCGACAACCGTTCGCCGCAGCTCAGCTGGCGCAACCCGCCGCCCGGCACGCGCGGCTACGCGATCACGATCTTCGATCCCGATGCGCCAGGGCACGGCTGGTGGCACTGGGCCGTCGCCACCATCCCGGCGAGCGTCACGAGCCTGCCGGCCGACGCGAGCGCGTCGGGCTTCCTGCGCCGCATCGGCGCGAGCGAGGCGCGCAACGACTTCGGGATCGACGGCTACGGCGGCCCATGCCCGCCGCCCGGCAAGCCGCACCGCTACGTGATCACCGTCTATGCGCTGAAGGGCACGGACCTGCGCGTCGCGCAAGGGCGCCCCGCTCCGATGTTCGAGCACGAGATCGGCACGCTGACGATCGGCACCGCGCGGCTCACGGTCACTTACGGACAGTAAGCGCTCGCGCGCCGCCTGCCTGCCGTTGCGCGCGTCTCGGAGCCGCGATCACCCGCGCCCGCGCGCGTGCTGTTCTCCCGTCATTTAGGCTTGCTAGACTCAGCGGCATCGGTCGCGGCATCCCGCCGCGCATCCGTCGCGCCGCCCCACCGCGGCGCGTGACGCGGCAGGCCGCGGCGCCCGCCGTTTCGTCCTCTTCCGGAGAACGCTTCATGTCGAACATCGTCATCGTCTATCACAGCGGCTACGGTCACACGCAGAAACTGGCCGAGGCCGTCCATGCAGGCGCGCAGGACGCCGGCGCCACCGCACGCCTGATCGCCGTCGGCGAACTCGACGACGCGGGCTGGGCCGCGCTCGACGCGGCGGACGCGATCGTCTTCGGCGCGCCGACCTACATGGGCGGCCCGTCCGCACAGTTCAAGCAGTTCGCCGATGCCACGTCGAAACCGTGGTTCACGCAGAAATGGAAGGACAAGATCGCCGCGGGCTTCACGAACTCCGCGACGATGAACGGCGACAAGTTCTCGACAATTCAGTATTTCGTCACGCTGGCGATGCAACATGGGATGGTGTGGGTCGGCACGGGCATGATGCCGGCCAACTCGAAGGCGGCCACGCGCAACGACATCAATTACGTCGGCGGCTTCACGGGCCTGCTCGCGCAGTCGCCGGCGGACGCGACGCCCGACGAGGGCCCGCTGCCCGGCGACCTCGAGACCGCGAAGGCGTTCGGCCTGCGCGTCGCCGAGGCGACCGCCCGCTGGCTGGCCGGCGGCCGCTGACCGCCGCCAGCGAGCCCGCCCGCTCGCCGCCCGGCACGCGGCGATGCGGTGCCGGCGCGTATCAAAGTGATACAAGACGGCCCGCGGGCCGTCTTTTTTCGCCCCGCGCGGTGCAGGCCCGCCGGATGAGGTTTTAAAATGGCGGTTTCAGGGCGCCGCGGCTCCCGTGTCATTCAGCGAGAACGAAATGAGCACCAAAGTTTTTGTCGACGGCCAGGAAGGTACGACCGGCCTCAAGATCTTCGAATACCTGTCGGCGCGCAACGACATCGAGATCCTGCGCATCGATGAAGCGAAGCGCAAGGACGTCGACGAGCGCCGCCGCCTGATCAACGCATCGGACGTCACGTTCCTCTGCCTGCCGGACGTCGCGTCGCGCGAATCGGCATCGCTGGTCGAGAATCCGGACACGACGCTGATCGACGCGAGCACCGCGTTCCGCACGAGCGCCGACTGGGCATACGGCCTGCCGGAACTGACCCGCGCGCAGCGCGACAAGATTCGCACGTCGAAGCGCATCGCCGTGCCGGGCTGCCATGCATCGGCGTTCGTGCTCGCGATGCGTCCGCTCGTGGATGCCGGCATCGTCGCGCCGACCTTCGCCGCGCACAGCTACTCGATCACCGGCTACAGCGGCGGCGGCAAGTCGATGATCGCCGAATACGAAAACGCGGCGCCGGGCGGCAAGCTCGCGAGCCCGCGTCCGTACGCGCTCGCACTGGCGCACAAGCACCTGCCGGAAATGGCCGCGCACACGGGCCTCGCGCACGCGCCGATCTTCACGCCGATCGTCGGCCCGTTCCTGAAGGGCCTTGCCGTGACGACCTACTTCTCGCCCGAACAGCTCGCCAAGCGTGCGACGCCGCAGGATGTGCAGCGCGTGTTCGCCGAGTACTACGCGGACGAACCGTTCGTGCGCGTCGCACCGTTCAACGCGGATGCGAACCTCGACAGCGGCTTCTTCGACGTGCAGGCGAACAACGACACGAACCGCGTCGACCTGTTCGTATTCGGCAACGAAGAGCGTTTCGTCACGGTCGCGCGCCTCGACAACCTGGGCAAGGGCGCATCGGGCGCCGCGATCCAGTGCATGAACATCAACATCGGCGCGGCCGAAGACACCGGCCTCAAGCGCTGATCCTTCTCGCATCGGATGCAAGCCGGCCGCTGGCCGGCTTTTTATTTACCCATATCAGGCAATATATAAAATCCGGTTTACGCATTTACAAATATTTACAAGCTTTCCATTGCGCGATTACCGGCAAATTAATTCCACCCCACCTTCTCCAGTCAATCCCGAATAGGGATAAACCTGATATCGCCGCTTTAAACGCTGCCGTTATACGCAGGAAGGCCTCCAGGGCCGCCCGAGCGTGGCAGACGCCCCACTTCGGCAGCACTCTAGCACTGCCCGTGCGTTTTAATTCTTACTGAAATCCGTATCCTGCAAGGATTCATCGCGCGCGCGTTGTTTCAATCGTCTTTTTTAGACGAGTTCATCAATTGACAGCAAAAATCCAGGCAGCGACATTAGCTCGCACAATTAAACGATTGGAGACAGCGGCATGTCGCACGCCTTATCGAAGGGGGTGGCAACGGCCTTTGCCATCGCCCCTTTCCTGATTGCCTGTGGTGGAGGAGACGGCGGCTCGCCCGCGCCGATCGAAGCACCCCAATGTTCCGGATCGAGCTGCGGCACGCAAGGGCCGCCGCCGTCGCAGCCGATCAACGGCGCGCTCTGCCCGGCCGATGCCGACATCGTGAAGAGCACGTACCTCGGCGGCGCCGGTAGCGGCGAGATCGTCAGCGTCAACATCGACGCGGTCGCGATGACGTACACGCTCAAGTGGCTCGAATCGCCGATTCCGCTTGCGACCGGCACGGTCACGCCGAGCCGCGCCGGCACCACGATCACCGGCAAGGTCGTCCACCCGCCGACCGGCACGCTGCCGACCGCGGAGCAGACGCGCTGCGCGTTCGTGCTCACGCCGGGTTCGGGCACGGCACCGAACGGCTCGACTTATTCGACGGCCGCCGACTTCAACCAGGCGAACCCGCCGATGCTGCTGGTCGGCATGGGCGTCGCGGGCGGCGGCATCCCCGGCGCGACGGTTCAGTACGACGGCCTGACGATCAGCGTCGCCGGTGTCCCGATCTACAAGAACGTCGGCCAGGTGCCGAACCGCCACTTCGACTTCTATCCGTTCCTCGGCTTCGCAAGCACGACGACCGACCTCACGAAGCTGCCGGGTACGTACAACGCGCTGATCTATCACCTCGTGCCGTCGGGCAACTACGCGACGAAGGGCACGAATTCAAGCGAGACGTTCGACGCGAACGGCGCGTGTACGTCGACGTCCTCGGGCGGCTGCCTGACGACCGGCGATCCGTGGACGGTCAACGCAAACGGCGGCTATCTCGACAGCACGAAGGCGCCGCAGATCCTGCCGCAGACGCAGTTGCCGCTCATCGGCGCGACCGGCAAGTCGGCGACCGCGCACATGGTGATCGGCCAGCTCAACGGCGCGACCGTGCCGGTGGTGGTCCGCACGGGCTACGTGTATCTGGGCACGGATCTGGCGCTGCATACCGACGCAAAGGTCGACGACGAATCGGGCATCGCGGTGCTCGGCGCGGCGAGCGCGATCCAGTCGGGCGCGATCGACGGCGGCTACGCGGGCGCCGATTCGAACTTCAAGTACACGGCGGCACTGATCCGCGGCAGCAACGCGTCGTTCATCAACCCGACCACGCAGGCGGAGGAGGACGGCTTCACGCTGGACTACGGTCAGACGACGCCGGGCCTGCTGAACACGACGACGATTCCGAAGAGCGGCACGGCCGCATCGGGTGTGGTGATCGCGACGGGCGGCCTGTACGCGGCGCTGATCCAGGGCACGGTGAACGGCGGCGTCACGTCGACGTCGGCGAACTCGAGCACGTCGTCGACACCGTACTTCGGCGTGGGCGCGCAGATCAGCAAGTAACGATCGGGGACGCGGCGGCGGCCGGTGCGCCGCCGCGGAATGCAGGGAAGGCACGAAACGACGGCGCCCGGCACGGCGCAGGCAGCACGAGCACAAGCAACAGAAGCGGTCGACAGGGAGCCGGCCGCCTGACAAGACAAATCTGGAGGAGCAACATGAAGCGCAACCTCGTTCTGGCGGCGGCCTTTGCCGCCCCCCTTCTTTCCGCATGCGGCGGCGGCAGCGACAATCCGCCCCCGCTCGTCGAAGACCGGCTCTGCCCCGCAACGCTCGACTACAGCACCGTGTTTACGGGCGGCGCGGGCAGCGGCGAACTGGCCAAGGTCCAGCTCGACACGACCAAGATGACCTGGCAGGTCACCTATGTCGAATCGGCGGTTCCGCAAAAGACCGGCACCGTCACGCCGACCCGCGCGGGCACCGTCGACAGCGGCACGCTCACGCAGGAAACGCTGCTGCCGACCAACAAGCTGAACCAGTGCGCATTCCGGCTGAACGGCGCGAGCCTCGATGCGTCGCGTCCGGCGCGCATCTTCGTCGGCTTCGGCGTCGCGGGCGGCACGATTCCCGGCAAGGAGATCCAGTTCGACGGCGTGCTCGGCCAGGCAGCGGTGCCCGACACGAAATTCCCGTACTACCCGTTCATCGGCTTCTCGTCGATCGAAACCGACATCACAAAGGTCGCGGGCACGTACAGCCACATCGGCTTCGGCGAAGTGCCGTCGCAGAAATTCGCGCCGGCGTCGATCGACGCCAAGGTGACGATCAACGCGGACGGCACGTGGACCAAGTGCGACACGACCGGCCAGTTCGCCGGCGGCGCGTGCGTGCAGCAGGGCACGAACTTCGTGCAGTCGGCCGACGGCAGCGGCGCGTTCCAGTCGAACAACTACGCGAGCCAGCTGAAGCCGACGCTGTCGGCGACGCCGCAGGGCAAGGGCTTCATGATCGTCGGCAAGCTGCGCAACCAGCTGGTGCCGATCCTCGTGCGCACGGGTGTCGCGAACCCGAACCCGACGCCCGACAGCAACGGCGTGCCGGGCCTGACCGCCGACGACGAATCGAGCATCTCGATCCTCGCGCCGCAGACGGCCATCGCGGCCGGCTCGCAGAACGGCGAATACATCGGGGTCGACAGCCAGTTCGACTACCGGACCACCGCGCTGATCAACAACCAGGCCACGCTGCTCGATCCGTTCCAGCCGTCGCAGGCATCGCTCGCGACCGCGCTCGACCTGGACTACACGCAGAAGGTGCCGGGCACGGTCACGACGATCCATACGGGCTCGGGCAGCACGTCGCCGACCGGCAAGTTCATCTTCACGGGTGGCGTGTTCGGTTTCCTCGACAACGCGGGTTCGACGCCGTATTTCACGATCGGCGCGTTCGTCCAGTAAGCGGAGGCAAGCCGTGATGAAGAAGACCCTTCTTTGCGCGGCGGCCGGCGCCGCCGCGATGGCGCCGCTTGCGGCCCATGCGCAAAGCGCCGGCAGCAACGTCGTCACGCTCGGCTGGTTCCACGTGATGCCGCAGCAAAGCAGCACGCCGATGACGACCAACGTCGCGCCGACGCCGATCAACACGCCGTTGCGGCTGCCGCCGTCGTTCACGTCGCCGGGCACCGGTTTGCACACCAGCGGCGCGGATACCGTCGGCCTGACGGTCAGCCACTTCCTGACCGATCACATCGCGGTCACGTCGGTGGCCGGCGTGCCGCCGGTGTTCAAGGTGTCGGGCCAGGGCACGATCAAGCCGCCGGGCCCGGCCGGCGCACTCGGCACGCAGAACATCGGCCTCGCGTCGGTGAACCCGATCGTGAAGAGCGTGCGGCAGTGGAGCCCGGCGGCGATCCTGCAGTACTACTTCGGGGCGGCGAACGCGAAATTCAGGCCATTCCTCGGCCTCGGCGTGTCGTACAACTGGTTCAGCGACCTGCAGCTCAACACGAACTTCATCAAGCAGACGCAGGACAACCTCGGCGCGATTCTCGCGGCGGGCGCGGGCAAGCCGGGTACGACATCGGTGGAAGCGAAGGCGTCGTCGTCGTGGCAGCCGGTGTTCAACGCGGGTCTGCAGTACAACATGACCGAGCATTTCGGGCTGGTGGCGTCGGTGACCTACATCCCGCTGAAGACGACGTCGACGGTGACGATCAAGGCGGCCGACGGCACGGTGCTCGCCGAGTCGAAATCGGAGCTGAAGGCTGACCCGATCATCAGCTACGTCGGGATGACGTACAAGTTCTGACGCCGGCGACGCAGGGCGGACAAAGGACGAATGGATGGCCCGCGCAAAACACGGGCAAAAAAAAGCCCGCCTAAGTGGCGGGCTGAATCCATATCAGAGGAGACATGGAGGAGACAGGTGTAACTATAGCGAATCGGTTTCCGCATTGCAACATTTCCGTAGAGAAAATAAGGATTTTCCCTCGACTGCGCACTCTAGAGCGCTAGTTCGCATCCGACCCCATCTCGTTCTCCCGGCGGAGCACCTCTCCCAGCGCATCCCGCAGTAGCGCGACCGGCCGCATCAGACGGCCCGGCAGCGTGCCGTGCACGATCCACACGCTGATCCGCGTCTCGAGCCCCGCCGTTTCCACCACCCTTAGCGCATCGCGATGCGCGCTGCGCGCGAGCGCGTTCGGCGGCGCGATGCCGATGCCGGCGCCTCGCGCCACGAGCGACAGCTGCAGCTCCGAGCCGAATGCCTCGACCGCGACGTCGAACGGCAACCCGGCCGCGCCGAGCGCGCGGCTCAGCGCCGAGCGCATCCCGCAGCCGTCCTGACTCAGCACCCACGGAAAACCCGACAACACATCGAGCGACAGCGGCCCGTCCGGTAGCGGAAAGTCGCGCGCGGCGACGAGCACCGTCGGTTGCGTGCCGAGCAACGTGGCCGTGAGCGTGTCGGGCAGCGCCGCGCTGGCCGGCACCATGACCGTCGCGACATCGAGCGCACCGCGCTCGATGCCCTGCACGAGCGCCGGCGACCAGCCGGCCGTCACGCGCAGCGTCAGGCGCGGAAAGGCATCACGCAACCTGTCGATCGGCCGCTCGAGCGCCAGCTCGGACAGGAACGGCGGCACGCCGATCCGCAGTTCACCGGACGGCTCGCTGTCGGGCGCGCCGGCCGCCATCAATTCGTCGACCGCACCCAGCACGTTGCGCGCAAGCGCGTAGACGTCGCGCCCGGCAGCGGTCGGCTTCAGCGGCTTGCTCTGCCGATCGAGCAGCGGCATGCCGAGCAGTGTTTCGAGGTTCTGGACGCGACGCGTCAGGCCCGGCTGCGTCAGATGAAGTTTCGCGGCGGCCGCGACCATCGACCCGCTGTCGACCACCGCGACGAACGCCTGGAGATCACGCGTATTCAAAGCAAACTCGCATAATCATGTTAGACATATTTCAATTGTCGCATAAACATCGCGCACCTACGATGGGGATTCCTTCGTTCGACATCCAGGCTTCCGACGATGAATTGCCCTGCACACTCCTGCCAAGCCGCCGACCGCCCCGCGCTCGGCGCACCGCCCGCGCTCAGTGCGGGCATGACGCTCTTCTTCGCCGCGACGGTCGGCGTGATCGTGATGGACCTGTTCGCCGCGCAGCCACTGACCGGTTCGATCAGCGCCGACCTGCGGTTGCCGCCGGGCCTCACGGGACTCGTCGCGATGCTGCCGCAGCTCGGGTACGCAGCGGGCCTCGTGCTGCTGGTGCCGCTCGTCGATCTGCTCGAGAACCGCCGCCTGATCGTCGTGACGCTCGTCGCGTGCGCGGCCGCGCTCGCGCTGCCGGCGTTCACGCGGTCCGGCGCCGTCTTCCTGCTCGCAACGCTGGTCGCGGGCGCCGCGTCGAGCGTGATCCAGATGCTGGTGCCGATGGCCGCGTCGATGGCGCCCGAAGCACAGCGCGGGCGAGCGGTCGGCAACGTGATGAGCGGATTGATGCTCGGCATCCTGCTGTCGCGGCCACTCGCCAGCCTGATCGCGGGCACGGCCGGCTGGCGCGCGTTCTACGCGCTGGCCGCGCTCGCGAACGCGGCGATTGCGGCGGTGCTCGCGCTGCGCCTGCCGCCGCGCGTGCCGCCGGTGACGGCCGGCTATCGCGCGCTGCTCGCGTCGATGGGCCGCCTGCTGGCCGACGAACCGGTGCTGCGCCGACATGCGCTGTCGGCCGCGCTCGCAATGGCCGCATTCAGCGCGTTCTGGACCGCCATCGGGCTGCGGCTCGCGCAGCCGCCATTCGGCCTCGACCTGCACGGCGTCGCGCTGTTCGCGTTCGCCGGCGCGAGCGGTGCGATCGTCACGCCGCTGGCCGGTCGCGCCGGCGATCGCGGCCACGGTCCGGCCGCGCAGCGCATCGCACACGTGACGATGCTCGCCGCGCTCACCGTGCTCGGCATCGCCGGCGCCGGCTGGTTCGGCTTCGATGCGCACACGCACCGCGGCGTCGCGCTGGCGCTCCTCGCCGGCGGCGCTGCGCTGCTCGACGCAGGCGTGATCGTCGACCAGACGATCGGCCGCCGGGCAATCAATCTGCTGAACCCAGCCGCGCGCGGTCGTTTGAACGGATTGTTCGTCGGGTTGTTCTTCGTCGGCGGCGCGACCGGCGCAGCGCTCGCGGGCAGCGCATGGGCGTGGGGCGGGTGGCGTGCCGTGTGCGGTGTCGGCTTCGCGTTCGCGGGCGCGGCCGCCGCGTTCGGCTTGTCGACCGGCCGCCGTGCCGGCGCCGCCGCGTGGCCGCGCGCGTGATCCAAGCATGACCGGCCCCGGATGCGAAAATGCCCCGCCTCTGGCTGGCCGCGCGCGTGGGCGGAGCGTAATCGCAGCGCGACGTGAAAACGCCCCGCCCTCTGACGAGGCGCGGGGCGTGCTGCAACCCGTGGCGGCGGCGGCGGCCGCGGCGGCATGAATCAGTGACGGACCAACGCCATCATCGCGCCGAAGCCGACGAAAATGCCGCCCGTCAGCCGGTTGAAGATCTTCGCAACGCTCTGGCTTTTCAGCGTCGCGCCGATGTGCGTGCCGAACGACGCATAGACGAGATACCAGCTGACCTCGATCACCGCGAACGTGACGACTAGGATGCCGAACTGCGGCAACGTCGGCTCGGACGCGTTGATGAATTGCGGCAGCAGCGCGGCCGCGAACAGGATCGCCTTCGGGTTGCTGCCCGCGACCAGGAAACCGTTGCGGAACAGCGCGCCGCGCGATGCCGACGCGAGCTGGCGCGACACGGTTTCGACATCGGCGGCAGGCTGCTCGTCGTCGACCCGCGCGCGCCACGCCTTCACGCCGAGATAGATCAGGTAGGCAGCACCCGCAAAGCGCAACGTGTTGAACATCGCCGGCCATGCCTCGAGCACGGCACCGAGGCCCGCCGCCGACACCGACAGCATCAGCACCAGCGCCGTGAGACAGCCGGCCATCGTCCACGCCGAACGCCGCAGCCCGTGCCGCGCGCCGTGCGTCATCACGAGCAGCATGTTCGGCCCCGGAATCGCCGACACGACGAACACCGTCGCCACGAAAAGCCACCACGTATGCAGGTTCATCACCACCCCGACCGAAAGAAAAACGAAACGTCGATTATGCCGCGTGCGCGGCGCGTCTGTCCCGCGCCGGCTCAGCGCCCCGCGCGCCGCAGCGCGACTTCGCCGAGCACCGCGAAGTCCTGCTCGCCGCCGCCGTGCGCGAGCGCATCGAGCAGGCTGTCGCGCACGACGCTCGCCACCGGCAGCGGGACCGACGCGGCGTCGCCGGCCTGCAGCGCGAGCCGCACGTCCTTCAGCCCGAGGCGCGCCTTGAAACGCGCGGGCTCGTAGCTGCGCTCGGCGATCATTGCACCGTAGCCTGCGTAGACCGGCCCCGGGAATACGCTGTTCGTGATCACGTCAAGGAAATCGCGCATCGCGACGCCGTGCGCGCCGAGCAGCGCGGACGCCTCGCCGAGCGTCTCGATCGCCGACGCCAGCGTGAAATTCGCCGCGATCTTCGCGACGTTCGCATGCTGCGGCAGCGAGCCGAACCGCCAGGTCTTCTGGCCGATCGCGTCGAACAGCGGCTGCACGCGGTCGATCGCCTCGGCCGGGCCGCCCGCCATGATCGTCAGGCGCGCGGCGGCGGCGACGTCCGGGCGCCCCATCACGGGCGCGGCGACATACGCGAGGCCGCGCGACGCATGCGCGTGCGCGAGCGATTCGGCGAGCGCGACCGACACGGTCGCCATATTCACGTGAATCAGGCCGCGCGGCGCCTGCGCGAGCAGCGCGTCGTCGAATACTTCGCGCGCGGCCGCATCGTCGGCGAGCATCGAGAACACGGCATCGCCGCGAAACGCGTCGGCCGGCGTCGCGACGATCTGCGCGCCGAACGCGGCGAGCGGCTCGGCACGCTCGCGCGACCGGTTCCAGACCCGCACGGCATGCCCCGCCTTCAGCAGGTTCGTCGCGATCGCCTGCCCCATTTCGCCCAGTCCGATAAATCCGAGATCCATTTCCCGCTCCTTCGACTCGTGAAGCGGGGAGTTAAACACAGATGGCGACAGCCTGCAGCCCCGGCGACCGGCCGTGCGCGGTGCGATACTGCGCGGATGGCGACCGCAACCTTCCGCTTTCACGGCGAACTGAACGACTTTCTCGCTCGCGCCCGGCGCGAGCGCGCGTTCGCGCACGCGTTTGCGCGCGACGCGACGCTCAAGCATGCAATCGAGGCGCTCGGCGTCCCGCATACGGAAATCGGCCGGCTCTGCGTGAACGGCGCCCCATCCGCCCTCGACCGGCCGCTCGGCGACGGCGACCGCGTCGACATCCATCCGCAGCGCGCGCAGCCGTCGGCCGCATCCCCGCTGCCGCAACCGGACCGCTGGCGCTTCGTCGCCGACGCGCACCTCGGTGGCCTTGCGCAGCTGCTGCGCCTGGCCGGCTTCGACACCTGCTACGACAATCACTACCGCGACGACGAGCTCGTCGCGCTCGCGTCCCGCGAAGGCCGGATCGTGCTGACACGCGACCGCGAGCTGCTGAAGCGCCGCGCGGTCGCGCGCGGCTGCTACCTGCACGCGCAGCAGCCGGACGCGCAATTGCGCGAGCTGTTCGTGCGGCTCGATCTCGCGCCGCACATGCGGCCGTTCCGGCTGTGCCTGCGCTGCAACGCGCCGCTGCACGCGCTCGACGCGGCGGACGCCGCGCCGCGCGTGCCGGCCGGTGTCCGGCAGCGGCACCGGCGCTTTGCCGCGTGCGACGTGTGCCGGCGGGTGTTCTGGGAGGGATCGCACTGGCGGCGCATGCGCGCGGTGGTCGATGCGATGCGCGCGCCGCCGCCGCCCGGCGCCCTCGACGTCCCGAACGTGGCCGACGCCTGAAAAAACAAAACCCCGCAGGCCGGAGCGTGCGGGGTTTCACGACGGGCGGCCGGCAGTGCCGGCTCCGGCGAAACGTGCTTAGTTCTGCGCGCCTGCGTCGTTCGTGCCGGCGGCCGATGCAGCCGCAGCCTTCGCCTGGCCCTTCTTCGAGCCGTGGTGCTTCAGTTGATGCTTCGGCTTGCTGTGATCCTTCTTCATCGGGGCGGAAGCAGGAGCCATCGCGTCGGCGCCGGCAGCCGACGCCTGTGCGAATGCCGAAACCGATGCGAGAGCGAATGCTGCGGCCATGATCGAAGCGAGCGTCTTCTTCATTGTTCTTCCTTTAGCGGAGAAAAAGTCAAACGTACCGGTAAGAGATGCGAGGCATCCGCATCGGAACATCAGCCGCGCCGGGTCGCCGGTCGCCGCCGGGCGGGTCGGCTCTTGCCTTTTCGCCTCGACAAACACTGATGCACTGGCTCCATAACGCCTCTCCCGCACGACGAGTTGACATGCGGCCTGCACCCTCGGGTTTCCCCGGGGGCGCCGGTTTCAGGCCAGCGCGACACGCTGCGGAACGTGCGTCAATCATCCGACAAACCGGCTCTCGCGCCCGCCGCGGCGACGCTATACTGGCCTCCTTCCGTCCCCAACCGGACGCGGCCGGTTCCGAGACCGCCGCCGTCGCAAGGCGCCCAAATTGCCCGATCACAATCTGGACAAACTGAAAATCGACCGGCGTCCGCTCGCGCCCGCGCCACGCCGGCGCCGGTGGCTCCGCATTGCGGTCGCAGCCGCGCTCGTCATCGCCGTGATCGTCGCCGTGCTGGCGTTCACTGGCCGCCCGACGGTCGACACGACCGCCGTCACGTCCGCCTATCCGTACCAGAACGATACCCAGCTCAACGCGACCGGCTACGTCGTGCCGCAGCGCAAGGCCGCGGTCGCGTCGAAGGGCCAGGGGCGCGTCGAATGGCTCGGCGTGCTCGAAGGCACGCGCGTGAAGAAGGACGAGATCATCGCGCGGCTCGAAAGTCGTGACGTACAGGCGTCGCTGGCGCAGGCACGCGCGCAGGTGCAGGTCTCCCGCGCGAACCTCGGCGTCGCGCAGGCGGAGCTGAAGGACGCTGAAATCGCGCTGCGCCGCACCGCCGCGCTCGCGCCGAAGGGCGCGGTGCCGGCCGCGCAGCTCGACATCGACACGGCCCGCGTGAACAAGGCGCGCGCGTCGGTCAACAGCGACGAGGCCACGATCGCGTCCGCCGAAGCCAATGCGCAAGCCGCGCAGGTCGCGGTCGACCAGACGGTGATCCGCGCGCCATTCGACGGCATCGTGCTGGCAAAGCACGCGAACGTCGGCGACAACATCACGCCGTTCTCGTCCGCGTCGGACAGCAAGGGCGCGGTCGTGACGATCGCCGACATGGACACGCTCGAGGTCGAGGCCGACGTCGCCGAGTCGAACATCGCGAAGATCCGCGCGGAACAGCCGTGCGAGATCCAGCTCGACGCGCTGCCCGACATGCGCTTCGCAGGTCGCGTGTCGCGCATCGTGCCGACTGTCGACCGCTCGAAGGCAACGGTGCTCGTGAAGGTGCGTTTCGTCGACCGCGACGAGCGCGTGCTGCCCGACATGAGTGCGAAGATCGCGTTCCTGTCGAAGCCCGCGTCGCCGCAGGACCGTCAGCCGGTAACCGCCGTGCAGGCGAGCGCGGTGGTCGAGCGCGACGGCCGGCCGGTCGTGTTCGTCGTGAAGGACGACACCGTGCGCGCAGCGCCGGTGACCCAAGGCGCGCGGATCGGCGAACTCGTCGCGATCCGCGGCGTGAAGCCCGGCGACACGGTCGTGCTTGCGCCGGGCGCGAAACTGAAGGACGGCGCGAAAGTGGCCGTCGCGAAGAAGTAGCGTGGCGCGCGTGAACGACGCCGCGCCGCCGCTCGTCGAGCTCAGCCACGTCGCGAAGTCGTACCGGCGCGGCAACCAGGTCGTGCCGGTGCTGACCGACATCACGCTCGACATCGGCGAAGGCGACTTCGTCGCGCTGATGGGGCCGTCGGGTTCCGGCAAGAGCACGCTGCTCAACCTCGTTGCCGGCATCGACCGGCCCGACAGCGGCGAGCTGCGCGTGGGCGGCCTCGACATCTCGCGGCTCGAGGAAGCGCAACTGGCCGAATGGCGCGCGGCGAACGTCGGCTTCATCTTCCAGTTCTACAACCTGATGCCCGTGCTCACCGCGTTCGAGAACGTCGAGCTGCCGCTGATGCTGACGCACCTGTCGCGCCGCGAACGCCGCGAGCGCGTCGAGCTGGTGCTCGACATGGTGAATCTCGGCGACCGCATGACCCATTACCCGTCCGAGCTGTCGGGCGGCCAGCAGCAGCGCGTCGCGATCGCGCGCGCGCTGATCACCGATCCGGTGCTGATCGTCGCCGACGAACCGACCGGCGACCTCGACCGCGCATCGGCCACCGACGTGCTCGCGATGCTGCAGCGGATGAACGCCGAGCTCGGCAAGACGATCATCATGGTGACCCACGATGCGCACGCGGCAGCCGCCGCGCGCTCGCTCGTGCATCTGGAAAAAGGGGAGCTGATCGATGGGCACGCCGCCTGACGGACGGGAGCGCGCGCGATGTACGTGCTGAAGCTGATCGCGCGCAATGCGCTGCGGCACCGGCTGCGCACGCTGCTGACCGTGCTCGGGCTGACCATCGCGGTGCTGGCGTTCGGGCTGCTGCACACCGTCGTCGACGCTTGGTACGCGGGCGCGGCCGCCGCCTCCAGCGGCCGGCTCGTCACGCGCAACGCGATCTCGCTCGTGTTCCCGCTGCCGGTCAGCTACGAGAACCGGATCCGCGGCGTCGACGGCGTGACGGCCGTGGTGCGCTCGAACTGGTTCGGCGGCATCTACCGCGATCCGAAGAACTTCTTCGCGAGCTTCGCGGTGTCGGAGAACTACCTCGACCTGTATCCCGAATTCATCCTGCCGGCGCAGCAGCGCGCCGACTACGACCGCGACCGCCGCGGCTGCCTCGTCGGGCGCCAGCTCGCGACGCAGTTCGGCTTCAAGGTCGGCGACGTGATTCCGCTGAAAGGCACGATCTATCCGGGCACGTGGGACTTCGTCGTGCGCGGCATCCTCGATGGCCGCGACGACTCGACGATCACGCGCCAGCTGGTGTTCCACTGGGACTACCTGAACGAGACGGTGCGCAAGCGCACGCCGAAGCAGGCCGACCAGGTCGGCGTGTTCGTGCTCGGCGTCGCGAACCCGGACGACGGCGCCGCGATCGCGCGCAACGTCGACGCCGAGTTCAAGAACTCGCTCGCCGAGACGCTGACCGAGACCGAGCAGGCGTTCCAGCTCGGCTTCGTCGCGATGTCGAACCAGATCATCGCGGCGATACGCGTCGTGTCGTACGTGGTGATCCTGATCATCATGGCCGTGATGGCGAACGCGATGGCGATGAGCGCGCGCGAACGCACCGCCGAATACGCGACGCTGAAGGCGCTCGGCTTCGGCCCCGGCTTTCTCGCGCTGATCGTGTTCGGCGAATCGGTCGTGATCGCGGTGGCGGGCGGCGGGCTCGGGATGCTCGCGACGCCGCCGGCCGCGAGCATCTTCAAGCAGGCCGCGGGCGGCATCTTCCCGGTGTTCAAGGTGTCGACCGAAACGATGGCGCTGCAGGCCGCGTGCTCGGTCGCGGTCGGCCTCGCGGCCGCGCTCGTGCCGGCGTGGCAGGCGGCGCGCGTGCGCGTGGTCGAAGGCCTGCGGGCGATCGGGTAGGCTGCCGCCGATGACGATTCCGCTCACCTACATCGCGCGCAACCTGTGGACCCGCCGGCTCACCACCGCGCTCACCGCAGGCGGGATGGCGCTGGTGATCTTCGTGTTCGCGACCGTGCAGATGCTCGACGCGGGGCTCACGCAGACGCTCGTGTCGACCGGCGAACCGGACAACGTCGTGGTGATCCGCAAGGGCGCGGAAACCGAGATCCAGAGTGCGATCGACCATCAGCAGGCCAACGCGCTCGAGATGCATCCGGCCGTGGCGCTCGGCCCCGACGGCCGGCCGCGGGTGTCGAAGGAAGCCGTCGTGCTGATCTCGCTCGTGAAGACGTCGACCGGCAAGCCGTCGAACGTCGTGATCCGCGGCGTGTCGCCGGCCGGCCTCGCGCTGCGCCCGCGCGTGAAGCTCGTGGCCGGCCGCACGTTCGCGCCGGGCTCGTCGGAGATCGTCGTCGGCAGCGCAATCGCGAAAGGCTTCAGCGGCACGCAGCTCGGCGACCGCCTGCATTTCGCGCAGCGCGACTGGACCGTCGTCGGCATCTTCGACGCGGGCGGCAGCGGCTTCGATTCGGAGATCTGGGGCGACGTCGACCAGCTGATGCAGTCGTTCCGGCGCACCAGCTATTCGTCGATGGTGCTGCGCATCCCGAGCGCCGACGGCTTCGCGCGCTTCAAGGCCGACATCGACGTCGACCCGCGGCTGACGGATGAAGCAAAGCGCGAGCAGACGTTTTACGGCGACCAGTCGAAGGCGCTGTCGACCTTCATCAACATCCTCGGCATCACGCTGTCGACGATCTTCTCGATCGCCGCGATGATCGGCGCGATGATCACGATGTACGCGTCAGTCGCGAACCGCACCGCCGAGATCGGCACGTTGCGCGCGCTCGGCTTCAAGCGCGCGAACGTGCTCGCCGCGTTCCTGCTGGAGGCGCTGCTGCTCGGCTTCGTCGGCGGGCTCGCGGGGCTTGCGTGCGCATCGCTGATGGAGTTCGCGTCGTTCTCGACGACCAACTTCCAGACCTTCTCCGACCTGTCGTTCCGTTTCGTACTGACACCCGCGATCGTCGTGAAGACGCTGCTGTTCTCGCTCGTGATGGGGCTCGTCGGCGGGTTCCTGCCGGCGATGCGCGCCGCGCGGCTGAACATCGTCGACGCGCTGCGCGCGCAGTGACGCGCGCGGCCGCTCACGGCCGACGCTCGCGCGGCACCCACGCGCCGTGGAACCCGGCCGGCACGCGGCGCGGCAGGTGCACCGTCGCGACCGGCGCCGCGTCGATGGCGCGCGCATCGAGGATCACGACGTCGCTCGTGTCCGTCGCCGCGCGGTAGACCATCACCAGCAGCCAGCCGTCGTCCTCGTCGGTGCCGCCCGGGCGCGGCACGAACACCGGCTCGCCGTTCTGGTCGCCGGCCGGCACCGCGAAGCGTGTCGTCGTGCCGCGCACGTGGTCGAAGCGCATCACACCGCGCATCTCGGCGTTGTTCGGCTGCTCGACCGCATACAGATAGCGGTACGGGCGCCCCGTCCTGCTTTCGTTGATGCGCGGCAGCTCGATGCCGCCGTCGGCGAGCGGCCCCTCGTCGATCAGCCCGTTCGCGGTATCGATCACGTAGCGCCACAGCTCGCCGACCGGGTTGTCGGCGAAGCGGCCGGTGCGCGCGTCGAGCCGCAGGAACCACGGATAGCGCACCGCATCGAGCACGATGCACGACGCATCGCAGTCGTACGCGTTCACGACATGCTGGATGAAGCACGGCTCGATGCCGAACCAGCGCACGTCGCCGCCGTGGCGCGGGATCACGCCGATCCGCGCGTCGCGATCGTCGTGCCAGCGCAGTGGCATCCGGTGCCCCTGCTTCAGCATCGCGAAGTCGTAGCCGACGTTCAGATCGAGCAGCAAGCTGCGGGTCTCGGTGATCGCGAGGTCGTGCATCATCGACGGCGCACGCAGGTCGACGGCGACGTCGACGCGCTGCACGCCCTGCGCATCCGCGACGCCGTAGCGCAGCCACGGCGCGCGCCAGTCCGCGCGAAGCAGGATCAGTTCGCCCGTCACCGGGTCGACCTTCGGATGGGCAGCCATCGCGCCGCCGAACGCCGCATGCCGCGCCGGCGCACCGAGCGTGTCGAGCGCGGCCGTGATCGCGAGCGGCACGCCGCCTTCCGCCAGCGCGAGCAATTCGCCGGCGTGCTGCACTACGTTCACGTTCGGATTCGTGTCGGGCAGGTGCGGCGCCTGCTCCGGCGCATGCACATCGGCCCAGCGGCGCGTGCGCGCCCAGCGGTTCCGATAGCCGGCCGCGCGGCCGCGTTCGAATGCGATCGCGTGCAGCATCGCCGCTTCCGGCCACCACGACAGCACGTCATTGCCCTCGAAGCGGCCGCCCGGCGGATTCGGGCCGTTGCGCAGCAACGTGCCGTCAAGTTCTGGCGGGATCGTTCCGGTCACGCGCAGGTCGACGAGGTCGACTTCGTCGGCGACCGGCGCGATCGCGCCGCGGTTCAGCTCGAAGGTCGTCATTGCGTCGTGTGCTCCATCAGCAGTCTTCGGTCGACGGCGGCAGATCGCCACGCGCCAGCACGAGCGCATGGTCGCGCACGTCGTCCGGCCACCGGGCGATCAGCTCTGCCATCCGCGCGAGGTCGTTCGCATACAGCGCACGCGCAGCTTCCTCGAAATTCGGCAGGTCGCCCGCGATCGCCGACATGAAGTGATACGCGCGCGTCTGTGCGTCGCGGCGCCGGTCGGCCGCCGCGTGCGTGCGCCGCGCGTCCTCCACCAGCTTGCGCAGCGCGACGGACGCGCCGCCCGGCTGCGCAGCGAGCCAGTCCCAGTGACGCGGCAGCAGCGTGACCTCGCGTGCGACGACGCCGAGCTTCGGACGTCCGCGGCCGCGCTGCTCGGCCGCGCCGGCCTGCTCGCCGGCGGACGCGGATGCCTCGCCCGGCACTGCCGCGTAACGCGCGCGGATATCGTCCGCCGTGCCGCGCAGGTCGAGGTCGATCGAGCGGCCGGTCGCGTCGTCGAAGATCACGATCGAGCCGGACATCGTGTCGCCGTACGCCTGCCGGATTGCGACGGCCACCGTCGCAAGCGGACCCGACGCGACGCGCCGATGACCGTCGAATGCCGTGTAGGAAGGAAGCAAGGTGGAAAGCGTCATCGTGGCCGCCCATGGGCAGAAATCGGAATGACGCAATTTTTATCCGGGTATAAATTGATTGTCAATATCATCCGGGTAAAAATATGCCGAGTGCTCGAATCAATTCAATTCCTGAATCGATCAAGTCAGCAATTGGCATGAAAGCGCGAATTTCGCCATGACAGAATGATCCGGACGCCCGCCTCCGCGGCATCGGCGTCCGGCCGCCGGCCGGCAGGACCACCACGAAAAAACGCGCGCACCGACGCGCCGCCGCACGACGGCGCCTTCCGCCCTTCGGAGGAGACAGTCATGAATCCGCTTCACGCATTGCCGGCGTCCGCATCGGCAACGGCCCGGCGCACCCGCGTGCGCTGGCTCGTGCTGACCGTGCTGTTCGCGGTCACGACGATCAACTACGCGGATCGCGCCGCGATCGCGATCGCGGGCCCGGCGCTTGCCCGCGCGATGCACCTGAGCCATGTGCAGATGGGCTTCATCTTCTCGGCGTTCGGCTGGTCGTACGTGGTCGCGCAACTGCCGGGCGGCTGGCTGCTCGACCGCTTCGGGTCGCGCATCGTCTATGCGTTCAGCATCTTCTTCTGGTCGCTGTTCACGCTGCTTCAGGGCGGCATCGGCTTCTTCGGCGGAGCGGCCGCATTCGCGACGCTGTTCGGGTTGCGCTTTCTGGTCGGCGCGGCCGAGGCGCCGTCGTTCCCGGCCAACAGCCGGATCGTGTCCACGTGGTTCCCGGCCGTGGAGCGCGGCACCGCGTCGGCAATCTTCAACGCGGCTCAGTACGCGGCGACCGTCGTGTTCGCGCCGCTGATGGGCTGGCTCGTGCATGCGTACGGGTGGCAGTCGGTGTTCGCGGTGATGGGCGTGCTCGGCTTCGCGTTCGTGCTGGTGTGGAACCGCACGATGTACGACCCGAAGGCGCACCCGCGCATCAACGGCGCCGAGCTCGACTACCTCGCCGAAGGCGGCGCGCTCGTCAACATCGACCAGGCGACCGGCGCGCGCGACGGCGGCCCGTCGATGCGGCACGTGAAGGCGCTGCTGAGGAACCGGATGCTCGTCGGCGTATACGTCGCGCAGTACTGCATCAACGCCCTCACCTACTTCTTCATCACGTGGTTTCCCGTCTATCTCGTGCAGGCGCGCGGGATGTCGATCCTCAACGCAGGGCTCGTCGCGTCGATCCCGGCGGTGTGCGGGTTCCTCGGCGGGATTCTCGGCGGCATCGTGTCGGACGCGCTGCTCAAGCACGGCCAGTCGCTGTCGGTCGCGCGCAAGGTGCCGATCGTGATCGGCATGCTGCTGTCGATGTCGATGATCGTCTGCAACTACACCGATTCGCACGTGCTCGTCGTGCTGTTCATGGCGCTGTCGTTCTTCGGCAAGGGGCTCGGCGCACTCGGCTGGGCCGTCAATGCCGACACCGCGCCGCGCCAGATCGCCGGCCTGAGCGGCGCGCTGCTCAACACGTGCGGCAATCTTTCCAGCATCACGACGCCGATCGCGATCGGCTACATCGTCGACCGCAGCGGCTCGTTCAACGGCGCGCTGGTGTACGTCGTCGCGCATGCGCTCGTCGCCGTGATCTGCTATCTGTTCGTCGTCGGCGAAATTCGCCGCGTCGAGCTGAACTGAACCGCGCGGGCCGCGCCGGCGCGTCCGGCGGCCCGCGCACGACCGGAACCAGGAGCGAACCGATGTCCGAATCCCGCCGTGCCGGCACGCCGCGCGTCACGCGCATGCAGGTGATCCCCGTCGCCGGCCGCGACAGCATGCTGCTGAACCTGTGCGGTGCGCACGCACCGTATTTCACGCGCAATCTCGTGATCCTCGACGACAGCAGCGGCCACACGGGCGTCGGCGAAGTGCCGGGCGGCGAAGGCATCCGCCAGGCGCTCGAACGGATGACCGATCTCGTGGTCGGCCAGTCGATCGGGCGCTACCAGGCAACGCTCAACGCGGTGCGCGCGGCGCTGTCCGGCACCGGCGCGGGGGCAGGACGCACGATCCGGCACGAAGTGACGTCGGCCGGGGAAGCGGCCGTGCTGCGCCAGCCGCACGAGATCAACCTGCGGCTCGACAACGTGATCACCGCGATCGAGGCCGCGCTGCTGGACCTGCTCGGCCAGCATCTCGACGTGCCCGTCGCGGCGCTGCTCGGCGAAGGCCAGCAGCGCGACGCCGTGCCGATGCTCGCGTACCTGTTCTACATCGGCGAGCGGCGCCGCACCGACCTGCCGTATCGCGACCAGACGCACGCAGCCGATCCGTGGTTCCGACTGCGCAATGAAGCTGCGCTTACGCCGGCCGCGATCGCGCAGCAGGCCGAGGCCACGGTCGAGCGCTACGGCTTCGCCGATTTCAAGCTGAAGGGCGGCGTGATGGCCGGCGCGGACGAGATGGAAGCGATCGCGGCGATCAAGGCGCGCTTTCCCGACGCGCGCGCGACGCTCGACCCGAACGGCGCGTGGTCGCTCGATGAGGCCGTCGCGCTGTGCCGCGGGCAAGGTCATCTGCTCGCGTATGCGGAGGATCCGTGCGGCCCGGAAGCCGGCTACTCGGGCCGCGAGACGATGGCCGAATTCCGGCGAGCCACCGGCATCCCGACGGCGACCAACATGATCGCGACGGACTGGCGGCAGATGGATCACGCGGTGCGGCTGCAGGCCGTCGACATTCCGCTCGCCGATCCGCATTTCTGGACGATGCAGGGTTCGGTGCGGCTCGCGCAGCTGTGCCGCGACTGGGGGCTCACGTGGGGTTCGCACTCGAACAACCATTTCGACGTGTCGCTGGCGATGTTCACCCACGCGGCCGCGGCGGCGCCAGGCACCATTACCGCGATCGACACGCACTGGATCTGGCAGGAAGGCGACGCGCGCCTCACGCGCGAGCCGCTCGAGATCGTGGGCGGCCAGGTGGCCGTGCCCGAGCGGCCGGGGCTCGGGATCGAACTCGACATGGCGCAGGTCGAGGCGGCCCATGCGTTGTACGAGCAAGTCGGCGGCACGGCGCGCGACGATGCGATGGCGATGCGGTATCTGGTGCCGGGGTGGACGTATGATCCGAAACGGCCGAGTTTCGGGCGGGGATGATGCGGCGGGGCGGGCTCGCGGAAAAGCAAAAAGGGCTCGGTCTTGCGACCGAGCCCTTCGAATTCCGTTGGTGGAGCGGAGGAGGATCGAACTCCCGACCTTCGCATTGCGAACGCGACGCTCTCCCAGCTGAGCTACCGCCCCAACAGTCGACCATCATACACATGCATTTCCGCGCTTGGCAATAGGGATTCCGTCACCCCGACGCGTCACTTTGACGGCGCGCCTGCCAGCACCCATTCGACCACGGAGCGCAGATCCGCGTCACTCATGCGCGGATGCGCGGGCATCGGGATCGCGCCCCAGGCGCCGGAGCCGCCATCCTTCACCTTCTTCGACAGCTTCGCGACGGCCTGCGGATCGGATTTGTAGCGAGCGGCGATGTCCTTGAACGACGGACCAACGAGCTTGCGGTCCACCGCGTGGCAGCCCATGCACGCATTGCCGCGCGCAACCTTGAGACCGTCGCCGACGTCCGCCCGCGCCGTGCCGAGCGCACCGGCCGCGAGCGCCGCGACTGCGGCGCCCTGCACCATCCATTGCCTGAGCTTCATCTGCGTCGATTTCATTGCGGCGTTGCCTTAGGATTGCCCGGATGCACGCTCGACGAATTCGAGATCGGCGCCGGCGGTTGCAGCGGCGTGGACTGGACCGACGCATCGGGCACCGCACCGACCGTCGCGGCATCCGCGGGTGCGGCGGCGGCCTGCGCGCCGGACGCCCCGCTCGGCGACGCGGCCTGCAATGCCTGCGCGTCCTGCGGCTGGATGTACTGGAACACCTTCACGACCTTCTCGACGCCCGGCACCTGGCTGGCCGCATCAGCACCGCGATTGCCTTCGTCGACCGTCACGAGCCCCATCAGATAGACGTTGCCGCGCTCGCTGACGACCTTGTAGTAATTCGCCGACAGCCCTTTCGTCGCGATCAGCTCGGACTTCACGCGCCCTTCGAGGTACGAGTCGTTCGCACGCGACGACAGCGACGACGACGGCTCGACCGACAGCTCGTTGACGATGCCGTTCACGTTGTTGATGCCGCGCACGATTTCCTCCGCGCGCTGCTTCGACGCGTTGTTCGGCACTTCGCCCGTCAGCAGCACGCGGCGGTTGAACACTGTCACGTTCACGTGCGACTGGTCCGGCAGCCCGTTGTTGATCTGCGTGAGCGACTTGACCTGGATCTCGCGATCCTCCGTCTGCGCGCCGAGCGTGCGGCGATCGGTCGCGATCAGCGCGCCGCCGCCGGCCGCCGCCCCCAGCACGCCGAGCACGCAGCCCTGCAGCGACATCGCGAGGCCCGCCGTCAGCGCGGCGAGCAACGTGGTTCTGACGAGCGTCTGTTTGACGCGGCTTTGATTCATCGACGGCTCTCCTTCGTTCAATCCTCACCCAGCAGCATCGCGTCGATGCCGTCGCACAGGCAGTGGATGGTCAGCAGATGGACTTCGTGGACGCGCGCCGCGCGCGAGGCGGGCACGCTGATCAGAATATCGGTGTCGGACAGCGCGGCCGCGACGGCGTGGCCGTCGCCGCCCGTCAGCGCGACGATGGCCATCTCGCGCTCGTGCGCCTCGTCGATCGCGGCCAGCACGCGCGGCGACGCGCCGCTCGCGTCGAGCACCAGCAGAATGTCGCCGGTCTGCCCGAGCACACGCACCTGCTGCGCGAACAGTTGATCGGCGGCGGCAGCCCCCGTGAGACCGCCCTGCGACGCATCGGTGGCCAGCGCGATCGCCGGCAGGCCCGGGCGCTCGCGCTCGAAACCGCCGACGAGCGACACGGCGAGGTAGTGCGCTGCGGCAGCCGACGGGCCATCTCCGCATGCGACGATCTTGTTGCCGTTCGCCAGCGCGGCGAACATCGCGTCGACCGCGGCCGCGATCGGCAACGACAGCGCATCGGCCGCTTCGGCGTGAAGCGCGGCGCTGTCGCGAAAATGTTGCTGAATACGTTCGACTGACATCGATTCCTGGTGAACTGGGCGCGCACGGCACGCAGCGCGCAACGTCATGGGTGCGGCGAGTTTACCGCACTCCGGCACCCTCTCCGGGGGTATGACGAGAACTCTTTACATCTCGTCACAGCTCGAGGCTACGCATCGTCGGCACGAAATGCATCGCGCAGCCACTCGAGCCGGCCGGCCTCGAAAGCGACGACGTCGAACCGGCATGCGGCATCCGCGCCGTGCCGCGCCCAGAAATGGAGCGCGGCCGCGATCAGACGCCGCCGCTTGCGCAAGCCGACGCTCGCGGCCGCGCCGCCATGCCGGGCGCTGCGCCGCGCGCGCACCTCGACGAACACGAGCGTGCCGTCCGACGCGCGCATCACGAGGTCGAGTTCGCCGCCGCGCATCGTCACGTTCGCCGCGACGAACGCGAGACCGCGACGTTCCAGGAACTGCCGCGCGCGCTGCTCGAACGTCGCGCCAATCGATCTGGATCGCGCCGTGCCGGAAAAGTTGCCGCCGCCGGCCGGCAAACCGTGCTCGTTGCCCGGCGCGGACGGCGCCGCGTGGCACAATGCCGTCCTTGTTCCGCTTGCGCCGCGATTGCGCGCATTGCCTGCCATGACTGCCCTCCTCGAACTCGCGCAAACGCAGCACTACCCGAACGCCGCTCTCTACGTGGTCGCGACGCCGATCGGCAACACCGCCGACATCACGCTGCGCGCGCTGCACGTGCTCGGCCTCGCCGACCGCATCGCAGCCGAAGACACCCGCAACACAGGCCAGCTGCTGGCCCGCTACGGGATATCGAAACCGCTTGTCGCCGTGCACGAGCACAACGAGCGCGAAGCCGCGCTGCGCGTGATCGAGCTGCTGCGCGCGGGCGAACGCGTCGCGTACGTGTCGGACGCCGGCACGCCCGGCATTTCGGACCCCGGCGCGCGGCTCGTCGACGCCGTGCGCGCGGCCGGCTTTCCGGTGATTCCGCTGCCGGGCGCGAGCGCGGCCGTAACCGCGCTCAGCGTGGCGGGCGACTGGGCCGGCGCGTTCACGTTCGCGGGCTTCCTGCCACCGAAGCCGAAGCAGCGGGCGAGCGCGCTGCAAGCGCTCGCGCGGCACCCGTACGCGCTGGTGTTCTACGAAGCGCCGCACCGGATCGCGGACACCGTCGCCGCCCTCGCCGACGCGTTCGGCCCGGCGCGCCGGCTGCTGATCGCACGCGAGCTCACCAAGCTACACGAGCAACTGTTCCAGGGCACCCTGGCCGAAGGACAGAGCTGGCTCGCAGGCGATGCGAACCGGCAGCGCGGCGAGTTCGTTCTGGTCGTCGAAGGCGCGCCGACCGACGGCGGCGAAGCCGACGACACCGCGCACGACGCGCTGCTCAAACTGCTGCTGGAAGAAGTGCCGGTGAAAAGCGCGGCGAAGCTCGCGGCCGCGCTGACGGGCGCATCGCGCAACACGCTGTATGCGCGCGCGCTGGCGCTGAAGGAAGGCTGACGCGCGGGCGCGGCCGGCACTCGCCGCCCGGCACGCGAAAACGAAAAAGGGCTGCCCGAGGGCAGCCCTTTTGCATGGGCGGACGAACCGCCGCGTTACTTCGACGACAGCGACGCGAACATTTCGTCGCGTGCCTCGCGCGCTTCCTGCGGCGACAGCCCTTCGATCTTCACGCGGCCCGTGCCGGCATGCACGAGGCCGATCATCTTGGCAGCCGCATACGAAAGGTCGAGCACGCGGCCACGCTTGAACGGCCCGCGATCGTTGACCTTCACGACGACCCACTTGCCGGTCGACGCGTTCGTTACCTTGATGTACGACGACAGCGGCAGCGTGCGGTGCGCGGCGGTCAGCGCGTTCATGTTGAAGCGCTCGCCGTTCGCGGTGCGACGGCCGTGGAAATCCCGGCCATACCACGATGCCCGGCCCGTCTGCCGGAAGTCGGACACGTCCTTGCCGTCGATCGGCTCGGCATCCGCCAGCGACGACTTCTTCGCGTCCTTGCTGTCGGCAGCCGGCATCGATGCCAGCGCGGAATCGAAATTCAGTTGTTGCTTGTCGTCGTCCGCTTTCGCGGCAGCGGCCGTCTTGTTGACCGCGTTCTTCTGGTTGGCGCTGCCGGTGGTCTGGCTGGGTGGCACCGCACAGCCCGTCAGCGCAAAAAATAATGCAATAGTCCCGAATCGAGTCGGAAAACGAAAGTTCATCGACGTGTCGCCTTCTGGTTCGGGCCGCACCGATACAACGCTGCTCAACAACGCAGATACGCGGCCCAGACGGCAAATGCGTGCACGCCCCGCTCGGATGACGCGAGCAGGCGGCTAGCATGGGCGCGGCTTTCGTCTCTGCCGCAACCGTCCTGATTAGTTTTCACGTCTGGCGCAACCTGTCCCCGGCAGCCTGACCAGACCCCACATGCCGCCATCGAACATGGCTCTCACGTTCGCGCGCGTCGCATACAGCCAACGCACAGGAACGGCGGCACAGGCCTCATCCGGCGGCGCGGCAGCAGGGCCGCAGACGGGCGCGCAGCACCCGGCCGGACAAGACGTGAGCACCGAATGCTCGGTGCTGGATACACCGCCGGACTCCCCGGCGGTCGATGCTTGACGGTGAATCCGACACCCTTTTTTAACAGGGCCGAAACACCAGCGAATTGCGTGAAATTCACGCGCAATGGACGGCATTATACATAAATCAAAAGCCTGGCTTGAAAAGCACCCCGTCCGGACCATTGATTCTCACTATGGCTGTAACAATCGGAATGCTCCGGGATTGCCCTGAGCAGCGCGTCCGACGTCACCCGCAGTGCCGGCAGGCAGCGCGCGCGACCGGTACAATCGCTCCTTTTAGCCGCCGGTGCCTCCATGAAAGTCACGCTCATTCCGGTCACGCCGTTCCAGCAGAACTGCTCGCTGCTGGTCTGCGAAAAGACCGGCCGCGCCGCCGTCGTCGATCCGGGCGGCGACATCGAACGGATCGAACAGGAGATCGCGCGGCAGAACGTGCAGGTCGAGAAAGTGCTGCTCACGCACGGCCACGTCGATCACTGCGCGGGCGCGAAGGCGCTCGCGACACACTACGGCGTGCCGATCGTGGGACCGCAGGAAGACGAGCGCTTCTGGATCGAGCAACTGCCGATGCAGAGCCAGCGCTTCGGCTTCCCGCCCGCCGAGGCGTTCGAGCCGGACCACTGGCTGAACGACGGCGACACCGTGCAGTTCGGTGACGAGACGCTCGAGGTCTATCACTGCCCGGGCCACACGCCCGGCCACGTCGTGTTCTTCAGCCGCGCGCATCGTGTCGCGATCGTCGGCGACGTGCTGTTCGCCGGCTCGATCGGCCGCACCGATTTCCCGCGCGGCAATCACGCGGACCTCGTGCGCTCGATCAAGGAGAAGCTGTGGCCGCTCGGCGACGACGTGACGTTCGTGCCGGGCCACGGCCCGGTGTCGACCTTCGGCGACGAGCGCCGCACGAATCCGTTCGTATCCGACAAGGTGTTCGGATGAACCAGACCGCCATCCCCGAAATCTACGTCAGCACCGACGTCGAGGCCGACGGCCCGATTCCCGGCCCGCACTCGATGCTGAGCTTCGCGTCGGCCGCCTATACCGAGGACAAGCAGCTGATCGCGACGTTCTCGGCGAATCTCGAGACGCTGCCGGGCGCGCAGGCCCATCCGGTGCAGGAAGCGTGGTGGAAGACGGAACCGGACGCGTGGGCCGCGTGCCGGCGCGACCTGCAGTCGCCCGAAGCCGCGCTCGTCGCGTACGTCGAGTGGGTCGAGGCGCTGCCCGGCAAGCCGGTGTTCGTCGCGATGCCGGCCGGCTTCGATTTCACGTTCATGTTCTGGTACATGATGCGCTTCGCCGGACGCTGCCCGTTCTCGTGGTCGGCACTCGACATCAAGACGCTCGCGTTCGCGATGACGGGCCTGCCGTATCGCAAGGCGATCAAGCCGCGCTTTCCGAAGCACTGGTTCGACGATCATCCGCACACGCACGTCGCGCTCGACGACGCGATCGAACAAGGCGCGCTGTTCTGCAACATGCTCACCGACCTGCGCCGCCAGCAAGCCGCGCTCGCGGGTCTCGCGGTGGGTGACACCGATCGGTCGGAGCAGGCGGGCGCGGGACAAAACCCCACGGATCCGCGCGCAAATTAGCGAATCTCGCTCAGCGACGCGCCATCAGATTGCCTTTCCTTTCCCGGCCCTCTAACATTCAGCGTGTTGTAGCTGCCGCATGGAGGCGCAGGTGACGCTCGATTCCTTTTCACAAAAAATCCTTCGCCTGTTGCAGCTCGACGCGCGCCGTTCCGTTCAGGAAATCTCCGACCAGGTCGGCCTGTCGAGCACGCCGTGCTGGCGCCGCATCAAGGACATGGAGCAGTCCGGCGTGATCCAGCGTTACACCGCGCTGCTCGATCGCGAGAAGCTCGGCCTGCACGTGTGCGCGCTCGCGCACGTGCATCTGACCCGCCACAACGAAGGCGGCGTCGAGCAATTCGAGCGCGAGATCGCGACCTGCCCCGAAGTCACCGAGTGCTACAGCACGACGGGCGAGGCCGATTACATCCTCAAGATCGTCGCGCCCGACATCAAGGCCTACGACGTCTTCCTGCACGAAAGGATCTTCAAGATTCCGGCCGTGTCGCAGGTGCGCACGAGCGTCGTGCTGCGCGAAATCAAGTTCGACACGCAACTGCCGCTGTAACGCGCGGCCCGCGGCCGCCAGCGCCGCTCAGGCCTGCGCGGGCAACCCGCGCGTGAAGCCGATCCGACGCGCGCCGAACTGCCGCTTCAGCGCGTCGACATCGAGCCGGCCGGCCAGCGCCGCGTCGGTATCGCCCGCGCCGGCGTCGAGCGTCACGTCGATCTCGAGCCCCGTGCTCAGGTAATGCAGGTTGATCGCGGCCGGATGCAGCCCGCGTTGCGCGAGCGCGGCCTCGAGCCGCGCCGCAATCTCGGCACGCGGCGGCAGCGCGAGCGCCGGACGGCGTGCCGTGTCGTTCTCCGGGTCGACGTGGATCAGCGCGTCAAGCACGCGCGGGTCGCGCAGCACGCGCGCACGCGCTGTCTCCGCGATGTAATGGCCTTCGGACACGGAGATCATCGGATCGACGAGGATGTGCGCGTCGACGAGCGCGGCATCGCCCATCTTGCGCGTGCGCAGGTCGTGTACGTCGCGCACGCCTGGCGTCGCCGCAAGCAACGCGCGGATCTCGGCCGTGTCGGCGGTGTCGAGCGCCCGGTCCGACAGATCCTGAAGCGCGTCATAGCCGAACGTCCAGCCCATGCGCGCGACCATGAAACCGACGATCGCCGCGGCGATAGGGTCGAGCAGCCGCACGCCCGCGAGACTGCCGATGATGCCGATCGCGACGACGAGCGACGAAGCGGCGTCCGAGCGCGCATGCCATGCGTTCGCGACGAGCATCGCCGAACGCACGCGCCGCGCCTCGCGCAGCATGTAGCGGAACAGCGCCTCTTTCGACACGAGCACGGTCAGCGCGACGATCAACGCGGAAAAATGGACGGCCGGGATATTTTCGAGATTCACGAGACGGTCGCCGGCGCGCCAGAGCATGCCGATGCCGACCGCGATCAGGATCGCGCCGAGAAACAGCGACGCGACGGTCTCGTAGCGGCTGTGTCCGTAATTGTGATCGGCATCCGGCGATGCACCACTATGGCGATTCGCAACCAGTACGACAAAATCCGAGATCAAATCGGAAATCGAATGGATGCCATCGGCAATCAATGCCTGAGAATGTGCAACCACACCGACGACGATCTGAAACGTCGCAAGCACCACATTCAGCACGATACTGACGAGGGTGCTCTTGCGCGCGACCGCGTGCTTATCCGCGCTTTGCGCGTCGTCGGAAAACGTAGACATGAAATACGAGATATCGGTTGGGATACGGAATTCTATCAAACGAAGTCCGCGCGGTATTCCGATAACATGAAATTTTCCATTCAAATCAATCGCTTATGCGAACGGGTTGCATTTTCATTCACGCGCCACACGTGACACTTTCGTGACAAAAAGCATACATTCAGGTGTCGAAATGCAAAAAGCCGCGCTCCTGGACGGATACGCGGCTCTTTTTGAGACAACGACTTAAACGGTTGTTTAAATCGCAAACTGTTCGCGGTTCTTGCCGGCGATCCAGCGCGGCGGCTTGCCGCGGCCCGACCACGTCGCGCCCGATTCCGGATCGCGGTATTTGGCTGCCACGCCTGCGCGCGGACGGCCCACCTTGCCTGCCTTCGCACGGCTGAGGCCGAGTTCGGCGAGCGAAAAGCCGTAGTCGGCAATTTTCTGCTTCACGTCATTCAGCACTTCGGCGTATTCGCGCGACTTCGCTTCTTCGATTTGCTTCTCCAGCTTCTCCCGCTGGGCCAGCAGGTCCTTGTAAGAAGACATAGTTTCCCTTTCTATATGACCAATGGCGCCGATCTGCAGCCAGCTCACCATTCATGGAATATTTGTGCCTCGGATTTTCGAAGGCAGAGATTAGCACAAAAAAGATTTGATAGAAGCGAGATTCATGAAAATCCCGAGGTCGATTTCAATTCACACATGTCATTTTGACCGGCCACGGCCATTTCTCAAATTTTTACGTGCTTGCATAGAGATTAGGACATTACCGATCTGGTAATCGGCCTATCAATCTACGCAATTACCCTGCATATCGAAAATCAAAGCTTTCATCCGGCGACAAGTTTGCAAAAAATCGCACCGCGCGGGACGCTAAACAGACAAAGCAATATCCGCGACATCACGTTAGATTCCGCGCGCAGGCAATCAACCGCTCGCGCAGCGCGCCGGCGTCGCCCGCCATCGGATCGAACGGCGTGCGCACGCGGCGGCCGTCGCAGCGCCAGTCGGCGCCGTGCCGATCGACGCCGAGCAGGTCGAGCCCGTCGCGGCGCGCATCGCTCGCGTCGTACGCGTCCCACAACGCCCGTTCGTCATCGAACCCGAGCGGCGGCAGCGCATCGAGGCCGGTGCCGTCGATCCAGCCCATCCGGCCGAATCCGCCGATATAGCGCAGCCGCTCGATGGCGAGCGCCCAGAACGTGAAATCACCCAGCGCGAGGTAGCGTGCGGCATCGGGTTCGTAGCGCGTGTAGCGCGCGGCGACATGCGGATCGTCGCCGAGCGGCACGAAGCGGCCGAGTAGTGTCGCGCGCTCGGCGTTCAGCACGTCGCCGCCCGGCGCGTCGACGACGAGGAATCCCGCGCGCGGATCGGCGGCAAGATTGCGCGTGTGCTCGGCAAGGGCGCTCACGAGAATCACGGGTCGGTGATTCGCATCGGGAGCGAACGGTACGACCGTCGGATAAGGGAAGCCTTGCGGGTCGCGCGCGTGGGTCGCGAGCGTGCCGAGCGCGCAGCGGTGCAGCAAGTGCACGGCAAGGGCGGGATCGATGTTCACGGTGACTCCTGCGGTCGGAAAGCCTGGGCGGTAACGGTGGCGACGACGCGCCGCACTGGAACGCTTCGGGCACGCCGCCTGCGCATCGATGTTACCCGCGGCGGCGTCCCGCCGGGCATCGGCCGGATGACCGACGCGGACCGCCCCTGCGGCATACGCGCCCGAAGCGTGAGCGGCCGAACGGCCAGCGCGTCGGCAAGATCGTAAGCGGTTCGATAGAATCTGACCCATCCGACGGGCGCGACGCGCCCGCGCATCGTCCATTCAAGAGCGCTCCGTGTCCGAAACCTCCTCCCGATCGTCGTCCGACTTCGCCGCGCCGCCCGACGCGCATCGCGTGCTGGCGTTGCCGGTCCGCCAGCGTGCGCGCACGGCCACGATGGCGCTGTTCTTCATCGCCGGCATGATGTACGCGTCGTGGGGCGTGCACGTGCCGACGGTGCGCGACCGGTTCGCATTGAGCCCGGGGCTGCTGTCGATCGCGCTGTTCGCGGTCGCGGGCGGCTCGATCGCCGCGATGCTGACGATCGCGCGCTGGATCGCACGCGTCGGCTCGCGCACCGCGTGCCTCGCGGGCGGGCTCGTGATGTCCGCATGCGCGGCGCTGATCCTCGTCGTGCCCGATTACTGGATGCTGCTCGTCGTGCTCGCGCTGTTCGGCTACTCGATGGCCACGCTGGACGTCGCGATGAACGCGGAGGCGAGCGCGGTCGAGATCGCGCTCGGCAAGCCGATCATGTCGTCGCTGCACGGGATGTTCAGCATCGGCGGGATGTCGGGGGCCGCGGCCGGCGGCGCGTTACTGTCGGCCGGCATGGCGCCGGCCGTGCATCTCGCGCTGGCGGCGGCCGTCGGCGCGGCGGTGCTGCTCGTCGCGAGCCCGGCCGTGCTGCCGCACGTGCCGCATCACGAACACGCGCACGGCGGCGGCAACCGCTGGCGCTCGCCCGCGCTGTGGATGCTGGGCGGCATCGCGCTGATCGCGCTGATCGCCGAGGGGGCGATGTACGACTGGGCGACGGTCTACATGCGCGACGTCGTCGCGGCGAGTCCCGCGCTCGCGAGCGCCGCGTATGCCGCGTTCTCCGGGGGAATGGCCATCGCGCGATTCGCGGGCGACGCGGTGCGCGCGCGTTTCGGCGCGCCGCAGCTCGTGTTCGCGAGCGCATCGCTCGCGTGCGCCGGGATGATCGGCGCACTGCTGCTGCCGAACCCGATCGCGGCGCTGACGGGCTTCACGCTGATGGGCCTCGGCCTCGCGAACATGATGCCCGTGCTGTTCGCCGCCGCCGCGCGCGTGAAAGGCATTCACGCGGCCGAGGGTCTCGCGCACGTGGCCGGGCTCGCGTATTTCGGACTGCTGTTCGGTCCGGTCGTGATCGGCGCCGTCGCTCAGACCGCGAACCTCACCGTCGGCCTGTCGGTCGTCGCGCTATGCGCGGCGCTCGTCGCGGCCGTCGCGCCGAAGGTGCTCGCGCACCTGAAAATCTGACCGCGGCAGCCGCACCACCCGCTGCCAGATCGCCAAAAAGAAGGCGCGCCCGCGTTGCCGCGGGCGCGCCTTCACCCCTTCTGTCGACCGCTTTTCAGCTTACATCTTCACTTCGTCGAGCAGCGTCTTCTTGCCGCTCTTGTAGTTGTACAGCGAAATCACGCCGTGCTGCAGGTCGCCCTTCGAGTCGAAGGTCGTCGTGCCGATCACGCCCGTGTACTTCGTCGCCGGCATCGCCGCGAGGATCTTCGCCGGGTCCGTCGAGTTCGCGCGCTTCATCGCGTCGGCGATGATGTACACGGCGTCATACGTGAACGGTGCGTAGATCTGGATCGGCTGGCCGAAACGCTTCTCGTACTTGGCCTTGAATGCTGCGCCGCCCGGCATCTTCTCGAGCGAAGCACCGGCTTCCGAGCACACGATGTTGTCGGTCGCATCGCCGGCCAGATCGGCCAGCTTCTCCGTGCATACGCCGTCGCCCGCGAAGATCTTCGCGCGCAGGCCGAGCTGCTTCGCCTGTTTCGCGAACGGGCCGCCGGTGGCATCCATGCCGCCGTACATGATCGCGTCCGGATTCTCGCCCTTGATCTTGGTCAGAATCGCGCGGAAGTCGACCGCCTTGTCGTTGGTCGCGTCGTGCGACATCACCTTCAGGCCGAGCGCCTTTGCCTTCTTCTCGAATTCGTTCGCGAGACCCTGGCCGTAAGCGGTCGAATCGTCGACCACCGCGACGCTCTTGATGCCCTTCGAGTGCGCGTAGTCGGCGAGTGCCGGGCCCTGCTGCGCATCGGTCGCGACCACGCGGTACGTCGTCTTGAAGCCTTGCTGCGTGTAAGCCGGGTTGGTCGCCGACGGCGAGATCTGCACGATGCCCGCATCGCTGTAGATCTTCGAGGCCGGGATCGACGTGCCCGAGTTCAGGTGGCCCACCACCGCGACGACCTTGTCGTCGACGAGCTTCTGCGCAACCTGCGTGGCCTGGCGCGGGTCGGCCGCGTCATCCTGCGGGTCGAGTTGCAGCGTGATCTTCTGGCCGCCGATCGTGAGACCCTTCGCGTTGATTTCCTCGACTGCGAGACGCGCGCCGTTTTCGTTGTCCTTGCCCAGGTGTGCAATGCCGCCCGTCAACGGCGCGACGTGGCCGATCTTGACGACTTGATCGGCGGACGCGTTGCTTGCAGCTGCAGCACACAGCATCGCCGCTGCGGTGATCGGCAACAGCTTTTGCATCTTGATATTCATGTAAGTCTCCAGTTTCGGTCCCAATAAACGCCATCGCCCGGTGCCCCGCTGCCATCCCTGTGTTTGCATTCACTGGACGATTCGCCGGTTGCATCGTTTATGCACTTGGCCTCAAGCACGTAGGGAAACAGCCGCTTGTAGCGGCCGCCCGCCCGTACTTGCGCGCAAGTGTAGGTGATCAAATTAATTTGTGGGACTTTTTTGGGGTAGTGGTAACACTACCGATACGGGCGCATTGGAATGAACACTCGAATATCGCTGCGAGGCCCGCCGGATAAGGGTTTCCGCTAATCCTCGACGGCCGGATGAAAGGTTGATTCAAAGCATTCCCGCGTCATTTCGATTCGGTATTTTGTGCGCGGGATCATTGAATGAAACGCGCGTGACAACACGCGCTTTTCCAGCTTCGAGATGAACCGGTCAGGCGGCGATTGCGCGCCATTCGGCGTCGAGCGCGTCGACGAGTTGCGACGTCGTCAGCGCGGCGGCGCGCCGCCGTGCGAGCGGTGCGCCCTGCCCGGCCCACAGCGACAGGTAGTCGCCGTCGTTCGCTCGCGCGGCTGCCTGGCGCAGCGGCTGGGTCAGCGCGTTCTGCACCGGATACGGCGCAACGTCGGCCATGCGTTCGCCGAGCCGCATCATCAACGTGTTGCGCAATCCGCGCGCATGGCGGCCCGTGATCGCACGCGTGACCTGCGTCGACGTATCGGCGCTCTCGAGCAGCCGCGCTTTCCAGTCCGCCGCGATCGCGCTTTCCGCACACGTCAGGAACGCGGTGCCGAGCTGCGCGCCCTGCGCGCCGAGCGCGAGCGCGGCGGCGATCCCGCGACCGTCCATGATGCCGCCCGCGGCGAGCACGGGCAGGCCGGTCGCATCGACCAGCTGCGGCACCAGCGCGAGCGTGCCGATCAGCGCATCGTCGGCCGAGCCGATGAAGGTACCGCGATGGCCGCCGGCTTCGGCGCCCTGCGCGGACAGCGCGTCGGCGCCGGCCGCCTGCCACGCGAGCCCCTCGGCGACGTGCGTCGCGGTGCCGATCACGTAGGTGCCGGCGGCCTTCAGGCGCGCGACGTCGGCCGCATCGAGCACGCCGAACGTGAAGCTCGCGACCGGCACGCGCAGCGCGACGAGCGCGTCGAATTGCGCGCGGAAGTCGGGCGCGTAGCGTGCGGGTGCGGTGCCGGGCGGCAGCCCGAGCGTCGCGTTCAACGGATCGATCGCCGCGAGCGCGCGTGCGACGGTCGCCGCGTCGGGCGCGGCCTCGGGCAACACGAACAGGTTCACGGCGAACGGACGCGAGCTCGCTGCGCGAATCGCCGCGACTTCGGCCGCGAGACGATCCGGCTCGAACGCGCCGGCGCCGAGACTGCCGAGCGCGCCGGCACTGGATGCGGCCGCGACCATCGCGGCGGTGGTCGCGCCGACCATCGGCGCCTGCACGAGCGGCAAGCGCAGGCCGAAGCGTTCGGAAAACGGAGTGGAAAATGCACGGGCGGACATGGCGAATCCTTCGATGACGATGCGCGAAAGCGCTTTGTAAAGGCCTGCACATCGACTCTATCGAAGCGGCGCGTCGCCGAAAAATGAATAATCGAGATCGAAACGATCGCTGCGCGAGAAGCAGTTCGCGACGCGGACTCGGCACAGAGCCGATACGCGCGCATCCGCCAGGCGCGTCGCTTGCGCGCTGCAGCACCACAGGATTGGTGGCACACTAGGCCGCCCCTTTTTCCATCCGCGGCGCGCATGTCGCGCGCCCGTTCGCCAGGAGTTTCAACGTGACTGCCCAATGGATCGACATCCCGACCGGTAACGACAGCTTCGGCGGCTATCTCGCGCTGCCCAAGCGCGGCAAGGGCCCCGCCGTCATCATCATCCAGGAGATCTTCGGCGTGAACTCGCATATCCGCGCGGTCGCCGACCAGTACGCGGCCGACGGCTTCGTCGCACTCGCGCCGGACGTGTTCTGGCGCACGCAGCCGCGCGTCGAGCTGACCTACGAAGGCGCCGATCGCGACAAGGGCATCGAGCTGATGAAGAAGACCGACGTCGGCCTCGCGGTCGCGGACATCGGCGCGGCCGCCGACGCGTTGCGCGCGCGCCCCGAAGTCGCCGGCAAGGTTGCCGCGATCGGCTACTGCTTCGGCGGCCAGCTCGCGTACCGCGCGGCCGCGGCCGCCAAGGTCGATGCGGCGGTCGCCTATTACGGCGGCGGTATCCAGAATACGCTCGACCTCGCCGGCAAGATCACGCAGCCGATCCTGTTCCACTACGCGGAGAACGACCACGGCATCCCGCTCGACGCCGTCGAGCAGGTGAAGGCCGCGTTCGCGGGCCGCCAGAACGCGTCGTTTCATCTGTATCCGGGCGCCGAACACGGCTTCAACTGCACCGATCGCGCGTCGTACAACCAGCGCGCGTCCGCGCTCGCGCATGGCCGCACGCTGACGTTCCTCGCCGAGCACGTGTAACGGCTCGGCAGCGGGCCCGGTGCGTCGGGCCCGCGTTATCCTCCTTTCATCGCCACGGGTCACAACGGGGGTGACTGCGATGCACTCGGACTATCTCGCGCATGACGCGATCGGGCTTGCCACACTCGTGCGCGAGCGCCACGCGAGCCCGCGCGAACTGCTCGACGCCGCGATCGGCCAGGCCGAAGCGGTGAACGGCGCGATCAACGCGATCGTCCTGCAGGACTACGACGATGCGCGCAAGCGGGCGGAATCGGCCACCGATACCGGCACCGATGCGCCATTCGCCGGCGTCCCGTATCTCGTCAAGGATCTCGGCGCGGCGGTCGCCGGGCTGCCGTTGTCGATGGGCAGCCGCCACTATCGCTACTTCGTCCCCGCCGACGATTCGCCGGTGATCGCGCGCAGCCGCGCGGCGGGACTCAACGTGTTCGGCAAGACCAACACGTCGGAAATCGGCCAGATGCCGTACACCGAACCCGAACTGTTCGGCGCGTGCCGCAACCCGTGGAACCTCGATCACACGCCCGGCGGCTCGAGCGGCGGCGCGGCCGCGGCGGTCGCGGCCGGCATCGTGCCGCTCGCGCATGCGTCCGACGGCGGCGGCTCGATCCGGATTCCGGCGTCATGCTGCGGGCTGTTCGGCCTGAAGCCGAGCCGCAATCCGGTGCTGGTCGACCTGCCGTCGAACGGCGAACTGGTCGTCCAGCATGCGGTTTCGCGCAGCGTGCGCGACAGCGCGCTGCTGCTCGACGTGACGACCGGCCAGACGCTGCCGCCCGGTGCGCCCGGCACCTTTCTGGGCGCGCTCGACACGCCGCCCGGTCCGCTGCGCATCGGCCTCGTCGTCGACCCGATGCTCGCGCCGGCGCTTTCCGACGACACGCGCGCGGCGCTCGACGACGCGGCCGCGCTCGTCGAATCGCTCGGCCATCACGTCGAGCCGGCGACGCTGAACATCGACTACGCACGCGCGGCCGAAACCTTTCTCACGCTGTGGGCGACGATCGCCGAGGAGATGGTGCTCGGTGCGCGCGCGCTGACCGGGCGCACCCCGAAGCGCGCGGAGTTCGAACCGGCGACGTGGGCGATGGCCGTCGTCGGCCGGCGCATCGCCCGCGCGCGTCTGCCGGACGTGCTCGAATGGCAGCGCCAGCTCACCGTGCAGGTGTCGGGCCTCGTGTCGCGTTACGACGCGATCCTGTGCGCGACGCTCGCGGGGCCGCCGGTCAAGATCGGCGAGCTGCGGCCGACGCCGCTCGAAGCCGCGCAGATGAAGCTGCTCGGCGCGCTGCCGGTCAAACCGCTGCTGCGGGAAATGCTCGCGAAGGCGTCGGACAAGGCGTTCGCGTGGGCCGGCTGCACCGAGCTGTTCAACCTGACGGGCCAGCCGGCGATGTCGGTGCCGCTCTACTGGAACGCGCGCGGCCTGCCGATCGGCGTGCAGTTCGTCGCGCGTCACGCCGACGAGGCGTTGCTGCTGAAACTCGCGCGCCAGCTCGAACAGGCGCGGCCGTGGTTCGACCGGCGCCCGCCACTGATGCAGGCGCAGCGCTGACACCCGCGTCGGCCGCCGCAAGCGAAAAAAAAGCCTCGCCGGTTTTGCCGGCGAGGCTTTTGCCCATGCAACCGCGCGATGGCGCTTACATCGTGAGCCGTTCGCAGATGGTCCGCGTCGCGGCCGCCGCGTTCAGCGTATAGAAGTGCAGACCCGGCACGCCCGCGTCGATCAGGCGCTGGCACAGGCTCGTGACGACGTCCGCGCCGAACGCACGGATCGCGTCGCGATCGTCGCCGAAGCTCTCGAGCCGGCGCGCGACCCAGCGCGGCACTTCCGCGCCGCACATTTCCGAGAAGCGCATCAGCTGCGAGAAGTTCGTGATCGGCATGATGCCCGGCACGATCGGCACGTCCACACCCAGCTTGCGCGCGTCGTCGACGAAGCGGAAATACGCGTCGGCGTTGAAGAAGTACTGCGTGATCGCGGAATTCGCGCCGGCTTTCACCTTGCGCGCGAAGTTCTCGAGATCGGCCTTCGGCGAGCGCGATTGCGGGTGGTATTCCGGATAGCCGGCGACTTCGATGTGAAACCAGTCGCCATGCTCGGCGCGGATGAAGCTGACGAGCTCGGACGCATAGCGCAGCTCGCCGACCTCGCCCATCCCCGACGGCAGGTCGCCGCGCAGCGCGACGATGTGCCGGATGCCGTGCGAGCGATACTGGTCGAGGATCGCGCGCAGGTTGTCGCGCGATGAGCCGATGCACGACAGGTGCGGCGCGGCCTCGAGGCCGTCCTTCTGCATGTCGAGCACGGTATCGAGCGTGCCCTGCTGCGTCGAGCCGCCGGCGCCGAACGTCACGGAGACGAATTTCGGCTTCAGCGGAAGCAGCTGCGCACGCGTCGCGCGCAGCTTCTCGACGCCGTCCGCCGTCTTCGGCGGGAAGAATTCAAACGAGAGTTCGATCGATTTCATGATTCGCAAGAATGGGCGCGGCCGTCAGCCGATGTCGCGCTGCCCGAAGATCAGCGCGGACAGCAGCCACGACACGATGCTGTACAGGATCGAACCGAAGAACGCCGACCAGAAGCCCGACACCTCGAAACCCTTCAGCAGCGACGACGCGAACCAGAAGCACAGCGCGTTCACCACGAGGATGAACACCCCGAGCGTGACGATCGTGACCGGCAGCGTCAGCAGGATCAGCACCGGACGGATCACCGTGTTGATCAGGCCGAGCACGACCGCGATGATCAGCGCGGTGCCGAAGCTCTTGATGTGGATCGACGGCACGAGGTACGTGATGATCAGCAGCGCGAGGGCGTTGATGACCCAGGTGAGGATGACGCTCATGGAGGACTCCGGTTCGGTTGTCGATCTGGTCGGTCAGTGGCCGCCGCCGGCCGTCGCACGCGCTCCGCGCAGCGGCGGACATCGCGCGACGGCCGGCGATCCGGCACCGCGCCGCCGCACCGCGCACGCCCGCTGCGGGGCGCACGCGGCATGGCGGCGCCGGTGCATCAGTAGCGGTAGTGGTTCGGCTTGAACGGGCCGTCCTTCTGCACGCCGATGTACGCGGCCTGCTCGTCCGACAGCACGGACAGGTTCGCGCCGATGCGCGCGAGGTGCAGGCGCGCGACCTTTTCATCGAGATGCTTCGGCAGCACGTACACCTTGTTCTCGTACTGTTCGCCGCGCGTGAAGAGTTCGATCTGCGCGAGCGTCTGGTTCGCGAACGAGTTCGACATCACGAACGACGGGTGGCCGGTCGCGCAGCCGAGGTTCACGAGGCGGCCTTCGGCCAGCAGGATCACGCGCTTGCCGTCGGGGAAGATGATGTGGTCGACCTGCGGCTTGATGTTTTCCCACTGGTACTGGCGGGTCGACGCGACGTCGATTTCCGAGTCGAAGTGGCCGATGTTGCAGACGATCGCGTTGTGGCGCATCGCCTTCATGTGATCGTGGTTGATCACGTGGTAGTTGCCGGTCGCCGTCACGAAGATGTCGGCCTTGTCGGCCGCGTATTCCATCGTCACGACGCGGTAGCCTTCCATCGCCGCCTGCAGCGCGCAGATCGGATCGATTTCGGTGACCCACACGGTCGCGCCCAGGCCGCGCAGCGATTGCGCGCAGCCCTTGCCCACGTCGCCGTAGCCCGCGACGACCGCGACCTTGCCCGCGATCATCACGTCGGTCGCGCGCTTGATGCCGTCGACGAGCGACTCGCGGCAGCCGTACAGGTTGTCGAACTTCGACTTCGTGACCGAATCGTTCACGTTGAACGCAGGGAACGGCAGGCGGCCGTCCTTTTCCATCTGGTACAGGCGGTGCACGCCGGTCGTGGTTTCCTCGGTCACGCCCTTGATGTGCGCGAGACGCGTGGAGTACCAGGTCGGATCGGCGTCGAGGTGCTTCGCGATCGACTTGAAGAGCGCGACTTCTTCCTCGTTGGTCGGCTTCGCGATCACCGAACGGTCCTTCTCGGCCTTCGAGCCGAGAATCAGCAGCAGCGTTGCGTCGCCGCCGTCGTCCAGGATCATGTTCGCGAATTCGCCGTTCGGCCATTCGAAGATGCGGTGCGAGAACTCCCAGTATTCGTCGAGCGACTCGCCCTTGAACGCGAACACCGGCGTACCGGCTTCGACGATCGCGGCGGCAGCGTGGTCCTGCGTCGAGAAGATGTTGCACGACGCCCAGCGAACGTCCGCGCCGAGCGCCTTCAGCGTCTCGATCAGCACGCCGGTCTGGATCGTCATGTGCAGCGAACCTGCGATGCGCGCGCCCTTCAGCGGCTGCTGCGCCTTGTATTCGTCGCGGATCTGCACGAGGCCCGGCATTTCGGTCTCGGCGATGTTCAGTTCCTTGCGGCCCCAGCCGGCAAGCGCCATGTCGGCGACGATGTAATCCTTGGAAGCCTGGGAATCGATAATGGCGTTCATCACGCCCTCCTTTCTAAAAAAGTTCTAGAAATTGGTGACGTGAGCGCCGTTCAGGAAGCGGGGCCGGCGCAAATGTTGCCGCACGGCTGCTTGGTGAAGCTTTCCGAGCCTGGCGGACGCAGGATGGTCCGTCGCAACGCTCCTCGGAAAACGGGAGGGATTGTAGCAAATCGGCGCGGGAAATGCGCGCCGCGCGCGGCGTCGGCGCGCGCGGGCGTCATGAAAGGGTCAGTTCTCCGCCCCCACCCAAGCCTGTTCGCGCAGCCGCGCACGCAGCCGCGCGACGGCCTGGCTGTGCAGCTGGCACACGCGCGACTCGCTGACCTCGAGCACCGCGCCGATCTCGCGCAGGTTCAGCCCGCGCTCGTAGTACAGCGACATCAGCAGCTTCTCGCGCTCGGGCAGGCGCTCGATCGCTTCGACGAGCGCCTCGCGCAGGTGTTCGTCGAGCAGCGACGACAACGGATCGGCGTGATCGACGCGATAGCGGTCGAGGAACGGCTCGTCGTCGGCCGCGCGATCGAAATCCTCGTAATAGATGAGCTGGCTGCCGTGCAGGTCCTGCAGCATCCCCTGGTATTCGTCGAGCGGCATCTTCAGGTGCTGCGCGATCTCGGTCTCGCTCGCGGAGCGGCCGAGCTGCTGCTCGACCTGGTGCACCGCGTACTCGACCTCGCGCGACGTCTTGCGCAGGCTGCGCGGCAGCCAGTCGTTGCTGCGCAGCTCGTCGAGCATCGCGCCGCGAATGCGCTGCGTCGCGTAGGTCTCGAACTGGGCGCCCTGGTCTTCCTTGTAGCGGCCGGCCGCGTCCATCAGGCCGATCATGCCGGCCTGGATCAGGTCGTCGAGATCGACGCTCGCCGGCATCTTCGCGACGAGCTGCAGCCCCAGGCGCCGCACGAGCGGCGCGTATTGCGCGAGCACGTCGGCCTGGGTCATCTTTCCTTGAGCGTTGTACATCATGGCTCTCTCCTTCCGGTGGCGCTCACGCGGCGTGTGCCGCACCCGCCTCGTACGACGGCTTGCCGCCCGCATGCACGGCACGGCCGGCGCCCGAGCGCGGGCGCATCGGCCAGTACAGCAGGTCGGCGGCAAGCTGCCGGTAATCGCGCGCGGCGGCCGACGACGGGAACGCGTCGACCGCGGTATGCATCAGGTCGCGCGCATGCTCGACGAGCGGATCGGCGCTCACGCAGCCGGCGTCGGCGATCGACACCGTCAGGTAGCGGCTCGCGACGCCCGCGAGGTTGTCGAATGCGGTCCTGGCGTCGGCATGGCTGCCGACGTGATTGGTCAGCACGCGGAACTGCGCGACCGCGTGCGCGAAATGCAGGCGCTTCATGCATGCGTACGCCTCGGTGATCGCCTGCGCGGCGACCCGCGTGACGATCAGCACGTCGTGCGCCTCGCGCGCGAGCGGGGAGAACGTGCCGTCGGCACCGAGCTGCGCGTCGACCAGAACGATGTCCGCCTGGCCGTCGATGAAGTCGCTCAATTGCGAATCGCTGTAACCGTCCCGCGGGGCCGCGCACAGGCCGAACCCGGCGGCGACGCGCGTGCGTTCGCCGTCGCGCAGCCACGCGCCCGCGAGCGTCGCCGCGGCCGAATGCACGTCGGCGCGCTCGTCGACGACGAGCACGTCCTTGCCGAGCGCGGCCAGCGCGGCCGCGACGTTCACGACGGTCGTCGTGCAGCCGACCCCGGCCGGCCCGCCCGTCACCGCGACGATGCGCGACGCGCGCCCGGCCAGCAGGCGCCGCAGCCCTTCGGCCTGGTCGATGATCGGTTTATCCAAATCGCACCTCGTGCAGCTCGGCGGTGGAACGTGCGGTCAGAGCGGAAAGCAGCGTCGGCATGTCCTCGTCCTGCGGCACGAAGGGCGAGCCGTCGCGCGGCACACAGAACGCGCTCTTCAGCAGGAACCGGGTCGATGCGACGTACAGGTTCTCCGGCACCTTCTGGCCGGTCGACACGTAATGGACCGGCAGCTTGTAGCGGATCACCGTGTCGAGCACGCCGCCGAGGTGAGTCGCCTCGTCGAGCTTGGTCAGGATGCAGCCGGCCAGATCGGGATATTCGGCCGCGCTGCGGTAAGCCTGGACGACCTCGTTGAGCGTGTCGCCGTGGCTCGTCGCGTTGAGCAGCAACAGGCGCTGGACCGGTGCGTTCGCACCGTGCAGCATCGCGATCTGGTCGGACAGCGCGCGGTCGCGCTGGCTCATGCCGATCGTGTCGATCAGCACGATGTGCTTGTTGCGCAGCTCGGACAGCGCGAGCTCGAGGTCGCCCGCGTCCTTCACCGCGTGCACGGGCACGCCGAGGATCTTGCCGAAGATGCGCAGTTGCTCGTGGCCGCCGATCCGGTAGCTGTCGGTGGTCAGGAGTGCGACCTTGCTCGCGCCGAAGCGCATCACGCAGCGCGCGGCGAGCTTCGCGGTGGTCGTCGTCTTGCCGACCCCCGTGGGCCCCATCAGCGCGAACACGCCGCCGCGCTCCATCAGCGCGTCTTCGCTCTCGAGCACCGGCAGGTTCGCCGCGAGCACCGACTGCGCCCATTCGGCGGCCTGCTCGAAGGTTTGCGCGCCGTCACCGGACGGCAGGTTGTCGACCAGCATCCGCACCAGTTGCGCGGAGAAGCCGGCCGAGAACAAATGTTTGGTCAGCGCGCCGTGCACCGGGCTGCGGCGCTGGCGGTCGTGCCACATCAGGCTGTCGAACTGCTCTTCCATCATCCCGCGCATCGCGCCGAGCTCGTGCATCACGGTGTCGTTGACGATGCTCTCGATGCGCGTCTTCACCGCGTCGGCCACCGCGGCCGCCGCTTCCGCGGACAGGCGCGCGCGTTCGACCGGCTTCGCCGCGCTCGCTTCGCCCTGGCGAAGCGTGGCAGCGCCAGCGGACGGCATCCGGCGTTCGGCGTCGCGCACGATGTCGCGCGCCCAGCCGGCCGGCGTCGCCGGTGCGGCGTCCTGCTGCGCACGGGCCGGCGATTGCGGTGCGGCCGGGGCGGCCTGCGCGCGGGCCATCAGCGCTTCGCGCTGCTGGGTGAGGCGCTTCGCGTGCTCGACGAGCCACGGCGCGGGTTCGGACGCGGCCGCCGCTGCGTCGGCTGCGGCGGCGGACACAGCCGACGACGGCGATGCCGCGTCCGCTGCGTGCGCGTCGGCGTCGAAACCGGCCGGTTGAGCTGCCGGCGCGGTCGCTTCGGCGCTCGCGCCGAACACCGACGAGAACACATCCGGCAGGCCGCCTTCGCCCGCCGCATACGGATTGACGGCCGGGCGCGCGAACGCTGCACCCGGGCGCGACACGATGCCCGGGACGGCCGCTGCCGGCACGGATTCCGGCGCGCGCGGCGCGACGGTGCGCGTCCGGGCAGCCGGCGGTGCGACCGCGGCGAGATCCGAGTCGGCGAGTGCGACGATTTCGACGCTGCCGTCATCGAGCGTGCGGTTCGACAGCACGACGGCGTCGGCCCCGAGTGCCTCGCGCACGAGGCGAAGCGCGTCGCGGCTGGTCGCGCCGGTGAATTTGCGAATGTTCAAGCGGAACCCCCGATGACGTTAACGACTTTGATCGTGCGCGTGTCCGGCACTTCGGCATACGACAGCACTTTCAGTTGCGGCAGGCTGCGGCGCAGGAAACGCGCGAGCATCGCGCGCAGCGCGTGCTGCACCAGCAGCACCGGCGGCAGCCCGAGATTCTGTTGACGCAGCATCGCCTGTTGCGTGCCGGTCAGAAGGTTGTGCGCGAGACCGGGCTCGAGGCCCGGGTTCGCGCCGGTGGCGAGCGCCTGCGACAGCACGCGCTCGAGATTCGAATCGAGGCCCATCACCTGCATCTCGCCCGAGCCCGGATACCACTGCTGCGTGATCGCGCGACCGAGCGACAGCCGCACCGCGGCGGTGATCTCGTACGCGTCGCCGCGGCCGGCGTGTTCGGACACGGCTTCGAGGATCGTGCGCATGTCGCGAATCGGCACGCCTTCCTCGAGCAGGTTCTGCAGCACTTTCTGCAGCGTCGTCAGCGAGATCGTCTTCGGCACGAGATCCTCGACGAGCGACGGCGCGTCCTTGCCGGTGCGCTCGACCAGCGCCTGCACTTCCTGGCGGCCGAGCAGTTCGGCCGCGTGCTGGACGACCAGATGGTTCAGATGCGTCGCGACGACCGTGCTCGCATCGACGACCGTGTAGCCGTACACCTGCGCCTGCTCGCGCATCGCGACGTCGATCCACACGGCGGGCAGCCCGAACGCAGGATCCTGCGTCATGGCGCCCGGCAGCGCGGCCGTCACCTGGCCCGGGTTGATCGCGAGCCACTGGCCCGGGAACACTTCGCCCGCGCCGATCTCGACGCCCTTCAGCGCAATCCGGTACGCGTTCGGCCGCAGCTCGAGGTTGTCGCGGATGTGGATCACCGGCGGCAGGAAGCCGATCTCCTGAGCGAATTTCTTGCGGATGCTCTTGATGCGCTTGAGCAGCTCGCCGTCGCTGTTCTTGTCGACGAGCGGAATCAGCCGGTAGCCGACTTCGAGGCCGAGCGGATCGATCAGCTGCACGTCGTCCCAGGTCGCCTCGTGGCTGTCGCCCGGCAGTGCGGCGGGCGGTGCGATCTCGGTCACGTCGCCGGCCGCCACGCGGGCCGCCGCGCGGCGGGTCTGCGTGCGGGCCAGCCAGATCGCACCGCCGCCGAGCGCGAGGAACGCGAAGTGCGGCATGCCCGGGATCAGGCCCATCAGCACGATGATCGCGCCGGTGATCGTCAGCACGCGCGGGTTCGTGAACAGCTGGCCGGTGATCTGCGTGCCGATGTCCTCGTCGGTCGCGACGCGCGACACGATCACGCCGGCGGCCGTCGAGATCACGAGCGACGGGATCTGCGCGACGAGGCCGTCGCCGATCGTCAGCAGCGTGTAGTTGGTGCCGGCCGCGGCGAACGACATGTCGTGCTGCACCATCCCGACAATCAGCCCGCCGATCACGTTGATCGCCATGATGATCAGGCCCGCGATCGCGTCGCCGCGCACGAACTTCGACGCGCCGTCCATCGACCCGTAGAACTCGGCTTCCTGCGACACGGCGAGGCGCCGCTTGCGGGCCTGCTCTTCGTTGATGAGGCCCGCGTTCAGGTCGGCGTCGATCGCCATCTGCTTGCCGGGCATCGCATCGAGCGTGAAGCGCGCGGACACTTCCGCGATCCGCCCCGCGCCCTTCGTGATCACCATGAAGTTGATGATCATCAGGATCACGAACACGACGATGCCGACCGCGAAGTTGCCGCCGACGAGGAAGTGGCCGAACGCCTCGATCACCTGGCCGGCCGCGTCGGGGCCGGTGTGGCCTTCGAGCAGCACGACGCGCGTCGACGCGACGTTCAGCGACAGGCGCAAGAGCGTCGAGAACAGCAGCACGCTCGGGAACGCCGCGAAGTCGAGCGGCTTCATCGTGTACATGCTGACGAGCAGCACCATCACCGACAGCGCGATGTTGAACGTGAACAGCAGATCCAGCAGCAGCGGCGGCAGCGGCAGGATCATCATCCCCAGGATCATGCAGATGAGGATCGGGCCCGCGAGCGCGCGCAGGTTGGTGCCGGCGAACGGATTCTGGCGCTTGGCGAACAGGCCGGTGGTCGGGGTGCTCATGCTGCGTTTCCTTGCTTGCCGAGCGTGTCTTCGGCTTCCTCACGCTCGTCGTCGGTGGCGACCGACGACCCCTTGTCGAGTTCGGCCGGCACGTCGAGATCGACCGGTGCGGCCGGGAAGGCGCCGCCTTCCGAACGGAAGCGCCGCAGCTGGTAGACCCACGCGAGCACTTCCGCGACGGCCGAATACAGCGAGCCCGGAATCTCGCGTTCGAGTTCGACGTTGTGATACAGCGCACGCGCGAGCGGCGGCGCCTCGAGCAGCGGTACGTTGTGCTCGGCCGCAAGTTCGCGAATGCGCGCGGCGACGAGGTTCACGCCCTTCGCGACGACCTTCGGCGCGCGCATCTCGCCGTCCGTGTACTGCAGCGCGACGGCGAAGTGCGTCGGGTTCGTGACGACCACGTCGGCCTTCGGCACGGCGGCCATCATCCGGCGCCGCGCGATCGCGCGCTGCTGCTGGCGGATACGGCCCTTCACGTGCGGATCGCCTTCGTTCTCGCGATGCTCGCGCTTCACTTCTTCCTTCGTCATGCGCAACTTCTTGTTGTACTGCCAGAGTTGGTAAGGCACGTCGAGCGCGGCGACCACCAGCATCCCGGCGACCGTCGTGCCGCAGCACACGGCGACCAGGTGCATCGCATCGGCAAGCGCCGAGCCGAGCGGCTGGGTCGCGAGGCCGAGCAGCTCGTCCTTGCTGCGCCAGATCGCGATCCCGCCGATCCCGCCGACGACGATCGTCTTCGCGAGCGACATCCCGAGCTGGATCGGCCCCTGGATCGAGAACATCCGGCCGAGGCCCGCGATCGGGTTCAGGCGGTCGAACTTGAGCTCGAAGGTCTTCTGCGAGATCAGCCAGCCGCCGAGCGCCATTGGCGCGACCAGCGCAGCCAGCCCGGTGAGCGCGAGGATCGGCAGCAGCGCGGCGAGACCTTCGACGCTCGCGCTGCCGGCCGCCGACAGCATCCGGTGCGTGTCGAACGCGGTCGCGCGGTCGAACGCGAACGCGCCGCGCAGCATCGTCTGGAGATGGGCGCCCGACGGACCCGCGAGCAGCCACGCGCCGTAAAACCCGGCCGCGAGCAGCGCGAACGAAGCCAGTTCGCGCGAACGCGCGACCTGCCCCTCCTCGCGCGCCTTCTCGCGGCGCCTCGGAGTGGCGGCTTCGGTTCTGTCGAGATCGCTCTCGTCTGCCACGGGGCCTCCAGTCGGGTACGGCGGAATGCCGCTTTCCAGTGACACCGATTATTCATGCGCGCGTCAAACGCCGATCGGTCGAGCAAAGCCGGGAAAGGGGGGTATTTCTGTGAATCGGGCGAGCCGGTGCGGCGGGCGGTCGCGGGCAGGCGCGGCGCGCCGGGAGGCGTCGGTAACCGCGTTCGGACGACGGCGCGGTGAAGCGGATGAAGAGGTAAAGCGGGGAATCGAGGCAGCGTGAAGCGATCGTCTGCCCGCCCCGGCGCGACGGCGTCGCGCGTCGGGGCGGGCGGCGCTCAGATCGCCGGAATCGGATCCAGGCCGAAACGGTTCGGGCCATTGGTGCCGCGCGAGCACATCCACACGAGCAGCAGGATCCCGCCGACGACCGGAACGAACCCGACCAGCAGGAACCAGCCGGAACGGCCCGTATCGTGCAGGCGGCGCACGGTGACCGCGAGGCTCGGCAGCACCAGCGCAAGCGACACGACGGCCGCGACGATCATCAGCAGCAGCGACAGCGCGCTCGCATCGCGCCCGGCCATGGTAATCACCTGGCAGACGATCGACACCACGCCGGTAAGCAGCGCGAAATACCAGTATTCGGCACGGCGCGCGCGGCCCTCGAATTTCGCGTATTGATTGAGTGCGGAACGCACAGCCTCGGTGAAATTCATTTTATTGCCCTCATGTTTTATATCGGCGACACCGGAAACAACGCGGGCATTATAAATTTGAATTTCCGGGCATTGCATCCCTTTTCGCGCACCGGCCGGTTCGCACGCAGGCTCTCGCAGAACTGGAGCGGCTTCAGCGGCTGCATGCCGCATCGCCTGCGGGTATGTCACGTCATTTTTATAATCGCGATGCGCTGACAGAAATCAGACGCACATAATCCATAGAGTGATTACACCAGCATGAAACGCGCCGCGATCGATAATCGAATCGATCGTTTGGCGCGCATTTACCGGCCGACCGGGAATAACGCCGGGCGTCGCATGCGCACGTCGAAATCGGCGTGGCCCGGCCGGCGTTCGCGCTAGCCTGCCGCCGCCTGCTCCAGCACGTGGAGATCGAGCTTCTTCATCTTCATCACCTGCGCCATCACGCGCTCGGCGCGTGCCGGATCGCCCGCCATCAGTTCGGGCATCTGTACGGGCACCACCTGCCACGACACGCCGAAGCGGTCGCGCAGCCAGCCGCACTGCTGCGCGCGCTCGTCGCCGCCTTCGGTCAGGGCCGCCCAGTAACGGTCGATCTCCTGCTGGTCGCGGCAGTTGACGACGAACGACACGGCCGGCGTGAGCGGAAACGCCGGGCCGCCGTTCAGCGCGAGAAACGCCTGCCCGTCCAGTTCGAACGACACCGTCATCACCGCGCCCTCCGCTTGCCCGGACGCCTGCGCGCCGGACTTGCCGTAGCGGGCGACGTGCAGGATGCGCGCGTCGTCGAATACCGACACGTAGAAGCGGGCGGCCGCCTCTGCGTCGTGGTCGAACCACAGAAACGGCGTGATGCGTTGAATACGCTGGCTCATGGCGCTGTCTCCTCGATGTCGTGCCGGCACCGGTGCCGGTCTTCTATCGTAGGCGCTGTGCCGGCACGGCGCGGCCGCCCGGCGCGTAGTGCGTCGCCGCCGGCAAGGCAAAAAAAAAGGGGGCGATCGCCCGCCCCCTTTTCTGCTGCCGCCGTTCGCGCGCGATCAGAACGCGACGTAAGGCTGCGCGCCACCGCTGCCGGTCCGGTCCATCCCGAAGTAGATCGTCTTGCCGTAGAAGTGCGTCATGCCGATATCGAGCCAGCCGGCCGCGCCGAACGGGCCGGCGATGTCGTTGAACGCGAACGTGGACGAATTCGCGAACAGCGCATCGGCGTTCGCAACCGGCATCGACACGCCGCCCGACACACCGTTCTTGCCGGTCAGCGTCGCCGTATAGGTGGTCGTCGACGACGGGCAGTAGAACTGCGTGTTGGTCGAGCAGGTCTTCTGCGACGAATCGTTGAAGAAGTACGCGTTCGAACCCGTATCGAAGAACGCGGTCACGCTGCCACCGAGGAACGTCGCATCGACGTCGCCGGTCGTCGTCGACGTCAGCACCGTCGATGCGCCGAGCGCGTTGTTGCTCTGCGTGTTGATCCCGAAGGTCAGCAAACCGGTCGCGCTACTCTGCCCGCTGCTCGAGATGTTCGGCATCTGCACGATCACGCCGTTGTTGTCGGTCGCGAAGCGATGGACCGGGTTGGCCACCTGCTGCGCAACCGGCACCAGCGCTACCGTGCAGCTCGAATTGCCGTTCGGGCACGCGTAGTAGTTGTTGGACGTCGCCGACGTCGACGTCGCGCAGCTCGTGCCGCAATCGACCGGCGCCGGCCCGATGCCGAGAATGCCGTTCGCGCCGAGGTCGCTGGCCGTGTTGGCCGACGTTCGGGCGCCGTTGTTCGAGCATGAACTCGGCACGTTGCTCGTGCCGAGATCGCCGATGATCTGCACCGGCAGCGAACTCGCCTGCTCGGAGCCGATCGACAGGTCGACGGTACGCACCGAGCCCCATGTGAAACTCGACACGAACTTGCCGCACTCGGCCACCGGCGCGCCGCCGGTCGTGGTTTGCGGCAGGTTGTTCAACACGCCCGACGACAGCGCGCTGCTGACCAGCCGCAGCCCGTACGATGCCGTATCGACAAGCACGTTGTTGACCACCTGGCAGTTCGTCGTGCCCGGCACGCAGATCTTCACGTTGACGGTCGGGATGTTGATCACGTGCGCGACGCCGGTGCCGACCGTAATCACGGCCGTGTTCGCGGTATTGCCGTCGGAGACGCTGGAGCCGCCACCACTGCCGCCGCCGCCGTTGTTGCCATCGCCGCCGCCGCAGGCGGTCACGAGCATGGCCGTCGCGGCCGCGACGCTCAGCAGGCCGAGCCAGCGCTTGAAGGTACGAGGAATTCGCAAGATCGCTCTCCCGCTGTCACTGGATGTCGTTGCCGGTCAACCCGGCAGGCAGCGCCGTCGGCAGCCACGCCTGGCCCGCGAAGGCGCCCATGTGGCCGCCCGTCCGGATCACCAGGCCGCTCGTATCGACGGACACGGGCGCGCGCCAGCCGCGCGCCGCATGCGCGACCTGGACGCCGGCGGTGTACTGCGGGAAATAGCTGCCGAGCAGCGACTCGAGGTCCGGCATGCTCGGCCCGCGCCAGGCAAGGCCGAACACGGTGCCGGCCGCGCTCGCGTATTCGTGGATGACGGTGCCCGACCCGAGCGTGATCTCGCGGACGGTATAGGCGGCCGCGTTCGCCTGCGCGCCGTCGGCGGAACGCATCGCGCGCTGCAGCGCGCGCACCGTGGCGGCGTGATCGTCCGCCGGCGGCGACATCGGCGCGCCGCCCAGTTCGGCCTGTGCGTGGACGGCCCACAGCACACCCATTGCGGCCGTCGCGTGCGCGGCGGCCCAGCCCAAGCGTTTCAGCTTCACGTTCCCCCCCAAGGGACTGGCTTCGTTGCCGGCGGTGCCGCCATCGGGCGCGGCGCCGCGGGCCAACAAATCAAAGTCTTAAGAATGACGCTTCGTTGCTGCTGACGCGTAGTATGCCTGCGGAGTGTGTCGGAGTGTCAAATCCACGTTGCATGACGCAGCGCAGCATGACGTGCGGCCCGACTCGCACGCGGGGGCGCGTCGTGACAGGCATGGGGAAAAGCCAAGCGCACCGGGCCGCTCCGCGATCGGGAGCGACGTCGATGCGATGGGGCGGGATCAGAAGCCGAGACTCGCGAGCAGGTCGTCGACCTGCGCCTGGTCCTGCACGACGTCGGACTTGCCTTCCGGCGCGATCTGCGGCCCGTTCAGCAGCGACTCCGGGCTGCCGGTCGCGCTGATCTGCTCGGCCGCGAGCGCGGCCGCTGTCGCCGCGAACTGCTCGCGCCGCTCGGGCGCGATGTTCTCGACGAGCACGGTGAGCAATTGCTGCTCGATCAGGTAGACCATGTCCATGATCTTCTTGATCACCTGCCCGGTCAGGTCCTGGAAATCCTGCGCGAGCATGATCTCGAGCAGCTGCGCGCTGGTCGCCGACGCCGCCTCCGGCAGCGTGCGCAGGAACGTGCGCGTGTCGTCCATCAGCTCGCGCACTTCCGCGTGCTCGATCGGCGCCGCATACCATTGCGCCCAGCGCGCATCGAGCGCCTCGGCTTCGTTCTGGATGCGCTCCTGCATCGGCTTTGCGACCTCGATCGCGTTCAGCACGCGCTCGGCCGCCTGCTCGGTCATCGTCGCGACGTAGCGCAGCCGGTCGCGCGCATCGGGCACGGCTTCCGCCGCGCGCTCGACATGCTTGTCGAGCCCGAGCTCGCGCATCGAATCGCGCAGCGTGCGCGTGACGTGGCCGATGCGCGCGAGGATCCGGTCGCTCGCGTAATCGGCGCCTTCGGCATGGCCGTCGGCGTTGATTGCCGCGCCGGCGAGCGCCGCATGGATCGGCTCGTTCACGTCAGCTCCCGGCCTTGGCCATCTTGTCGATGATCTTGTTCAGCTTCTCGTCGAGCGTCGCGGCCGTGAACGGCTTCACGACGTAGCCGCTCGCGCCCGCCTGCGCAGCCGCAATGATGTTCTCCTTCTTCGACTCGGCCGTGACCATCAGCACCGGCAGGTGCGTGAGCGTCGCGTCTGCGCGAATTTCCTTCAGCATCGCGAGGCCGTCGAGGTTCGGCATGTTCCAGTCGGAAATCACGAAGTCGAAGCCGCCGCCGCGCAGGCGCGCCAGGCCGGCCGCGCCGTCCTCGGCTTCGTCGACGTTCGTGTAGCCCAGCTCCTTGAGCAGGTTGCGGACGATCCGGCGCATCGTCGGGAAATCGTCCACCACCAGGATTTTCATGCTCTTGTCCATCGTCGTTCCTTTGCAGATTCGTTACCGTCGGAGCCCGCGCCATCGCACGTGCCCCGTGACATTTCATTCAGACGCGCTGTACGCGGTCGCCCATCGTCGCCAGTCGCGCCATCACGCGCCGGCTCATCTCCGAAAGCGGCGCGACCTCGTCCGCGCCGCCGAGCGCGATCGCCTCGCGCGGCATGCCGAACACGATGCAGCTCGCCTCGTCCTGCGCGAACGTGTGGGCGCCCGCGCGCTTCATGTCCAGCAGGCCGGCCGCGCCGTCGCGGCCCATCCCCGTGAGGATCACGCCGATCGCGTTCTTGCCCGCGTGCTGCGCCGCCGAGCGGAACAGCACGTCGACCGACGGCCGGTGCCGGTTCACCGGCGGCTCGTCGGACAGCTGCGCGATGTAGTTCGCGCCGCTCCTGGCGAGCAGCAGGTGCGCATGGCCCGGCGCGATGTACGCATGGCCCGGCAGCACGCGCTCGCCGTGTTCGGCTTCCTTCACCGCGATCCGGCACAGGCCGTTCAGCCGCTGCGCGAAGGACTTCGTGAAGCCGGGCGGCATGTGTTGCGCGATCAGTACCGCCGGCGCATCCGGCGGCAGCGGCGTCAGCACCTCGCGAATCGCCTCGGTGCCGCCCGTGGACGCGCCGATGATGATCAGCTTCTCGGTACTGACGAGCGGGTTGTTGACCATCGGCGCGGCGCTCTGGCCGCTCGCCGCGCGCGCGGCGGCCTGCGGCTGCGGCGCCTGCCGCACGCGTGCGCGCGAGGCCGCGCGGATCTTGTCCGCGAGCTTTTCCGCATAATCGAGCATGCCGTCGCGAATCCCGACGCGCGGCTTCGTGACGAAATCCACCGCGCCGAGTTCGAGCGCGCGCAGCGTGATCTCCGAGCCGCGCTCGGTCAGCGACGACACCATCACGACCGGCATCGGGCGCAGGCGCATCAGCTTCTCGAGGAAGTCGAGCCCGTCCATGCGCGGCATTTCGACGTCCAGCGTCAGGACGTCCGGGTTGTGCTGCTTGATGAGCTCGCGCGCGACGAGCGGATCGGGCGCGGTCGCGCACACTTCCATGTCGGGCTGGCTGTTGATGATCTCCGTCATCAGGCTGCGGATCAGCGCCGAGTCGTCGACGCACAACACTTTGATCTTCTGCACTGCGGTCATGCCTCCTGCTTTCTCGAAAGGTTGGCCGCAAACGGGCTGCCGGCCTTCGTGTTCGTCGTCTGCGCGCCCGCGCCGCCGCGCGCGCCGAACAGCTCGATGCGCGGGCGTGCCGGCGGCGGCGCGGCCGGCCGCTTCGCGGCGAACAGCTCGACGTGCGCGCGCTGCCGGTCGGCGCGCACGCGGTCGGCCTCGCGCGCCAGCGCGGCTTCGCGCTCGGTCACGCCCGGCACCTGCAGCCGCAGCTTCTTCACCGCCGCGCGCCCCGTGTGCGGCATGAAGGCGACCTTGCGCGGGTGCACGCCCTGCAGGTCCTCCGCGGTGATGCGGATGCGTTCGAGCGCGAGATAGCGACGCACGAAATCCGCGTTGCGGTCGCCGATGTTGATGGTCGTCATTCCCGCCAGCACGGCCGCGCCGCCGAACACCTTCGCCTCGAAGCGCTCGCGGCGCCCGCCGGCCTTGATCAGTTCGTTGATCAGCACTTCCATCGCGTACGCGCCGTAGCGCATCGACTCCGATGCGGCGGCGCCGGCATCGGCGCCGTCGTCGGGCAGCATGAAGTGATTCATCCCGCCGATGCCCGCGAACGGGTCGTGCAGGCACGCGGCGACGCACGAGCCGAGCACGGTCATCAGCACCATGTCCTCGGCCGTCGTGTAGAACTCGTTCGGCAGCAGCTTCACGCCCGGGCGTTCGAAGTGGTTGTCGAAGTAGCGATTGGTCGCGATCGGCAGGCCGCTCATCCGCGCTCTCCATACGCGGGGGCGGAGCCCGCGGCACGCGCATGGACGCGCGGCGGCACCGGCGCGGCCGGCGCGGCGCCGCGCGGGCGCAGGCTCGTCGCGGCATCGCGCGTCAGTTCGTACACGGTCTGCCCGCGCAGCCGGAACGCCTGCGAGACGTACGTGAAATTCTCCGAATGCCCGGCGAACAGCAGGCCGCCCGGCTTCACGAGCGGCTCGAAGCGCGACAGCACCTGCCCCTGCGTCGGCTTGTCGAAATAGATCATCACGTTGCGGCAGAAGATCGCGTCGAACGGCTTCGCGATCCCGTAGTCGGCATCGGTCAGGTTCAACTGCTCGAAGCGGATCATCGCGCGCAGCTCCGGGCGCACCTTCACGCGACCGGCCTGCGCGCCCGTGCCTTTCAGGAAGAAGCGCTTGAGCCGCTCCGGGCTCAGGTGCTTGACCTGGTCGTACGTATAGATGCCGGCCTCGGCCTTCGCGAGCACCTGCGTGTCGAGGTCGGTCGCGAGAATCGATGCGCCACGCGCGGCGGATTCGCCGAGCGCCTCGATCAGCGTGATCGCGATCGAGTAAGGCTCCTCGCCGGTCGACGCCGCCGAGCACCACACCGACACGGGCGCCGCGCGTCCCTTCACGAAGTCGGCCAGGATCGGGAAATGGTGCGACTCGCGGAAGAACGCGGTCAGGTTCGTCGTCAGCGCGTTGGTGAACGCTTCCCACTCGAGCGGATCATCTTCCTGCTCGAGCAGGTCGAGGTAGTCGCGGAACGTGTCGAGGCCGCGTGCGCGCAGCCGGCGTGCCAGCCGGCTGTACGCCATGTCGCGCTTGTGCTCGGACAGCGAAATGCCCGCGCGTTGATGAATCAGCGCGCGGATGCGCGCGAAATCCGCGCCGGTAAACGCGAAGTCGCGCCCCGGCTCGCCCGCGCGGGGCGAGGCATCCGGTGCATCAGTTCGAAACGGTGCGCGCGCGGACGGCATGGCTTAGAAAGTCTCCCAGTCGTCGTCGGACGTGCCGGCCGCCGCCATCGCCGGCTTCTCGCCGTTCAGCGCGGGGCGCACGAGTGCGGGCTTCTCGGCAGGCTTCGGCGCGGGCGCGGCGGCCGCCTTCGCGAGACGCGGGCCGTAGCCGCCCGCGGCCGGCGTTTCCTTCGATGCGCGTGCGGCAGCGGCGTCCGGCGCGCGCTTCGCGTCCTGGCCGGCCTGGCTGGCAGCCGGTGCCGACGCATGCGGTGCCGGCGCGGCGCGACGAGCCGGCTGCGCGGCTGCCTGCGGTGCCGGCAGGGCGGCCGGCGACGCTTCGTGACGATGCGCCGCCGGCAACGCCGGCGCCGGTGCGTGCGCGGCCGGGCGCGCAGCATTGCGCGCCGGCGCGAGCGCGATGCCGCCCGCGACGCGCCACGCCGACACGACCGCCTTCATCTGGCGCGTCTGCTCCTCGAGCGATGCGGCCGCCGCCGCGGCCTGCTCGACGAGCGCCGCGTTCTGCTGCGTGACCGAATCCATCTGGCCGACCGCGCGATTGACCTGCTCGATGCCGGTCGACTGCTCGTCCGACGCGGCGCTGATCTCGCCCATGATGTCGGTCACGCGGCGCACGGCCTGCACGATCTCGTCCATCGTCGAACCGGCGCGCGCGACGAGCGCCGACCCGCTTTCGACCTTCTCGGCCGAGTCACCGATCAACTGCTTGATTTCCTTCGCCGCGCTCGCGCTGCGCTGCGCCAGCGAGCGCACTTCGCCCGCGACCACCGCGAAGCCGCGGCCCTGCTCGCCCGCGCGCGCGGCTTCGACCGCCGCATTCAGCGCGAGGATGTTGGTCTGGAACGCGATGCCTTCGATCGTGCCGATGATGTCGACGACCTTGCCCGAGCTCGCCGCGATGTCCTGCATCGTCGACACGACCTGGCCAACGACGTCGCCGCCCTGCATCGCGATGTCCGACGCGTTCACCGCGAGCTGGCTCGCCTGCCGCGCGTTCTCCGCGTTCTGCCGCACGGTGCCGGTCAACTGCTCCATGCTCGATGCGGTTTCCTGCAGCGACGCGGCCTGCTCCTCGGTGCGCTGCGACAGGTCTGTGTTGCCGGTGGAAATCTCGCGCGCGCCGACGTCGATCGACTCGGTGCCGCGATGCACGGCCTGCACCATCGCCGTCACGGCGTCCTGCATCCGCTTGATGCCGCCGAACAGGCGGCCGATCTCGTTGGTGCTGAATACGTTCACCGGCTGCGTGAGGTCGCCGCCGGCGATGCGCTCGAAGTGCGCGATCGCGTCCTCGAGCGGCTTCACGATCAGCCCGCGCAGCGCGAAGCGGATCGCGATCACGACGACGAACGCGATCGCGATGCCGGCCGCGATCAGCGCGACCATCAGCGAGATTTGCGACTGCGTCGACGTCTGGCGCTCTTCCGCACGCTTCTGCAGCGATGCGATCACGGCCGCCGCCGTCTGGTCGAACGCGACGAACATCGGGCTGATCTTCGTGTCGGCAATCGCGTGGTACGCCGCCATGTCGCCTGCGCGCGCCGCGGCAAATTCGGGCTCGACGCCGTCCTTCACGATCGTCGTGTAGCGCGCGGTGAGCTCGTCGACGAGCGCCTGCTCGACGCCGAGCTTCGGCAACGACTGGAACGCCTGCCAGTTCTGGTTCGACTTCGCAAACAGCTCCTGCGCGCGGTCGAGCACCTTCGTCGCATCGGCCGAATTGCCGGCTTCGGTCAGCGTCCGGAAGCGATCGAGCGCGACGCGGGCGCGCAGCAGGTGCGCGGCCGTGTCGTCGAGCGTGTGGATCGCCGGCAGGTCGACGTGCGCGATCTCGTCGAGCGAGCGGCTCGCGTGGTTGAGCGCGAAAAGGCCGAGCCCGCCGACCGCGGCGGCCAGGCACACGAGGATGAGTCCGACCGCCGTGAGCGTCGTGCGGATCGACCAGTTATGCAACATTGCAGATTCTCCCGAAATTCCTGCGCGCGCGGCGCGCTTATCCGCCGAGCGTCTCGATCAGCGCCATTTCCCGACTCGACATCAGCTTCTCGATGTCCATCAGGATCAGCATCCGGCCATCGACCGTGCCGAGGCCCGTCAGGTACTCGGTCGTCAGCGTCGCACCGAATTCCGGCGCCGGCATGATCTGGTCGGTCTGCAGCGTCAGCACGTCCGACACGCCGTCGACCACCATCCCGACCACGCGATTCGACACGTTCAGGATGATCACGACGGTCTGGTGGTCGTACTCGACGCGGCCGAGATGGAACTTGATCCGCATGTCGACGATCGGCACGATGATCCCGCGCAGGTTGATCACGCCCTTGATGAAGTCCGGCGCGTTCGCGATGCGCGTGACGCTGTCGTAGCCACGGATTTCCTGCACCTTCAGGATGTCGATCCCGTATTCCTCGTCGCCGAGCGTGAAGACGAGGAACTCCTGGCCCGTCGCATCGCCCTGCTCCGCGTCACGGCGGCTCGTTGCCGCGTTCGCCGCGGCCGGATTGATCATTTGGACTTCAGCAGACACGTTTGCCCCCAATCGGTTGAATGGCGAGAGTCAGAAGATTGCGAGCTCGGCGCCCGCTCGGGCGCCGTGCGTCGCACGGGTTTCACGGTTCAGCGCCGCGACGTCGACGATCAGCGCGACGCTGCCGTCGCCGAGGATGGTCGCCGCCGAGATGCCGTGCACCTTGCGGTAGTTCGTTTCGAGGTTCTTCACGACCACCTGCTGCTGGCCGACGAGCTCGTCGATCAGCATCGCGAAGCGGCGTCCCTCGGTTTCCATGATCGTGACGATGCCCTGGGTCGGGTCGGTGCGCGCGTCATCGACCGAGAACACTTCGTGCAACGCGACCAGCGGCAGGTATTCGCCGCGCACGCGCACCACGCGCTCGCCGTTGCCGACCGTGTAGATGTCGTCGTTCGACGGCTGCAGCGACTCCATCACGAAGTTCAGCGGCAGGATGAAGATCTCCGTGCCGACCTTCACCGACATCCCGTCGAGGATCGCGAGCGTAAGCGGCAGCACGATCCGCGTGGTCGTGCCGCGGCCGGCCTGCGACGAGATCTCGACGTGGCCGCCCATCGACTGGATGTTGCGCTTCACGACGTCCATCCCGACGCCGCGGCCCGACACGTCGGTCACCGTCTCGGCCGTCGAGAAGCCCGGCGCGAAGATCAGCTGCCAGACTTCGTCGTCGCTGATGGTGTCGGGGATCTGCATGCCCTGCTTGGCGGCCTTCGCCAGAATCCGCTCGCGGTTCAGGCCGCCACCGTCGTCGCTGACCTCGATCACGATGTTGCCGCCGTGATGCGCGGCCGACAGCACGAGCTGGCCGACCGCGTCCTTGCCCGCGGCGATACGCTTGTCGACGGTCTCGATCCCGTGGTCGAGGCTGTTGCGCACGAGGTGCGTGAGCGGGTCGATGATCCGCTCGATCAGGCTCTTGTCGAGCTCGGTCGCCTGGCCGAACGTGACGAGCTCCACCTGCTTGCCGAGCTTGCCGGCCAGGTCGCGCACGAGGCGCGGGAAGCGGCTGAACACGTAGTCCATCGGCATCATGCGGATCGACATCACCGCTTCCTGCAGGTCGCGCGCGTTGCGCTCGAGCTGCGCCATTCCGTTGAACAGGCGATCGTGCAGCGCCGGATCGAACGCGCTCGCCGTTTCCGCGAGCATCGCCTGCGTGATCACGAGTTCGCCGACCAGGTTGATCAGCTGGTCGACCTTCTCGACGCCGACGCGAATCGAGCTGCCTTCGGCGCCCGACGCGGCGGCGGCCGGGCGCGGGCGCTTGTCGTCGTGGTGCGCGGCAGCCTGGGCAGCCGGCGCGGCGGGTTCGGCGTGCGGTTGCGGGGCCGCTTGCGGCGCCGGTTGCGCCAGCGCTTGCGACGCGGCGGCGGCCGGTGCGGCACCGGCGGCTTGCGCGAATACCTCGACGCGTGCGGCCGGCTCCGGCGCGGCGGCCGGTTCGAGCGCGGCCGGCGCGGCGGCGGGCGCCGCCGGTGCGGCCGGCGCGGTGCCGCGCGCGATGCGGATCTGGCTGTCGTCGATCACGAAGCAGCACACGGCGACGATGTCGTCGGACGGCACGTCCGATTCGAGCCACAGCGTCAGGTCCGCGCCCGCTTCCTCACGGCCGACGATCCGGCCGAGATTGCCCAGTTCCTCGGTGAGCAGCGCCTGGTCCTTCGCGTCGACACCGACGAGCGTGATCTTCAGGTGCGGGCCGCCCGCGCCGGCGTCGTCCGCCGGATGCGCGGCCGCGACGGCCTGTTCGACCACGTGATCGGGCGCGCGATCGGCAGCGGCCGGCGCCGGCGCCGGAGCGGCCACCTCGGCCGTTGCGGCAGTTACAGCCGGCACGGCCTGCGCGGCATCCGCGGCCGCAGCCACACCGCCGCCGCTCTCGGCCTTCAGGCGTTCGAGCTTCGCGCAAATCGTCGCGGCGGCCGCCGCGTCCGGTTCCGCGCTCGCGCGATAGTCGACGAGCTGGTCGGACAGCACGTCCTTGGTCTCGAGGAACGCGTCGACCATTTCCTTGGTCAGCGTCAGCTCATGGTTGCGTGCGCGGTCGAGCAGCGACTCCAGGATGTGGGTCGTCTCGGTCAGCGCGGAAAAGCCGAAGGTCGCCGCGCCGCCCTTGATCGAATGCGCGGCGCGGAAGATCGCGGCCAGGTCCTCGGGGTCGGGCGAGCCGACGTCGAGGTTCAGCAGCAGCTGCTCCATCTGCGCGAGCAGCTCGTCCGCTTCGTCGAAAAAGGTCTGGTAGAACTGCGTGATGTCGAGAGTCATGCCCGGTCACCGGTTGGATTCGTCGCGTTCATGTCAGGAGGCGGTCTGCTCGGACAGCGTCGCGACCAGGTCGACCAGCACGGCCGGGTCGATCGGCTTCTCGATCCAGCCGGTCGCGCCCGCGTCGCGCGCGGCGTCCTTGAAGGCATCGCTGCCTTCGGTCGTCAGCACGAGGATCGGCGTGTCCGCGTATGCCGTCAGCTTGCGCAGCGCGGCGATCACCTCGAGGCCGCTCTTGCGCGGCATGTTCTGGTCGGTCAGCACCAGGTCGTACGGCACGGTGGCCGCCATGTCGAAGCCGGCTTCGCCGTCCGGCGCCACCGTCACGTCGTAGCCGGCCTGCGCCAGCGTCGTCTGCAGCAGCGCGCGCATCGTCGTGGAGTCGTCGATGGCGAGAATGGTTCGGATCATGCCGGCCTCCACAGGACCGCTCCAGGATGGCTGTCGGCCCCGTCGGGGGGCGGCAAACGAAGTGAGCGTGAGGGTTGTTTCATGCGTGTCCCGGAATCTTGGAAGCGTCAGGGTTTCGGCGCCACGGCGACGGCGCTCGCGAGCGCCGGTCGCGCAGCCGGCGCCGGGCCGCCGAGCTGCTGGGCCAGCAGCTTCGAGCCCGCCGCGTCGGCCGACAGCGTCGTGGTCGTCGCGTCGTCGCGCATCAGCGCATCTTCGGATTTGCGGTTCAGCACGATCACGCTGATCCGGCGGTTTTCCGGATCGAGCGGATCGGCCTTGTTCAGGTTCTGCGTCGACGCGAGGCCGAGTACGCGCAGCACCTTCGCCTCGTCCATGCCGCCCGCGATCAGCTCGCGACGCGACGCGTTCGCGCGGTCGGCCGACAGCTCCCAGTTGCTGTAGCCGCCTTCGCCGCCCGCGTACGGCACCGCGTCGGTGTGACCCTGGACGATGATCCGGTTCGGCACGTCGTTCAGCGTCTTGCCGATCTCGCGCAGGATGTCGCGCATGTACGGCTCGACGTGATCGCTCGACATCGCGAACATCGGCCGCTTCTGCGTATCGACGATCTCGATGCGCAGCCCCATCAGCGTCGAATCGATGCGGATCTGCTGCTTGAACTGGCGCAGCGTCGGGTTCGCCTCGATCGCCGCCATCAGCTTGATCTGCAGGTCGTGCAGGCGCGTCTGCTCGAGCCGGTCCTGCGCGCCCTGCGCCTGCGAGCGCGTCTTGTCGTCGCCGGCCTTCGCGACGCGGTCGGCGAGCGACGTCGTGCCGTCGGTGCGGCGCAGCGTGCCGGCGTCGACGCTCGACAGGTCGCGGCCGCCGCCGTTGATGATGCTCGAGTCCTGCGAGCTGCGGTCGCCGCTGCCGAACAGCGCGGCCTTCAGCGGCGTATTGAAGTACTCGGCGATCCCCTTCAGCTGCACCGGCGTGACCGAGCTCAGCAGCCACATCAGCAGGAAGAACGCCATCATCGCGGTCATGAAGTCCGCATACGCGAGCTTCCATGCGCCGCCGTGATGGCCCTTCTTCTGCGGGGCCACCCGTTTCACGACGATCGCGCGATCCTTGTTCTTGCTCATCGAACGCTCCGCGTCACTTCGCCTTCACGCGGCGCACGTGCTCTTCGAGCTCGGTAAACGACGGCCGCTCGGTCGAGAACAGCACCTTGCGGCCGAACTCCACCGCGATCGCCGGCGCATAGCCGTTCAGGCTCGCGAGGATCGTCACCTTGATGCACTGGAACATCTTGGTCGACTCGGCCACGCGCTGCTCCGCGAGGCTCGCGAGCGGCCCGATCAGCCCGTACGACAGCAGGATCCCGAGGAACGTGCCGACCAGCGCCTGCGCGATCATCGCGCCGAGCACCGCGGGCGGCTTGTCGGCAGATGCCATCGTATGCACGACGCCCATCACGGCCGCGACGATCCCGAACGCCGGCATCGCGTCGCCGACGCGCATCAACGCATGCGCCGGGCCCTCGCCTTCCGCGTGGTGGGTCTCGATCTCCTCGTCCATCAGGCTCTCGATCTCGAACGCGTTCATGTTGCCGCCCACCATCAGGCGCAGGTAGTCGGTCAGGAATTCGACGATGTGGCGATCGGCGAGGATCTTCGGGTATTGCGTGAAGATCGGGCTCTTGTCCGGATCGTCGATGTCGGCCTCGAGCGTCAGCGTGCCTTCCTTGCGCGCCTTCGCGAGCAGCACGTACAGGAGCGCCATCAGTTCCATATAGACGTCCTTCGTGTACTTCGAGCCCTTGAAGAGCGTCGGCAGCACGCGCAGCGTCCCCTTGATGGTCTTCATGCCGTTGCCGAGGATGAACGCGCCGACGCCCGCGCCCGCGATCATCAGGATCTCGACCGGCTGGATCAATGCGCCCAGATGCCCGCCTGCCAGCGCGTAACCGCCGAAGACGGACAACAGCGTCACGAGTGTTCCCACGATAATCAGCACTGCCTGTCCCTCACGAATGACCGGCGGAGAGACCGCCGTTAATCAGGTTTACGGCAGTCGGCAGGAAAACTTTCGCGGCCGCGCCGCGGCGGCGCGGCGGTGTTTACCAGCAAGCGCCGGCCGGTTCGCGCGGCGAGCGGCAACCGTCCGGCGTCCGCTCGCGCCCCGCCCGGCGGCGCTCAGGCCGCGGCGGCGGACAACTCGGCGCGCGCGGCGGCGGCCTTGCGGGTCTTGCCTGCGCGCGACGGCGGCTGGCACAGGCCGCACACGAATCCTTGATGCGGATCATGCGCATGCGCGACGAAGTGGCCGCCGCAGCGCGTGCACGGGGTCATCTGCAGCATCCCCGAGTCGAAGAAGCGCACCAGCGTCCACGCGCGCGTGAGGCTCAGCGCGGCCTCGTCGCCGGACAGGTTCACGTGCTCCAGGTAGAGCCGGTACGCCTTCACGATCGACTGGATCGGCTCGCAGCGGCCGTGGTCCTGCATGAACCGGTAGATGTTGTAGAACAGCGACGAGTGGATGTTCGGCTGCCACGTCATGAACCAGTCGGTCGAGAACGGCAGCATCCCCTTTGGCGGCGACGCACCCTTCAGCTCCTTGTACAGCTTGATCAGGCGATCGCGCGACAGGCTCGTCTCCGCCTCCAGCAGCTGAAGCCGGGCGCCCAGTTCGATCAGTTCGATGGCGAGGGTGATTTCCTTCACCTCGATCACGACGCTTTTGCTTGCCATGGTGAATAACCGTCCGCTTGACGTTGTTCGGATGAGTGGCCAATACGCCGCCTGCCGGCGCGGCGCGCCGGGACGAATGCAAGGCGGGGAAGGATCAGCGGACGCTTTCGACCGGCTGGCCGGCCATCAGGATGGCCGAATGCGCGTGCGTGACGACGTCGCTGCGCCCCTTGTCGGCGAGCGACGACAGCAACGCGTGATCGTCGAAGCGGAAGCGGCACAACATCTGGTTCGATGCGGCGAGCTTCACGGTCTGGGCGAGCGTGAGGTTCGCGAGCACGTCGGCCAGTTCCTGGGACACGCCCATGCGGAACATGCCCATCGCTTTGTCTTCCCGCAGCAGGCGCTGCGCGAGGAGGAGGTACGACAGGTTGACCTCTTTGATCTCACTGAGCATTTCGCTGGTGGCGCTCATGATTCCCCCGTTAAGAACTTTGCTTTGGCCTTTCATGTTATGAAAACGTTTGCTCGAGCAGGCCGCGTTGGGCGCACCGTCGGCACGTTTATAGTCTTACAGGGCGAATTTTGGCTAAACGGCATTTATGCCGGTATCAGCGAAGTGGCGTATGCCGCGCAGGATTTGTCTGTAAACCGTGTAGGAATTTTTCCGACAAGGCGAATTGAAAGGGAACAAACGGCTGGCGAGAGATGCGCGAATTCGTCGGCGATGCGATCCCGCATGGGAAGAATCCGGCTGATGGCCTTCCGGCAAGGCTGCCGGAAAATGAATCGGTAAAAATTATAGTGGTTTTTCACGATAGCGCAACAATTCTCGTTGCCATATCGCTTTGTGTTTCCGCACCCCTTTTATCGGGGTTTTCGCGTATTTCATGGTGTAACAAGCCTTAAGTGTTTGAAAAAACACTCGAACCCCCGAAGGCGATATCGATAATGGACTCCAATGGGCGGCGGCGGGAGCCGCGCCGGCCCGCCCCGCAGCTTGCCGTCCGGCCTCCCCGCGCACCGCGCCCCGGACCGGGCCACGTACCGCACAGCGCGTGCGTCGGCGAGTTCCGCAACCCTGCATCGGACCAGCATGCGCACTCGAGCGCCTCGCTGGTCGACACTGGAGAACGCCCATGCGTATTGCCCAGATCGCGCCGCTTTACGAAGCTGTCCCGCCGAAACTCTATGGCGGCACCGAGCGTGTCGTGTCCTACCTCACCGAAGCGCTCGTCGAGCTCGGCCACGACGTGACGCTGTTCGCGAGCGGCGACTCCGTCACGTCCGCCCGTCTCGAGGCGGCATGGCCGCGCGCATTGCGGCTCGACCCGTCGATCCGCGACTCGATGGCGCCCCATATGCGCCTGATCGAGCAGGTCGCCCGTGTCGCGCACGAATTCGACGTGCTGCACTTCCACCTCGATTACCTGCCCTTCTCGCTGATGTCGCGCCTCGATACGCCTTACGTGACGACGCTGCACGGCCGCCTCGACCTGCCGGAGCTGCAGCCGGTTTTCGACGCATTCCCGGACGCGCCGGTGGTGTCGATCTCGAACAACCAGCGCAAGCCGCTGCCGCAGGCCGCGTGGGCCGGCACCGTGTATCACGGGCTGCCCGACACGCTGCTCACGCCGCAACCGGACGTGAAGCCCGAATACCTCGCGTTCCTCGGCCGGATCTGTCCTGAAAAGCGGGTCGACACCGCGATCCGGATCGCCGCGCAAAGCGGGCTGCCGCTGAAGATCGCCGCCAAGGTCGACAAGGCCGACGCCGACTACTTCAAGGAAGTGATCGAACCGCTGCTCGGCGAGGCCCACGTCGAATTCATCGGCGAGATCAACGAGGCGCAGAAGCCGGCGTTTCTGTCCGGTGCGAAGGCGCTGCTGTTCCCGATCGACTGGCCGGAGCCGTTCGGCCTGGTGATGATCGAGGCGATGGCCTGCGGCACGCCGGTCGTCGCGTTCAACCGCGGCTCGGTGCCCGAAGTGATCGAGGACGGCGTGACCGGCTTCATCGTCGAGGACGTGCAAGGCGCCGTCGGTGCGCTGCACCGAATCGACAGCCTGTCGCGCGACGCGATCCGCGCACGTTTCGATACGCGCTTCAGCTCGAAAGCGATGGCGCGGCGTTACGTCGAAACTTACGAATCGCTTTGCACGGCGGCAAAACGGCCGGTCTTGCGTCAGGTCGCGGGCGCGTGACGCTGAAATTCGTCAGGAAATATCGGGCAAAATTTGCGCCGAAATCGGCGTGAAAATCCCGAAGACGCGAAAGAGCCGCATCGTCGATGCGGCTCTTTCTTTTTGCGCGGTCATTCGATCAGGAAACGATCGCGGTTTTTCCCGACGATCCAATTCGGCGGCTTGCCGCGCCCGCTCCAGGTTGCGCCCGACTTCGGGTCGCGGTATTTCGGGGGCAGCGGCGCCTTTTTCGGCGGACGGCCGCGCCGCGCTCGCTCCGCGAAGCCCAGGTCTTCGGCCGTCAGGCCATATTCGGCAATCATTCGCTGGACATCGGCAATCACCGCCGCCACTTCCTGGCGACGCACGTCATCCGCCTGGGCCTGCAACTCGGCGATCTGCGCCTTGAGTTTCGCGTATTGAGACATTTTTCGACTCCCCTTTTCCATGATGCGGCTCCGGCGAGTCCGGCCGGAACACCAACATCCGTTACGTCATCGTACTGCCGCCCTGCTCTTCGAAATTAATGCTGCCATCTTTAACCGATTCGCCGATATCGAGAATGCGGACTTATTCTAATAAAAGCCATTGGCAAGCCATTCAAATTTAACAATCGTTGACCTCCAGAACCCGATTCATTTCCTATAATCCAGACCAATTCGGGGCGTCGGAATAAATCATCCCGTCGTCCGGTTGTCGTCAACCCACTTGAACGAGGTCCTCACATGAATCTTTCTCAGCGTCTGGCTGCAGAGGTATTCGGCACGTTCTGGCTGGTGCTCGGCGGGTGCGGAAGCGCCGTGCTGGCCGCCGCCTTTCCGGGCCTCGGCATCGGCTTTGCCGGCGTGGCACTTGCCTTCGGCCTGACCGTGCTGACGATGGCATTCGCGATCGGCCATATTTCGGGCTGCCACCTGAATCCGGCGGTGAGCGTCGGCCTGACGGTCGCCGGCCGCTTCCCGGCGCGCGATCTCGCGCCGTACATCGTTGCGCAGGTGGTCGGCGCCACGCTGGGTGCATTCGTGCTGTACCTGATCGCGACCGGCAAGCCCGGCTTCGACCTCGTCGGCAGCGGCTTTGCGACGAACGGCTTCGGCGAACGCTCGCCCGGCCATTACTCGCTCGGCGCGGCGTTCATCTGCGAAGTCGTGATGACGGGCTTCTTCCTGTTCGTGATTCTCGGCGCCACCGACAAGCGCGCGCCGGCCGGCTTCGCGCCGATCGCGATCGGTCTGTGCCTGACGTTGATTCACCTGATCTCGATCCCGGTCACCAACACGTCGGTGAACCCGGCCCGCTCGACCGGCCCCGCGCTGTTCGTGGGCGGCGACGCGATCGGTCAGTTGTGGTTGTTCTGGGTTGCGCCGATCATCGGTGCAGCCATCGCAGGGATCGTCTACCCGCTGATCGCGGGGCGCGACGATGCTGTCGCCCTGCTGCCCGCATCCGCTCGCACCAGCGAATAAACACTACGGGGTCGCGCGAGCAGAGCAGCGAGCCTCACGCTGTCGAACAACATCGAGGCAGGTAATTTGGACGGGCGCCGCTGGCGCCCGTTTTTCATGGCCGATCAGGAAGCGGCGACGCCGTCGAGGGTGTCCTCGAGCGCGAACAACGTGCGCAGGTGGCGGGCGACGCCCGCGTCGAAGTTGTTGCCGATCCGCGGGATGTGCGGCAAGCGCGCGATCAGGTCGGGGTTGGCGTTGTTCATCATGAACGCGTGACCGGCCGTTTCGAGCAGGTCGATGTCGTTCATGTTGTCGCCGAACGCGATGCAGTGGCCGGCATCGACGCCGAGTCGGGCGAGCACCGCACGCAGCGCACGGCCCTTCGACACGTTGGCGGTCATCACTTCGAGACAGTCGGGCAGCGAGTACGTGACGTACAGCGCATCGCCGAACCGCACGCGCATTTGCTCGGCGACCACCGCCAGGTCGGCCGGCTCGCCGATGTACAGCACCTTCGCGATATCGGCGCCGTCGTGCGCGGACATGTCGATCACGTCGTACCGGAATCCCGAATCCTGGTGGAATTCGAGCAGGTGGGGCGCGTCGCGATCGATCAGCCAGCCGCGATCGGTGAACAGGTTGACGATCACCCGCCCGTGCGTGCCCGTCACCTCCGGCTGCACGAGGCCGCGCACGATTGCGGGATCGATGTCCTGCGCGTGGATCGCCGTGTCGTCCGGCGCATGCACGCGCGCACCGTTCGACGTGATCAGGTACGGCCGGATGCCCAGCACATCGCGGATGCCGGCGACGTCCGCGTAGTGACGCCCCGTCGCGATCACGAACCGCAAGCCGTCGCGATCGAGCCGGCGGACGGTCTCGATCGTGTACGGATCGAGCTGGTGGTCGCTGTTCAGCAGGGTGCCGTCGAGATCGGTGGCGATGACTTTGTACATGGGGATGGGTGAATGACACGCAGGACGCTGCGGAACCGCCATTTTAACGTCGTGCCCGGGGGCACGCCGGGTGGTCGGGAAATGGGGGGCGGGTTTCAGGCCGTTCGGCCGTTCGGCCGTTCGGGCGTTCGGGCGTTCGGGGCGTCGCTGGTTCGGTCGGGGCAGGCTGTTCGCTCAGTTCGCTCAGTTCGCTCAGTTCGCTCCGTTTGCTCCGTTTGCTCCGTTTGCTCCGTTTGCTCCGTTTGCTCCGTTTGCTCCGTTTGCTCAGTCCGCTCAGTCCGCTCCGTCCAGCTTGCCCGCTCAACGTGCCCGCCCGTCGCTTTGCCCGATCGGCCCGCCCGGCCTGCTCGGCCTACTCATCGCACGCCCCGCCCCACGCGCCCCTCTCACCCCGCTTCAGCCACCTTCAACGCCCGCAGCGCGAGCCGCAACGCACCGTGCGCGGAATCGTCGAGCGGCGCGCGCAGCCGCGCCGCATGGCGCGCCGGCACGGCCGGCGCCAACGCGTCGGCGAGCCCGCCGCACAGCGCGACCGGCAGCGCCTGCTGCGGATCGAGCGCGTCGATCATCTTGCCGATCTCGTCGCCGGCCTGCGCGATCAGCGCCGCCGCGCGAGGGTGGTCGCGGTGCGCGAACACGATCGGCGCGAGGCGCGCGTAGATCGTCTGGTTCGCATCGCACGACCACTGGACGAGGGCGTCGCGATCGTGCGCGCCCGTTTCCGCGAGCAGCGCGCCGGCGAACGCGTCGCGCGGCACCCGGCCGTCGAGCGCCTGCTGCGCGTATGCGAGCGCGCGCATGCCGAGCCACGCGCCGCTCGCCTCGTCGCCGGACGGAAAACCGAAGCCGCCCGCGATGCGGCAGTCGCCCGCGGCGTCGAGCGCCGCCGTGATGCTGCCCGTGCCGAGCGCGACGATGAGCCCCGGCGCGCCGCCGTGCGCGCCGACGACGGTCGTATATGCGTCGCTCTCGATCGCGAGCGCGTCGAGCGGCGCCTGCGCACGGAACGCGGCGAGCCACGCGGCATTGTTGACGCCCGCGAGCCCGCAACCGAGCGCACATTGCGACCAGTCGAACGCGAGCCCCGCCCGCGCGAAGGCGTCGGCACAAGCCGCGCCGATCGATGCCCACGCGCGCTCGATGCCGAGGCCGAGCCCCGACGGGCCGCCGCGCCCCTGCGCGAGTTCGCGGCCGTGCCGGTCGGCCAGTACCGCGCGGGTGCCGGTGCCGCCGCCGTCGATGCCGATCGCGAAAAGTAGTGCCGTCATGCGTTGATCCTGCTGATTCGAACAGGCGCCAAGCTTAACCGGATCGGCGCCGCGCGCCCATCTGCCGTTCGGCCGGCTATGCCGTGAATGGGCCTTCCGCTATGCTGGCACGATCGAATCGACACTGGAACGAGGCTGACGATGTCGCAGCGGTGCAACTGGGTAAAGACGGAAGCGGATGCTCACTATCACGATACCGAGTGGGGCATACCGTCGCATGACGATCGTCACCTGTTCGAAATGCTGATTCTGGAAGGCGCGCAGGCGGGGCTGTCCTGGTCGACGATCCTGAACAAGCGCGCCGGCTATCGTGAGGCGTTCGCCGAATTCGATGTCGACGCGGTCGCGCGCTTCACGCCGAAGCGCATCGAGAAACTGCTCGAAAATCCCGGCATCGTGCGCAATCGCGCGAAGGTGGAATCCGCGGTCACCAATGCGCGGGCCGTGCAGCGCATTCGCGACGACCACGGGTCGCTCGCGCAATTCCTGTGGTCGTTCGTCGACCACAGGCCGGTGCAGAACGCATGGCAGTCGTATCGCGACGCGCCCGCATCGACCGCCCAGTCGGATGCGCTCAGCAAGGCGCTGAAGGAATACGGCTGCAAGTTCGTCGGCTCGACCATCTGCTACGCGCTGATGCAGGCAACCGGGATGGTCAACGACCACGAGACGGGCTGCCCGTGCCACGCCAAATGCGCGGCGCTCGGCGCCAAGCAGCAGCCGGCACGGGCCCGCAAGGCAGGGTGACGGCGGCGAAGCCCGCCCAGCCCAATTGGATGCATCGGTACGTCGTCGCATCCTGCATGGCCCCGCACGCGCGCGCCGCACTTCTTCACGCAGATGCCGATCCCGTCACGCTGACGCCGGGCGTCGCGATGACGACTCCGGAACGCACCCGGCGGCGGCCCGAAGCGAAGCCGCCGGCAATCCATCGAGCACGCCGCGTCGCCGTCGGGCGGCCGCCCCGCAGGAGTTTAATCCCGAGATCGATGCCCTTTTTCCGGCCCCGAAAAGCAAAACGGCGGAGCGGCTTCTTTCGAAGCACGCTCCGCCGTTTCGCGGCAAACCGTAGATGCTCTTAGTGGAGCTTCTTCGGCAGCATCTGGCTGCGCAGGCGCTTGTGCAGGCGCTTGACGGCTGCTGCCTTCTTGCGCTTGCGGACTGCGGTCGGCTTTTCGTAGGACTGGCGTTCGCGCAGTTCAGCGATCAGGCCATTTTTTTCGATAGCACGGCGAAAGCGGCGAATCGCCACTTCGAACGGCTCGTTTTCTTTCAGAAGAATCGTCGTCATGTCGTTCCTAAATTGCTTAAACGGTCAAAAACGTAGCGGCCAAGCGCCACGCACCGGCCATCCGGGCGTCCCCACAACAGGCGAAACGAGCGGAAATACGGCCTCGGAGGCCGGAAAAGAGAGGCACAAAGCACCGCGAGTACGCTTCACAAGCCGCGTGCAGCGCCGCGTTTGACTGCCAGCAAGAGTGCCGAGACGGCACAGGCTTGACAGAAAATCTCAATTCAGCCCGCCATCATATCAGGAAATCACAGACAAAACCATCCTTTTGTCGCTTCCAGTTCGCCGCCCCGCGCGGCGCGGCCGCCCACACCGTCGAATGAGACCGTCGCGCACGCCGGCCGAAATCGCTGCCAGCCATGCCGGACGCGGACTTCACGGCAGCGGCATGCTTCCGTCCCGATTTTCCTCACACATCCCTCTAAAGTTTTCGCCGGGTGCCGCCGTCAACCAGGAAAGGCGGGCAGCGCCACTCGCGATAAAGCGCAACGCCGAAAACGAACCTGATCCTGTCTGTACTCAGGCATTTTCCAAAACGAGGAAGCAAATGCTGAACATCAACACCAACATCCTTTCGCTGTCGACGCAGACGAATCTGTCGGGCTCGCAAAACGCGCTGTCGCAAGCGATCAACCGCCTGTCCTCGGGCAAGCGAGTGAACAGCGCAGCGGACGACGCAGCGGGCCTCGCAATCGCAACGACCCAGACGGCCGCGATCAACGCGCTGAACCAGGGCGTGTCGAACGCGAACAACGGCATCTCGATGGTCCAGACGACGGCCGGCGCGCTCCAGTCGATCGTCGACAACCTGCAGCGTATCCGCCAGCTGGCAGTTGAAGCAGGCGACGGCTCGCTCGACTCCAACGCACGTGCAAACCTGCAGTCGGAAGTCTCGACCCGTCTGACGGAAATCTCGCGCGTCGCAACGCAAACGACGTTCAACGGCCAGTCCGTCCTGCAAGGCCTGGGCACGGTCAGCTTCCAGATCGGCGCGGTCAGCGGCCAGACGATCGCAGCAAACTTCGGCTCGCAGAGCTGGGACTCGGCAAACCTCGGCCTCTCCGCGCTGACGGTTTCGAGCGTCACCGATTCGCAAGCCGCGATGGGCTCGATCGACGCCGTGCTGACGAAGGTCAACACGTTCCAGGCAACGCTCGGCGCAACGCAGAACACGTTCCAGTCGGCCATCACGAACACGCAGACGCAGTCGACCAACATGTCGGCAGCCCGTTCGCAGATCACCGACGCGGACTTCGCGACGGAAACGGCGAACCTGAGCAAGGCCCAAGTGCTGCAGCAAGCAGGCATCTCGGTGCTGGCACAGGCGAACTCGCTGCCGCAGCAGGTCCTGAAGCTCCTGGGTTAATACCCAACGGCCGGCGGCGCGCGTCTCGCGACGCGCCGTCCGCCGGCACGGGCGCCGCGACCTGGGTCCGGCGCCCGCGCCTTTTCATCGCGCCCCCGGGAGGTTCACCTCCCGTTGCGCGCTTGTTCGACACCGACGCGCGATTCGCCCGAACCTGTCCGGCGACGCGGACCGGAGCCCCCGAATGACCTCGACGACCACCACCACGTCCTCCAGTGACCTGAACACCGCGCTCCAGCAGGCTGCGCAGTCCATCATCAGCGGCTCGACGAAGTCGTCGCTCGACGTCAATTCGCTCGTCTCCGCGCTCGTCACCGCGAAGACCGCCGCGCAATCGACCGCGCTCACGAACAAGCAGACTTCCGACAACACCGAACTGTCCGCGATCGGGCAGATCAAGTCGCAGCTCGCGGCGCTGCAGACCGCACTGAAGGGCCTCACCGACGGCACGGCGCTGTCGGCGCTGACCGCGACGGCCAGCGGCTCCGGCCTCACCGCCACCACCGCGAGCGGCGCGGCGGCCGGCACGTATGCGGTGAAAGTCAATGCCATCGCGACCGCCAACTCCATTTCGTCGCCGGCGATCACGTCGGCCGATACCATCGGCAGCGGCACGCTGACCGTCGGCGTCGGCACCGGCTCGATGCAGGTGTCGGTCTCGTCGACCGATACGCTCGCGACGATCGCCGCGAACATCAACAAGGCGTCGAACAACCCGGGCGTGACGGCCACGGTGATCAATGCGTCCGACGGCCAGCACCTGGTGCTCTCGTCGAACAACACGGGTGCGGCGAACACGGTGTCGATCACCGCCGGCGCCGGCCTGAACAGCAAGCTCGACTCGACCCAGTCGACCTACAACACGGTGACGCCCGCCGCGGACGCGAACATCACGATCGCCGGCAGCACCGTGACGAGCGCGACGAACCAGATCTCCAACGCGCTGACCGGCGTCACGCTGAACCTGACGGCAGCCGCGGTCAACACGACGCAGACGCTCACGATCGCGCAGGACACGACCGGCATCACGACGGCGATCAACAATTTCGCGAAGGCGTACTCGAGCTTCGTCACGACAGCATCGAGCCTGTCGTCGTACACGACCACGTCCTCGGGTTCGACGGCCGGCCCGCTGCTCGGCGACGCAATGCTGAACTCGATCACGAACGGCCTCGCGACCGCGCTGAGCGGCGGCGTCACGACGGGCGGCAAGACCTACAGCCTGTCGTCGATCGGCATCAACCTGAATACCGACGGCACGCTGACGGTCGACAGCACGAAGCTGCAGACCGCACTCACGACCAACGGCTCGGCCGTCTCCGCGATCTTCAACTCGACGAACGGCGTCGGGGTCGCGCTGAACAACTTCGCGAATTCGTACTCGCAGACGGGCGGCCTGATCGACCAGCGCACGGCCTCGCTGAACAAGGACCTGTCGAACCTGCAGGACCAGGCGACGCAGTTGCAGAACTACCAGACCGCGCTCACCGCCCAGTACAACGCGCAGTTCACCGCGCTCAACACGCTGATGACGCAGATGCAGAACAACCAGCAGTACCTGACGCAGCTGTTCGGCGGGTCGAACAGCGCCGGCACGCTCGCCACCAACAAGTGACGGCCCGGCGCCCGGCCACCGCCCACGAGGACATCTCGCCATGGAACATACTTCGCTGACACACGCGCTGGCGCTCACGCACGCGCTCGCGGACGCCGTCTCGCACGACGCATGGGAGCAAGCCGCCGCGCTCGTGAACGAACGCGCCCCACTGCTGATGTCGCTCGACGCGGACCAGACGCCGGATGCGCTCGCGATCATCCGCGAAATCCAGCGACTCGACGCGATCATCACCGATCAGGCGACGGCCGGCCGCGAACGGCTGATGACGAATCAGCGGCTGGCGCTGCAGCGCATCGACGCGGCATCGCGTTATCAGTCGACCGGAATGCTCGGCTGACCCGCACCGACGCCGAACGAACGAGAACAACAACGACGCCCGCGAGGGCGCTCTCCTCGAAGAGCCGCAGCGATGCGGCTTCTTTTTTTTGGGGGATGTCCGCACCGCACCGCGATGCCCGGCGACACGGCGCGCGGCCGGCCGCCGCCGTTACCGCGCCGGCGCGTCGCCCGCGGTGCCGGCGAGCCACGCGTCCCACATGCCGTGAAACGCGTCCTCGAGGTGGCGGGCGAACCGCTTCGCGTCGCCGAGCGGCGAACGCTGCATCTGCTGGCGCAATCCGGCGCGCATCGCCGCGAGCTCGCCGCGATCGCGCGAGAACGCGACGGCCTTCGCGATATAGTCCGCTTCGTCGCTTGCGATCCAGTCGCCGAGACCGGCCGCATGCAGCAGGCTTTCGCAGATGTGCGTGACGAACCGCTCCCCCTTCATCCCGAGCACCGGCACGCCCATCCACAGCGACTCGGCCGTCGTCGTGCCGCCCGGGTATGGGAACGGGCTCAGCATCACGTCCGCGCGGTTGTACGCAGCGAAGTACGCGTCGCGCGAAGAGCCCTGCTCGAGGATCAGCCGGTCGGCGTCGATGCCGTGCGCCGCGAAGCGCGCGCGCGTTGCATCGCAGATGTCTTCGACCGCGAGCTCGTACGCCTTGAGCAGCAGCTTCGCGCCCGGCACGGCATGCAGCAGGCGCGACCAGACGCGCACCACGTCGTCGGTCACCTTCACGAGCTTGCCGAAGCAACCGAACGTGATGTGCCCGTTGCGCAGCATCGGCAGCGGGCCGACCTGCACGTCGTACGGCGGCGGCGTGAAACACAGGTAGCTGTCCGGCAGGCGCCACGGCCGCTCGACGAAGTGCGCTTCCTCGGTGGCCGGCAGCACGTGTGCATCGCCGAGGAAATAGTCCATTTCCGCGATGCCGGTCGACGCGAAAAAGCCAAGCCAGCTCACCTGGATCGGCGCCGGCTTCCACGCAAACGCAGGCAGCCGGTTGTGCGCCGTATGCCCGGCCAGATCGACGAGCACGTCGATCCGCTCTTCGTGAATGCGCCGGGCCGTCTGCTCCGTCCCGAGATCCGTGATGCGATGCCAGCCGTCGAAATGCGGCTTCAGCCGCGCGGTGTAGTCGTCCTCGGTGTCGAACGTCGTGAACGCGACCAGTTCGAGCCGCGACCGATCGAGATGCGCGACGACGCTTTCGAGAAAGATGCCGACCGGGTGCCGCCGGAAATCGCCCGACACGAAGCCGACGCGCAACCTGCGCCCGTTCAGCGGCGCCGGCTGGTGCCGCCACGGCTGCGCGTGCATCGACATGCGCGCGCCGAACCCGCGCGCATCCGCCAGGTACGCATCGGGATCGAAAGCGGTCTGGCCCGCGAGGCAGAACAGCAGCGACGTGTAGGTGCCCGGATTGTCGGAATCGCACTCCAGCGCGCGGCGATAGCACTTGATCGCCGCGTCGACGTCGCCGGTCTTGCGCAGCACGTCCGCGAGATGCGCATGCCGGCGCGCGGTGCCGGGTTCGAGTGCCACGGCGGCATGCGCGCTCTCCAGCGCCTCATGAACGCGCCGCGCCTGGCACAGCGCGATCGACAGGTTCTGGTGAATGTCCGCCGAATCCGGATCGAATTCGAGCGCGTGCCGGTACTGCACGATCGCGTCGTCGACACGGTCCAGCCAGTAATACGCGTGGGCCAGGTTCACATAGCCCTCCGCCCGGCGCGGATCCAGCTCGATGGCGCGCTTGCCGGCCTCGACTGACTCCTCGATCCGGTTCTGGCTCTTCAGCGCCCGGCTCAGGTTGAGGTGGGCGTCGACGTCGCCGCCGGACAGCTCGATCACCCGTTCGAAATGCACGATCGCTTCGTCGTTCCGGCCCGCTTCACGCAGCGCGCTGCCCAGACAGTTGTGGACCTGCGGATCCAGCGGATCGAGTTCGACTGCCTGGCGCAGCGTCGCGATGGATTCGTCGAGGTCGCCGCGCGCGAGCAGCGCGGTGCCAAGATTGCCGTGCACGATCGCCCGGCCCGGATTCAGCGCGACGGCCGCGCGATAGCTGTCGACCGCCGCGTCGAACTTGCGCTGCGTCGTCAGCACGTTGCCGAGATTGTTGTATGCATCCGCGTAGCGCGGATCGTGTTCGATCGCCTTGCCGTATGCAAGCACCGCCGCATCCGACTGCCCGAGGTCCTTCAGCGCGTTGCCCAGGTTGTTGTACGCCTGCGCATAGTCCGGCCGCAGCGCGATTGCCTGCGCGCAGTGCTGCATCGACGCATCCGGCTGCCGCGCCTCGCGCAGCGCATCGCCCAGGTTGTTGTGCGCTTCCGCGTAGTCCGGCTGCCGCCGCACCGCTTCGCAGTACTGCGCGATCGCGTCGTCGAGCCGGCCGCGCTCGCGCAGCGCGTTGCCCAGGTTGTTGTGATAGATCGCACTCGGATATGCGTCGATCGAGCGGCGCATCAGCGCGATCCCTTCCTCCGGCTGCCCTGCCTGACAGGTCAGCAGTCCGAGGAAATGCAGCGCGTCCGGATGCGCGGGCTCGCGCGCGAGCAGCTGCTCGTAGCCCGCCTTCGCGTCGCCCAGCCGGCCTGCCTGGTGATGCGCCAGTGCGGCGCCGAGAATGTCCGTGGTCTGTTGCATGTCGTCGTTGCGTCGTTGCGTCGTTGCGTCGTTTCGTCGTTCGCGCGCCGCCCTGCCGGGCGGCTCAATTCCGTTCGTCGCCCGCGGCGGCTCGTTCGTCGGCGCCGGCGTTTGTCCTGTCCATCCACATTCCGTAAAACGCTTCCTCGAGATGTTTCGCGAAGCGCGGCGCGTCGCACAGCGGCGACGCGAGCAGGCGCGCACGCAAGGCCTGCCGCAGCGCGTCGAGCTGCTGCGGATCGGCCGCGGCGGCCACCGCCTTCGCGACGTAGTCGTCTTCGTCCCGCGCGATCCATTCGGCCAGGCCGACCGTCTGCAGCACGCTCTCGCAGATGTGCGTGACGAACCGCTCTCCCTTCATCCCGAGCACGGGCACGCCCATCCACAGCGATTCGGCCGTCGTCGTGCCGCCCGGGTATGGGAACGGGCTCAGCATCATGTCGACGCGGCGATAGGCCGTCAGGTAATCGGTGCGCGGCGACCGGCCTTCCATCACCAGCCGGCTCGCGTCGATCCCGTTGCGGGCGAAGCGCTCGACCGTCCGGCGCACCGCGTGCGCGCCGTCGAGCTCGCCCGCCTTCAGGAACAGCCGGGCGCCCGGCACCGCGGCCAGCACCCGCGACCACACGCGCACGACCGCATCGTTCATCTTCCCGAGCTTGCCGAAATAGCCGAACGTCATCACACCGTTCTCGCGATGCGGCAACGGACCGACGTCGAGTGCCGGATGCGGCGGCGTGAAGCACAGATAGCTGTCGGGCAGCCGCCACGGCCGCTCGACGAAATGCGCTTCCTCGGCCGGCGGCAGCACGTGCCGGTCGCCCAGCACGTAGTCGATCGCGTGCAGCCCCGTCGACGCGAAGAAGCCGATCCACGTGACCTGCACCGGCGCGGGCTTCCATGCGAACACGCCAAGCCGGTTTTGCGCCGTGTGGCCCGACAGGTCGACGAGGACGTCGATGCCGTCCGCGCGGATCCGCTGCGCCGCCTGCTCGTCCGACAGGTCGAGAAGCGGATGCCATGCGTCGAAGTACGGCTTCAGGCGCGCGGTCGTGTCGTCTTCCGCCGCCGAGGTCGGATAGGCGATCAGTTCGAGCCGGTGTCGATCGAGATGCGCCAGCACGCCTTCGAGGAAAATGCCGACCGGATGCGTCACCAGGTCGCCCGACACCCAGCCGATGCGCAGCCGCCCGCCCGACGGGCGCAAGCGGGTGTCGACCTGCGCGAGCGGCCGCGCATCGGCTTCGACGTATTCGCCGAAATGCCGCGCGGCCCGTCGCGTCTCTTCCTGGTCGATCGACGGATGCGTGGCAAGCGCGAAGATCAGCCGGTCGTGCAGGACCGCGTTCGTCACATCGAGCTCGACCGCGCGACGGTAATGCGCGAGTTCGCCATCCACATCGCCGAGCATGCCGAGCACGTCGCCGAGCGTCATGTGCGCGGGCGCCGCGCGGTCGTTCAATGCGAGCGCCGCGCGCGCATGATGCAGCGCGTCGTCGGCACGGTTTTGCTTGAGCAGCACCATCGCGCAGCGATGATGCGCGTCGGCGTCGTTCGCATCGAGTTCGGCCGCGGCCCGGTAGCACATGACGGATGCGTCGTACTTGCCCAGGTCGTGATACATGTCGCCGAGCATGCGATAGGCGGGACCGTGATCGGGCGCCAGCTCGAGCGCGCGCGTCATGCACTCGGCCGCACGCGCCGTCTGCCGCCGGCGGTACAGCACCTCCGCGAGGCCCGCGTGCGCGTCGGCGCGCAACGGCGACAGTTGCGCGGCGCACTCGAACTGTGCGATCGCCGCGTCGGCCTGCCCTGCGTCACGCAATGCGGTGCCGAGATCGACACGCGCCTGCGCGTCGGCAGGCGCCAGTTCGACGAGACGGCGCAAGGTCGCGATCGCCTCGTCGAGGTCGCCGCGCGCGAGCAGTGCCGCGCCGAGATTGCGGTGCGCGATCGGGTTGGCCGGGGCCAGCGCGGCGGCCGCGCGATAGCTGTCGACCGCCGCGTCGAACTTGCGCTGCGCCGTCAGCACGTTGCCGAGATTGTTGTATGCATCCGCGTAGCGCGGATCGTGTTCGATCGCCTTGCTGTATGCGAGCACCGCCGCATCCGACTGCCCAAGGTCCTTCAGCGCGTTGCCCAGGTTGTTGTACGCCTGCGCATAGTCCGGCCGCAGCGCGATCGCCTGCGCGCAGTGCTGCATCGACGCATCCGGTTGCCGCGCCTCGCGCAGCGCATCGCCGAGGTTGTTGTGCGCTTCCGCGTAGTCCGGCTGCCGCCGCACCGCTTCGCGGTACTGCGCGATCGCGTCGTCGAGCCGGCCGCGCTCGCGCAGCGCGTTGCCCAGGTTGTTGTGATAGATCGCGCTCGGATATGCGTCGATCGAGCGGCGCATCAGCGCGATCCCTTCCTCCGGCTGCCCTGCCTGACAGGTCAGCAGTCCGAGGAAATGCAGCGCATCCGGATGCGCGGGCTCGCGCGCGAGCAGCTGCTCGTAGCCCGCCTTCGCGTCGCCCAGCCGGCCCGCCTGGTGATGCGCCAGTGCGGCGCCGAGAATGTCCGTGGTCTGTTGCATGTCGTCGTTGCGTCGTTGCGTCGTTGCGTCGTTTCGTCGTTCGCGCGCGGTTCGGTCGATCGGTCAGTCGTGCGAGCCGGCGACATCGCCAGCTCCGTCCGCACGACGAGCCCACATTCCGTGGAACGCGTCCTCGAGGTGCCGTGCGAAGCGCGGCGCGTTGCACAGCGGCGATGCGATCAACTGCATGCGCAGGCCGGTCCGCAGCAGCCGCAGTTGCGCCGGATCGGTCGCGAACGCCGCGGCTTTCGCGACGTAGTCGTCTTCGTCGCGCGCGATCCAGTCGGACAGGCCGACCGTCCGCAGCAGGCTTTCGCAGATATGCGTGACGAACCGGTCGCCCCGGATGCCGAGCACGGGCACGCCCATCCACAGCGCATCTGCGGTCGTCGTGCCGCCCGAATACGGAAATGGGCTGAGCATCACGTCGACGCGGCGGTACGACGCCAGGTATTCACCGCGCGGCGCATTCGGTTCGAGCAGCAGCCGCGCCGGATCGATACCGTGCTGCGCGAACCGCTCGCGCGTGCGGCGCACCGCATACGCGCCGGCCAGCTCGCTCGCCTTGAGCAGCAGCTGCGACCGAGGCACCGCCGCGAGCACCCGCGACCACACGCGCACGACCGCGTCACTCATCTTGCCGAGCTTGCCGAAATAGCCGAACGTCACCGTGCCGCCGGTCAGTTGCGGCAGCGGGCCGGGCACGATCGCATCGCGCGGCGGCGTGTAGCACAGGTAGCTGTCGGGCAGGCGCCACGGCCGCTCGACGAAATGCGCTTCCTCGTCGGCCGGCAGCACGTGGCGATCGCCCAGCACGTAATCGATCGCGTCGAGCCCGGTGGTGGCGACATAGCCGATCCACGAAACCTGCACCGGCGCCGGCTTCCACGCGAACAGCGCGAGCCGGTTGAAGATCGTGTGGCCCGCCGCGTCGACCAGGATGTCGATCGCATCATCGCGAATCCGCCGGGCCGCGGCCTCGTCGCTCAGCGCGGCGACGCTCGTCCAGCCGGCGAACAGCGGGCGCAGCCGCTGCGTCAGGTCGTCCTTGATGTCGCGGGTCGGATATGCAACGAACACGACGCGCGTGCGATCGGTCGCGCGCAGCACGCTTTCGAGGAAATAGCCGACCGGGTGATGCTTCAGATCGCCCGATACGATGCCGACCCGCAGCGGTCTCGCCCCGTCGTTGGTCGGCCACGAGCGGTACGGCACCGCGCGCGCGGCGGCCTGCGCGCCGTAACGGCGCGCGGCATCGAAATGAACCTGCGGCGCGGCGGCCGCACTGTAATTCAACGCGAACAGCAGGTTGTCGTGCGGCTCGAGAAGGTCCGGCCGCAACGCGATCGCGGCGCGGTAGCCATCGAGCGCGGCCTCCAGTTCGCCCGCATCGAGCATCGCGTTCGCGAGATTGTTGTAGGCCTGCGCGTGGTCGGGCCGCAGCCGGATCGCCGTGCCCAGCGCCTCCACCGCGCCTTCGCAATCCTTCAGCGAGCGCAACGCGTTGCCGAGGTTGTTGTACGCATCGGGGTCGTCCGGTTGCAGCGCAAGCGCCTGCCGGAAGCACTCGGCCGCCGCCGCGGGCCGGTTGTGCGCGGCCATCACGGTGCCCAGGTTGTAGTAATAGCGTGCCTGCGGATCGCGCCGGATCGCGTCCGCGATCGCCGCGACCGCGCCGTCGAAGTCGCCGCGGCGAAACGCGAGCAGTCCTTGCACGTGCAGCGCGTCGGCGCGTTCGGGTTCGCGTTGCAGAACCTGCCGGCACAGACGCCCGGCGGCATCGAGCCGGCCTGCGTCGTAATGTTCGAGCGCGCATGTCAGCAATGCCTCGACTGGCGTGTCCGCGCCGGACAGGCCGTCGGACGGTTCCCGTACGCTGCCGGACGGGTGTCCGCGTTCGAGGAGGTTTTCGTTCATAGGCCGGGCTTCCGCTGGGTCTGCGACAGGCATGGATGACGAGCCGGCCGCCCGGGCGATAGCCCCGGACGATGCCCGGACGGCGCTTCAGGCGTGCGACAGCCGGCGCCCGCGCCATCAGACGGGGGCGCCGGTCGCATGAAAGGCGGGCGCGGACACGCCGACGCATCGGCGCCGACGGCAGGAAACTCGCGGATATTGTCGCGACGTTCGCCGTGTTTCGAAGGGACGATCAGTCGAGCAAAACACCCGTAATTCGTCGCATCGCGGGAGGGGGGCGTGTCGGGGGCGCGCTCGGGCCCATGACTGATCGGGTCTTGATCGTTCATGCCGGGGCGGTCCGTGGCGACTCGAGAGTCCGCGCGATGCGCGGACGACCACCGCGATCGACGCCTGGAGTTGTCGTTGCGTTGGCGTCTCGCACAACGGTCTGGCGACGAAACGACGAGGGAAAGCCATGCGGACGCGAACGAATGCGCGATGCGACGCTTCAGTGAATTCGGAAAAACGGATCGGGGAAATTCGGTACCTGGAATCAGGCTATTTGGCGCGCCCGGCTGGGATCGAACCAGCAACCCCTGCCTTCGGAGGGCAGTACTCTATCCATTGAGCTACGGGCGCGTGTGACAGTGAAACGACCCCAATAAACCGGCCGCCCACCATTGGCAAGACGGCAAGGATACCCGGTTTCCCATGAAGCGTCCACCTTGCCCGCAGAATCCCCGTCGGGCCCCCAATTCGTGCGGGTAAACACGCGCCTTCGCGCCGCTCGCCGTGATGTAAACGTTCCGTCTATAATCGTCCGTGCTTCATTGGACTGCCATTTTGCCGTTGCACCGCGCTCACAATTCCTATTCACGGAGACGAGGCAAGCATGAGCGAAGCACCCCACGAATCTCCCGTCAAAACCCCCGGGCAGCTGATTGCCGTCGTCATCGCATCATTCGCGATTCCGATCGCCCTGATCGTCCTGTTTGCCACCTACGCCAACCATGCGTTCCGTTCCGGCGCAGGCACGGACGCGCTATCGGACGAACAGGTCGCCGCGCGAATCGCACCGCTCGCGAAGGTCGACGTGAAGGACGCCAACGCGCCCCGCACGTACAAGACCGGCGAGGAAGTCTACAAGGCCGTGTGCGTGACCTGTCACGGCACGGGCGCCGCCGGCGCGCCGAAGTTCGGCAACAAGGACGACTGGGCGCCGCGCATCTCGCAGGGCTTCGACACGCTGCTGAAGACGGCGCTGTCGGGCAAGGGCGCGATGCCGCCGCGTGGCGGCACGAATCCCGACGACGTCAGCGACTATGAAATCGCGCGCGCGATCGTCTACATGGCCAACAACGACGGCGCGAACTTCCCCGAACCGGCTGCCCCGGCCGCCAATGCGGCACCGGCGGCGAGCGGCGCGGCGGGTGCGGCAGGCGCATCGGGCGCCGATGCATCGAACGCACAGGCCGCCGCTGCGATGGCCGCGATCGCCGCGATTCCGAAGGCCGGCGAAAAGCCCGCGGCCGCGCCGACCAGCGCCGACGCCGCATCGGCCGGCAAGGCGCTGTACACGCAGGTTTGCCAGGCGTGTCACGCGGCCGGCGTGCTCGGCGCGCCGAAGTTCGGCAGCAAGGAGGATTGGGCGCCACGCCTGAAGGATTCGATGGATACCGTCTACAACTACGCACTGCACGGCAAGGGCGCGATGCCGCCGAAGGGCGGGTCCAACGCGTCCGACGCCGACGTGAAGGCGGCCGTCGACTACATGGTGAACGCCGCGAAGTAACACCCGCCGGCCAGAAAAAACCCCCGCGGCGCACGCGCATCGCGGGGGTTTTTCGTTGCCGGGACGGCCGGCCCGGCCGCCGCGCACGTCACTTCTGCAACAGCGCCTTCAGGCTTGCGAGCCGGTCCTTCGGCGTCATCGGCGCTTCCTCCGGCGTCGGCGGCGGCGCTTCGTCCAGGCCCATCTCGGGGATGAAGCGAGACGGTTCGCACACGACCGTCTCGCGCGCCCGCTTGCGCTTCTTGCACCAGTTCAGATGCAGGCTGCGTTGCGCGCGCGTGATCGCGACGTACATCAGCCGGCGCTCCTCCTCGATCCGTTCGTTGTCGATCGGGCCGTCGTCCTCGCTGCCGCCGCGATGCGGCATGATCCCCTCCTCGACACCCACCAGGAACACGTGCGGATACTCGAGCCCCTTCGACGCATGGACGGTCGACAGCCGCACCGCGTCCGGATCCTCGTCCTTGCCTTCGAGCATCGACATCAGCGCGACGGTCTGGATCAGGCCGAGCAGGTTCTTGCCGGTATCGGCGAGCCCGTCGGCGTTGTGGAAACCGTCGGCCTCGCCGTCGACGGCTTCCGCCTCGGGCTTGGTGCCCTTGCGCTTCAGCCATTCGAGGAATTCGAGCACGTTCTGCCACTTCGACTGCGCCTGCCGCTCGTCGAACGCGTCGTACAGATAGGCCTCGTAGTGGATGGCCTCCATCATGTCGTCGAGCACGACGGTCGCGGGCTCCTTGTCCGCGCGATCGGTCAGGCGCTGGATGAAGTCGCAGAACATCCGCAGCGGCTCGATCTGCCGTGCGGACAGCCGCGCCTCGATCCCGCCCATGTACACGGCCTCGAACAGCGACACCTTGGCCTGGCCCGCGAACGAGCCGAGCGCTTCCAGCGTCGTGTTGCCGATCCCGCGGCGCGGCGTCGTGACCGCACGGATGAACGCGGGATCGTCGTCGGCGTTCGCGATCAGGCGCAGATACGCGCACAGGTCCTTGATCTCGGCCTTGTCGAAGAACGACTGGCCGCCCGACAGCACGTACGGGATCCGCTCGCGCCGCAGCACCTGCTCGAAGATCCGCGCCTGGAAGTTGCCGCGATACAGGATCGCGTAATCGCGGAACTGCGTGCGCCGCTCGAACTTGTGCGCGGACAGCCGGAACACGACCGATTCGGCTTCGTGTTCCTCGTCGTTGCACGGCGTGACGGTGATCGAGTCGCCCATCCCGTGCTCGGACCACAGCTTCTTCTCGAACAGCTTCGGGTTGTTCGCGATCACGTTGTTCGCGGCGGTGAGGATGCGCACCGTCGACCGGTAGTTCTGCTCGAGCTTGATCACGTGCAGCTTCGGGAAATCCTTGCCGAGCTGCGCGAGGTTCTCAAGCGTCGCGCCACGCCAGCCGTAGATCGCCTGATCGTCGTCGCCCACCGCCGTGAACGCGGCGCGCGGGCCGGCGAGCAGCTTCAGCAGCTCGTACTGGCACGCGTTGGTGTCCTGGTATTCGTCGATCAGCAGGTAGCGCAGCTTGTTCTGCCAGCGGTCGCGCACCTGCTCGTTCTTCGCGAACAGCTCGGCCGGCAGGCGGATCAGATCGTCGAAGTCGACGGCCTGGTACGCGTGCAGCGTCGCGACGTAATTGCGGTAGACCAGCGCCGCCTGGTGCTCGTCCTCGTTGGCCGCGATCGTCATCGCCTCCTCGGGCATGATCAGGCCGTTCTTCCACAGCGAGATCGTGCTCTGGATCTTGCGGATCAGGCCCTTGTCGGTGGTGCCGATCTGCTCCTGGATCATCCCGAAGCAGTCGTCCGAATCCATGATCGAGAACTGCGGCTTCAGGCCGACGTGCTCGGCCTCCTGGCGCAAGATCTGCACGCCGAGCGAGTGGAACGTGCACACGGTGAGCTGGTTCACCGGCACCTTGCGGCCTTCCTTGCCGGGCGTGGTGAGCGTCTTGCCCTCCAGCAGCTTCGACACGCGCTCGCGCATTTCGGCGGCGGCCTTGTTCGTGAACGTGACGGCCGCGATGTGGCGCGGCTCGAAACCTTTCGCTTCGATCAGGTGCGCGATCTTCTGCGTGATCACGCGGGTCTTGCCGCTGCCCGCGCCGGCGAGCACGAGGCAGGGACCGTCGAGGTAGCGCACCGCTTCGTTCTGAGCGGGGTTGAGGCCTGCGGACATGATGACGGATGATGTTGCGGTTGACGGCGGAACGCCGGGAGGATGCCGCGCGCGGCAGGCCTGGATTGCAGGCGGACACGCGGGGCAGGACGCGCATGTTAACACGTCGGCGGCGGCCGGCGGCTGACGCCGCCGCCGGGCGGCGACGCGCGGCACGGGTAGACTTCGCGCCCCTTTTTCCGCGCCCGTTCCTGCTTCCTTTCCCGGCGCGCGTCGCGTGCGCGGCCCGCGCCGCCGGACGCCCGCCGAACATTCGAACAGGCAGCAAATCTCCCCTCTGTTTGATCCATGGCCGCGCGGCCCCCAGCGGCAACATACGCGAAACGTCGGCGAGTACGCGCCGGCGCCCCTTCATTCGCCGTCACCGACTTCCGCCGCCATGAATGACACAGTCATCGCCGCTCCCGTTTCCGAGGCCGAGCTGGCCCGCGCCGCCGCGCTTCACGCCGCCGGCTCGCTTCAGGACGCGGAGCAGGCCTACCGCCAGATCCTGCAAGCGCATCCCGAACACGCCGATTCGCACCTCCGCCTCGCGACGGTGCTCGAACAGCTCGACCGGCGCGACGCCGCGCTGCGGCATTTCCGGGCCGCGGTGGCGACCGAGCCGTCGCAGCGGCGCTACTGGATCGCGTGCATCGACGCGCTGACGCGCGACAACCAGATGGATGCGGCGCGCGCGCTGGTCGCGCAGGCCCGCACGCACGGCATCGACGCGCTGTCGCTCGAACTCGCGGCGGCCGATGCGCCGTCGGCCACCGCCGACGAACTCGCGGCCGTCCTCTCCGAATTCATGAATACGCTCGCGGCGCTGCTCGACAAGCGGCAATTCGCGCAGGCGGAAGGCATCGCGACCCAGCTGACCGAATGGATGCCCGACGTCGGGCTCGGCTGGCGGGCGCTGGCCGTTACGCTGATTCAACAGGAGCGCCACGCGGAAGCCCTCGCGCCGATGCGCAAGGCCGCCGCGCTGATGCCCGACGACGCCGACACGCGGCAGGACCTCGCGGACCTCGAGGCGCATGTGATGCAATCCGCGCCGGCGCCGCAGCCGGTCGCGATGCCGCTGGTGCCGAACGCGACGCTCTGCACGACGCTGCCCGGCAGCCGTCAGTTCCGGCATTTCGCAGGCGGTCTGGTCGCCACGGTGCCGGTGCTGATCCCGACCTTCAACAATCCGACCTATACGCGCCGGATGGTGGCTCAGCTGAAGGCGCGCGGCCTGCGCAACATCGTGATCGTCGACAACGCGTCGAGCGCGCCGGACATGCTGGCGTTCCTGGAAAGCGTGCAGGACGACGCGACCGTCGTGCGCCTCGATCGCAACGCGGGCCCGCGCGACGTGTTCCTGTCGGACGCGAACTACGCGCGCCTGCCGGACCTCTTCTGCGTGACCGACCCGGACCTCGAACTGAACGACGCGCTGCCGCCCGAATTCCTGTTCGAGCTGATCGACGCGACCGAAGCATTCCAGGCCGGCAAGGCCGGCTTCGCGCTCGACATCTCGCAACCGGAGCTGATGAAGGAAACGACGCTCTTCTGCGGCGACCGCCAATACACCACGCTCGAATGGGAGGCGAATTTCTGGCGCCACCAGATCGGCAGCACGGCGGGCGGCGACCCGATCTACAACGCGCCGATCGATACGACGTTCGCCGTCTACAACAAGCGCTACTTCCGCCGCGACTCGCATCTCTGCGGCGTCCGGTTCGCGGGCCGCTACACCTGCAAGCACATCCCCTGGTACAAGGAGACCGGCCTGACGGACGCGGAGGAGCAGTACTACCGCGAACACCAGAAGTGGTCGAACTACCTCGCCTGACACGCGGGAGGGGCGGCGAGCGTCCGCGCGCCGCCGCGCGATGCACGTACGCCGCCCTCCTCGTCCCCTTCGCCCGACAACCCTGACATCTCGCGCCATGCTACCCAGAGTCAACCTCGTCAAGACCGACAACGCCGATTACCTGCTGTTCGCGACCCGGGACGCGATTTCGGCGAACCTCTATTACAACGGCTCCTGGGACGCGTCGCTGCTGACCATCAGCCAGATGTTCTACGCGAACGAGGAAGCGCCGCTGGTCCTCGACATCGGCGCGAACCTCGGCGCCTACGCGGTGCCGGTCGCCAAGAGCATCGCCGCGCAGGGCGGCATGGTCTACGCGTTCGAGCCGCAGCGGATCGTCTATTACCAGCTGTGCGGCAACGTGTTCCTGAACCGGCTCGAGAACGTGCACGCGTTCAACGTCGCGATCGGCAACCAGGACGGCATCATCCCGCTGCCCGCGATCGATTATTCGCGCTCGATCAACATCGGCGGCTTCTCGCTCGACGAACAGTTCAACATGCGCCGCAATTCGGTCGAGACCGTCGCGAGCCAGCAGCCGAGCGACGTGCCGATCGCACGGCTCGACACGCTGAACTTCCCGAAGTCGCCTGCGCTGATCAAGATCGACGTCGAAGGGCTCGAGCTCGACGTGCTCAAAGGCGGCACGGCCTTTCTCGAACGGCACGGCTTCCCGCCGCTGCTGCTCGAGGCCTGGAACCTCGAATGGTTCTCGGAAAAGCGCGCCGCGCTGCTCGACTACCTGAAGACGCTCGGCTACACCTGGTTCGCGATGGGCGATGAGCTCGTCGCTCAGCATCCGTCGTTCGCGCGGCAGGTCAGCTTCGAGACCGGCGCCGACGGCGTGATCCGGATGAACCGCACCCGCTGACGATTCGCATCCGGCGCGCCGTCACGCGCGCAGGCGCTGCCTGAGCGCGTCGGCGGCCTGTGCGGCCCAGGCGGCGCACGCGGCCGCGCCGGGATGAAAGCCGTCCGCCGCCATCAGGTGCGGCTCGAGCGGCAGCGCGACGCGCAGGAACGTGCAGCGCGGCTGCGTCGCGGCCCACTCGGCGAGCGTCGCGTTGAGCCGCCTCGCGCGCAGGCCGAGATACCACGCAAGGGGCTGCGGCAGCGCGGGAAAGCGCTCGATCGGCGGCACCGCCGACAGGATCACGTGCGCAACCCCGAACCGTGTGGCGAGCAGGTCGACGAGCGCCGCCTGCGCGGCGCGCCAGCGTGCCGGCGACACACCGCCCGTCACGTCGTTCACGCCCAGCGACGTGACCGCCGCATCGAACGGCCGCGCCGGCTCGGCGGCAAGCCACTCGACGAGCTCCTCGGCAGTCAGCCCCGTGCGCGCCAGCAATGTCCAGCTCACGCGGTGCGATGCCGCGAGCGCACGGGCGAGCTGCCCGGACAGCGCGTCGCACTGCGACGCGACACCGACGCCTGCGGCAGCCGAGTCACCCAGCACCAGCACGCGCAGCGGCGGCCCGTCCCCGGCCGTGCCGTCGCGCGGGCCCGCCGCCTCGGCGAGCCGCGGCGTGATGCGGCGCACGCGCCGCCCCTGGATCAGCAGCAACGGGCCCAGGGCGGCGGTGGCAAGCGGATAACCCATGGTTTCGATCCGGTAACGAGGCAGGCAGGCGACGCGGGACACGCGCCGGAATGGCCCTCATTGTGTCGGATTCGCGCGCCGGCGGCGCGTGTCCCGCCATTCGGCCGGGTCGTGCGCACGCGCACCGGTTCCCTGCCCGTTCGGCCAACGCCCGCTCGCGCGCGTGCCGCCGTGCCACAATAGCCGTCCGCGCGGCCGGTGGCCGCTGCGCTTTGCCCCCTCGTACGCAGCCAAGGATTGCCATGTCGTCATTGCTCAGGATTGGTTTGATGGGTTTCGGTTTCGCCGGCGCGACGTTCCACGCGCCCGTAATCGCCACGAGCGGTCGCACCGAGATCGCCGCGATCGCGACGGGGCAGCCCGATCGCGCGCGCGCCGCATACCCGGGCGCACGCATCGTCCCCGATCTCGACACGCTGCTTGGCCTCGACGACATCGACTGCGTGGTGATCGCCACGCCGAACGACACGCACTTCACGCTGGCGCGCCAGGTGCTCGAAGCCGGCCGCCACGTCGTCGTCGACAAGCCCGTCACCCTCACCGCCGACGAAGCGCTGGCGCTCGCGCGGCTCGCGAACGCGCGCAGCCGCCTGTTCGCGCCATTCCACAACCGCCGCTGGGACGGCGACTTCCTCACCGTGCGGCGCATCGTCGAATCCCGCGAACTCGGCCGGCTCACGTATTTCGCGTCGCACTTCGACCGCTTCCGGCCGACCCCGCGCACGCGCTGGCGCGAGGAGCCCGCACGCGGCGGCGGCCTGCTGCTCGACCTGGGCCCGCACCTGATCGACCAGGCGCTCGCGTTGTTCGGGCTGCCGGAAACGGTCAGCGCCACGGTCAAGACGCGCCGCGACAACGGCACGGCGCCCGATTTCGTGCATCTGCTGCTCGGCTATCCGGACAAGGACGTCGCACTGCACGCGAGCGCGCTGTCGGCCATCGAGCCCGCGCGCTTCACGCTGCACGGCACGCGCGGCAGCTACCAGAAGTTCGGGCTCGACACGCAGGAAGACCAGTTGAAGGCCGGCCTCACGCCGGACCACGTCGAGTTCGGCGGCGGCAACCCGCCCGGCGTGCTGCGCGTGCTCGACGGCGAAGTCGAGGTCGAGCGGCCGGTGCCGACGCTCGACGGGCAGTACGCGGAGTTTTACCGCGCGCTCGCCTCGTCGGTCCATGACGGTGCGCCGTTCCCGGTCACGCCGCAGGACGCCGTCGACGTGATGACGATCATCGAGCTCGCCGCGCAAAGCGAACACGAAGGCCGCCGGGTACCGTTCGTGCGCCGCACCGTCTGACCGCCGCCGGCCGGTGCGGCGCGGTCCCGCCCTCGGCGGCCGTCGCGCACCGCGCCGTCCCCGGCAGCGGCCACGCGTCAGCCGCCGCGACGGCACGATCCCGAACATTCCGTTACAAATGGTGCGGGAACGAAAGTCAGCGCTCGCCCGGTCTGATGCGTTTCTCAAAAAGTCGATCCGACACCAAACCGTCAGGAGAATGTGATGCAACGGTTGATTCGCGCAGCGGCATGCTGCGTCCTGGTTTCCTCGCTCGCGGCCTGTATCGTGCAGCCGCAGCGGCCGGCCCGACAGGCACCCCCGCCCCCGCCGCGGCCGAATCCGCAGGTCGTCGCGAACGACCGCCTGCAGGAGGTTCAGGGCCGAATCGACAACCTGCACCGCCGCGTCGACGCACGCGTCAACGGCGGCTACTACCCGCCGCCGTACGGCGCGCAGCTGCACCACCGGCTCGACGTGATCCGCCAGGAAGCGAACGACATGTCGGCGCAGCACAACGGCGGCCTGTCCGGCGACGAGCAGCGCGTGCTGAACCAGGAACTCGACACGGCCGCGCGCGCGATCGGCGAGTAATACCGGCCATGCGGGCGCCAGCGAAAGCGGCGGCGATCCCGCGCCGCCGCTTGTCGCGAAGCGACATTCTTTTGCGCAAATTGACAATGCCCACCCGCTCGCGTACAGTCGCCCGCACGCGTCGGGAGAGCGTGTGACCGCGTAGTTCGCTATCAGCAACGCCGGTTGCGCCGCCGAAGGGGCACACCCGCAAACTCTCAGGCAAAAGGACCGACCGCGTCGGGGAATCCCGTCCGCGCATCGCGCGGGCCGCACTCCCCGCACTCTGGAGAGCGGCAGTAGCCCGTTGCGCACATGCAGCGCGGGCAGGCTGCCCACCGAAGGGGCGCGCGTTCGCCGGCTTGTCGCCGCGGCGCAATCTCTCAGGTATCGAGGACAGAGGGGCATGTATCGCATCGCTCGCAGGCTCGCGGCCGCGGCGGTCGGCACATGGCCGTTCTGACCCGCGCGCAAGCGCCTTGCCTGAGGCCTCGATGACTGCACTGAATCAAACCCCGCTCAACGCCGCGCACCGCGCGCTCAATGCCCGCATGGTCGACTTCGGCGGCTGGGACATGCCCGTCAACTACGGCTCGCAGATCGAAGAGCACGAAGCCGTGCGCACCGACGCCGGCATGTTCGACGTGTCGCACATGTGCGTCGTGGATTTCACCGGCAGCCGCGTGCGCGCGTTCTTCGAACACGCGATCGCCAACAACGTCGGCAAGCTCAAGACTCCCGGCAAGGCACTCTACTCGTGCCTGCTCAATCCGCAGGGCGGCGTCGTCGACGACCTGATCGTCTATTACTTCACCGAAGACTTCTTCCGCGTCGTCGTCAACGCCGGCACGGCCGAGAAGGACATCGCGTGGTTCAACCAGCTCAACGAACAAGGCGGCTACGGCCTGACCATCGCGCCGCGCCGCGATTTCGCGATCGTCGCCGTTCAGGGCCCGAACGCCCGTGAAAAGGTCTGGACGACGGTGCCCGCCGCGCGCGCCGCGACCAGCGAACTGAAGCCGTTCAACGCCGCGCAGGTCGCCGGCACGCCGTTCGGCGATCTCACCGTCGCGCGCACCGGCTACACCGGCGAGGACGGCTTCGAAGTGATCGTTCCGGCCGTGCACGTCGAAGCGCTGTGGACAGCGCTGCAGCAAAACGGCGTGCGGCCCTGCGGGCTCGGCGCGCGCGACACGCTGCGCCTCGAGGCCGGCATGAACCTGTACGGCCAGGACATGGACGACACGGTATCGCCGCTCGACGCGGGCCTCGCGTGGACGGTCGACCTGTCGGCGCCGCGCGAGTTCGTCGGCCGCGCCGCGCTCGAGCGCGACGGCTCGCGCGCCGCGTTCGTCGGCCTGATTCTCCAGAAGGAAAACGGCAAGGCCGGCGGCGTGCTGCGCGCGCACCAGAAGGTCGTCACGCCGCACGGCGAAGGCGAGATCACGAGCGGCACGTTCTCGCCGTCGATGCAGGAATCGATCGCGTTCGCGCGCGTGCCGGCGGCCGTCCGGATCGGCGACACCGTTCATGTGCAGATTCGAGACAAGCAACTTCCCGCGCGCGTGGTAAAACTGCCGTTCGTGCGCAACGGCAAGGTCCTCGCTGCGTAACGATCGGGACGCGACCGGGAGGCCGCGTCCCGGGAAGCCGGGAAGTGGCGCCCGGCGCAACCACACCCGGCGCGCCCCGGCGGCGCGCCAAGCATAACGAACACACCCTTTTATCCAGGAGCATCCGATGAGCAACGTCCCGGCCGATCTGAAGTACACCGACGAACACGAGTGGGTCCGCACCGAAGCAGACGGCACGCTGACGATCGGCATCACCGATCACGCGCAGAGCACGCTCGGCGACATCGTCTTCCTCGAACTGCCGCAAGTCGGCAAGTCGGTGAACGCGGGCGACGCCGTCGGTGTCGTCGAATCGGTGAAGGCGGCATCCGACATCTACTCGCCGGTGTCCGGCGAGGTCGTCGCCATCAACGAAGAAGCCGCCGACTCGCCGGAAGAAGTGAACAGCGACGCATACGGCACGTGGCTCTTCAAGATCAAGCTCGCGGCCGGCGCGTCGACCGACAAGCTGATCGACGCCGACGCGTACAGCAAGCTGATCGACTAATTTTCCCTACCCGAACCGCGCGCGGCCGCCCAGCCGGCCCGCGCGGGACCAGAGTCACGCCATGAAGCTCGAACACCCGGACCGCCTGATGAACCGCACGCCCCTCTCGCTCGCCGCGCTCGAAACGCACGACGCGTTCGCAGAACGCCACATCGGCCCCGATGCCGCCAGCCAGCAGGCCATGCTCGACACGCTCGGCTTTGCGTCGCGCGCCGCCCTGATCGACGCCGTGATCCCGGCCTCGATCCGCCGCGCCGAAACGCTGCCGCTCGGCCCGTTCGCGCAACCGAAGAGCGAGGCCGAAGCCCTCGCCGCGCTGCGCGCCCTCGCGGACAAGAACCAGGTGTTCCGCTCGTATATCGGCCAGGGCTATTACGACTCGCACACGCCGGCCGTGATCCTGCGCAACGTGCTCGAAAACCCGGCGTGGTACACGGCCTACACGCCGTACCAGCCCGAAATTTCCCAGGGTCGCCTCGAGGCGCTCCTGAACTTCCAGCAGATGGTCGCCGACCTCACGGGCCTCGCGATCTCGAACGCGTCGCTGCTCGATGAAGCAACGGCCGCGGCCGAAGCGATGACGCTGCTGCAGCGCACCGGCAAGCCGGCGTCGAACGTGTTCTACGTCGCCGACGACGTGCTGCCGCAAACCCTTGAAGTGGTCCGCACGCGTGCGCTGCCGATCGGCATCGAGGTCAAGACGGGCCCGGCGGCCGACGCCGCGCAGGCCAACGCGTTCGGCGTGCTGCTCCAGTACCCGGGCGTGAACGGCGACGTGCGCGACTACCGCGCGCTCACCGAAGCGATCCACGCGGCGGGCGGCCATGTCGTCGTCGCGGCCGACCTGCTCGCGCTGACCGTGCTGACGCCACCGGGCGAATGGGGCGCGGACGTCGCGGTCGGCAACACGCAGCGCTTCGGCGTGCCGATGGGCTTCGGCGGCCCGCATGCCGCCTACATGGCCGTGCGCGACGAATTCAAGCGCCAGATGCCGGGCCGCCTCGTCGGCGTGACCGTCGACGCGCAGGGCAAGGCCGCGCTGCGTCTCGCGCTGCAGACCCGCGAACAGCACATCCGCCGCGAGAAGGCGACGTCGAACGTGTGTACCGCGCAGGCACTGCTCGCGATCATGGCGAGCATGTACGCGGTGTACCACGGCCCGCACGGCCTGAAGACGATCGCGCTGCGCGTGAACCGCATCGCGGCGCTGCTCGCCGCCGGCGTGAAGCAGCTCGGCTTCGCGACCGTCAACGACACGTTCTTCGACACGCTGACGATCGAAACCGGCGCGCGCACCGCGCAGGTTCACGAGTTCGCGAAGGGCAAGCGCATCAACCTGCGCCGCGTGAGCGACACGCAAGTCGGCGTATCGGTCGACGAAACGACGACCCGCGACGATCTCGCCGATCTCCTCGCCGTGTTCGCGCAGGCCGCGGGCGGCACTGCGCCGGCCGTCGACGCGCTGGACGCGGGCCTCGGCGGCACCGCGGCGCTGCCGGCCGGCCTCGAGCGCACGAGCGCGTACCTGACGCACCACGTGTTCAACCGTCACCATTCCGAAACCGAAATGCTGCGCTACCTGCGCAGCCTGTCGGACAAGGATCTCGCGCTCGACCGCTCGATGATCCCGCTCGGCTCGTGCACGATGAAGCTGAACGCGACGTCGGAAATGCTGCCGGTCACGTGGCCCGAATTCGGCCGGATCCATCCGTTCGCGCCGGCCGAGCAGACCGTCGGCTATCGCGAGATGATCGACCAGCTCGAGCAGATGCTCGTCGCGGCCACCGGCTACGCGGCCGTGTCGCTGCAGCCGAACGCCGGCTCGCAAGGCGAATACGCGGGCCTGCTGATCATCCACGCGTATCACGCGTCGCGCGGCGAAGCGCATCGCGACGTGTGCCTGATCCCCGCATCCGCGCACGGCACGAACCCGGCATCCGCGCACATGGCCGGCATGAAGGTCGTGGTCGTCGCGTGCGACGCGCAGGGCAACGTCGACATCGCCGACCTGAAGGCGAAGGCCGAGCAGCACGCGAACGACCTCGCGGCGATCATGATCACGTATCCGTCGACGCATGGCGTGTTCGAGCAGAACGTGCGCGAAATCTGCGAGATCGTGCACGCGCACGGCGGCCAGGTGTACGTCGACGGCGCGAACATGAACGCGATGGTCGGCCTGACCGCGCCGGGCCAGTTCGGTGGCGACGTGTCGCACCTGAACCTGCACAAGACGTTCTGTATCCCGCACGGCGGCGGCGGCCCGGGCGTCGGCCCGGTCGCGGTCGGCGCGCACCTCGCGAAGTTCCTGCCGAACCAGCGTTCGACCGGCTATGCACGCGGCGAAGAAGGCATCGGTGCGGTGTCGGCCGCGCCGTACGGCTCGGCGTCGATCCTGCCGATCTCGTGGATGTACATCGCGATGATGGGCGCGAAGAACCTGACCGCTGCGACCGAAACCGCGATCCTCAACGCGAACTACATCGCCAAGCGTCTCGCGCCGCACTACCCGGTGCTGTATTCGGGCCCGGGCGGGCTGGTCGCGCACGAGTGCATTCTCGACCTGCGTCCGCTCAAGGAAACGAGCGGCATCAGCGTCGACGACGTCGCGAAGCGCCTGATGGACTACGGTTTCCACGCGCCGACGATGAGCTTCCCGGTGCCGGGCACGCTGATGGTCGAGCCGACCGAATCGGAATCGCAGGAAGAACTCGACCGCTTCATCGCCGCGATGATCGCGATCCGCGAGGAAATCCGCGCAGTCGAGGAAGGCCGCGCCGATCGCGAGGACAACCCGCTGCGCCACGCACCGCACACGGCAGCCGTCGTCACCGCGAACGAATGGCCGCACGCGTACTCGCGCGAGCAGGCAGCGTACCCGGTCGCATCGCTCGGCACGAACAAGTACTGGCCGCCGGTCGGCCGTGCGGATAACGCGTACGGCGACCGCAACCTGTTCTGCTCGTGCGTGCCGATGTCGGAATACGCATAACGCCCGCCGCGTACCGGAGTCCGGCCATGACCACACCGCACGCAACCACCGGTTGCGTGCGGTTTTTGCGTTCGCCGCCAGTCCGATCGATTCACGTTTGCCCGCCAATCCGGCTAACATCACACGCGATCCAGCCAATCAAGGAGTTCCGCATGGTGCGTCCGATGTTTCCGGGCCATGGTGCAACGCAGGAGCAGCCGCGCACGCGCCGCTTCGTGCCGCTGCTCGTCGCGTCGCTGTCGCTTGCCGCCGCCGGCCTCGGCACGGCCGGCAGCGCGCGTGCGGCGATGAATTTCTGCGCGGCGCCCGCGTTGCAGGCGAGCGAGACAACGCAGGCCGAGCCGGGCGTGCAGGCGCTGATCCGCAGCGTCGACGCGCGCCTCGGCGAGCAGCCGAAGGCGATGGCGCGCGTGCATACCGAAGGCACGCTGCCGCACGAAGGCATCTACGACCAGAGCGCCGAAGCACTGAAGGACATGGAACTGATGCGCGACGCCGCGCTCGCGTGGCGCGTGACCAATGCGCCGCGCTATCTGCAGCTCGTCGACCGTTTTCTGTCCGCGTGGGTCTCGACCTATCAGCCAAGCTTCAATCCGATCGACGAGACGCGCTTCGACAGCCTGATCGTCGCGTATGACATGACAGCCAGCGCGCTGCCGGTCAAGACGCGCAACGCGACGGCGGCATTCATCGCGAAGCTCGGCGCCGGTTACGTCGCGCAGATCGATGCGCAGAAGCGCCCGCTCGCCGGCACCTGGCGCAACAACTGGCAAAGCCACCGGATCAAGCTGATCGCGCTGTCCGCGTTCACGCTCGGCGACCGCAAGATGATGAACGCCGCGCAGCGGCTGTTCGTCGAGCATCTCGCCGACAACATCGGCCCGGACGGCAAGACCTGGGATTTCGAGGAACGCGACGCGCTGCACTACGCGGTGTACGACCTGCAGCCGCTCGTGACGGCCGCACTCGCCGCGCGCCGCTTCAATCGCAACTGGCTGCGCGAGCGCGGCGCGAACGGCGCGACGCTCGCGGCCGCGCTCGACTGGCTCGAGCCGTACGCGCTCGGCGAAAAAACGCATGAGGAATTCGTGAATTCGCCGGTGCCGTTCGACGCAAAGCGCCGCGAGGCCGGCTTGCCGGGCTACACGGGGCAGTGGGACCCGAAAAACGCCACCGAACTCTTTCATCTGGCCGCGCGGCTCGACGGGCGCTATGCCCGCGTCGCGCGGCAGCTCTCCCCCATGCCGCCCGCATGGCTGGCCGCGTGCCTGCCATTGCAGGCGCGGTAGCACTATTCTCAAAGCAAGGCAGGAATCGAAATGGCAGTCAGCGTGTTTGACCTCTTCAAGATCGGCATCGGCCCGTCCAGTTCACATACGGTCGGACCGATGCGCGCGGCGCTGATGTTCGTCCAGGGCCTCGAGCGCGACGGGCTGCTCGACGCGACGGCCAACGTGAAGGTCGAGCTGTATGGCTCGCTCGGCGCCACCGGCAAGGGCCACGGCACCGATCGCGGCGTGATGCTCGGCCTGCTCGGCGACGCACCCGACACCGTCGATCCCGACACGATCGACGCGCGGCTGGAAGATGTCCGCAAGACGAAGCAGCTCGCGCTGCTCGGCACGCATCCGGTGCCGTTCGTGCTGAAGGAGAACATCGCGTTCTACCGCCAGGCGCTGCCCGAGCACCCGAACGGGATGAAGCTGCGCGCGTCCGACACGAACGGCAACGTGCTGGTCGAGCGCACTTATCTGTCGGTCGGCGGCGGCTTCGTCGTGACGGCCGGCGCGCCGAACACGAAGGTGCTGAGCGCGGCCGAGCAGATGACGCATCCGTTCCGCACCGGCGCGGAGCTGCTCGCGCTGACCGAGTCGACCGGCAAGTCGATCGCGCAGCTGATGTGGGAAAACGAGCGCGCGTGGCACACCGAGGAAGAGACGCGCGACGGCCTGCTGAAGATCTGGGCCGTGATGCAGTCGTGCGTGTCGCGCGGCTGCGGGATCGGCAACCCGGACGCCGACGGCAACCTGCCCGGCCCGTTCCAGGTCAAGCGCCGCGCGCCGCAGCTGTATCGTGCGCTGACCGGCCATCCGGAGCGCGCGCTGCAGGATCCGCTGTCGATGGTCGACTGGATCAACCTGTATGCGATCGCGGTCAACGAGGAAAACGCGGCCGGCGGCCGCGTCGTCACCGCGCCGACCAACGGCGCGGCCGGCATCATTCCCGCCGTGCTGCACTACTACACGCGCTTCACGCCTGGCGCGAACGAACAGGGCGTGATCGACTTCCTGCTCACGGCCGCCGCGATCGGCATTCTGTATAAGCTCAACGCGTCGATTTCGGGTGCGGAAGTGGGATGCCAGGGCGAAGTGGGCGTCGCGTGCTCGATGGCGGCCGGTGCGCTCGCGGCCGTGCTTGGCGGCACGCCGCGCCAGGTCGAGAACGCGGCCGAGATCGGGATGGAGCACAACCTCGGCCTCACCTGCGACCCTGTCGGCGGGATGGTGCAGATCCCGTGCATCGAGCGCAACGCGATGGCGTCGGTGAAGGCGGTCAACGCCGCGCGCATGGCGCTGCGCGGCGACGGCTCGCACTATGTGTCGCTCGACTCGGTGATCAAGACGATGCGCGAGACGGGCGCCGACATGAAGACGAAGTACAAGGAAACGTCGCGCGGCGGGCTCGCGGTGAATATCGTCGAGTGCTGATGCGGTTACGGCGATAACGTGGGGTGAGCTGGCCGGTCGTCAAGGGCTGCCGGCGAACCCGGACAACACACTGTCCGCACCACGTCCCGTTCCGACACCTTTCATCGAGCCACGCGCAGGCGTAAGCTGTACGTCCCGCTACCCAGGGAGACGGCAGCCCATGTCGCATTCCAAGGATCTCGAGCCGCGCGCCACCACCGGCGCGCGACTGCTCGTCGATGCGTTGCTCGCCAATCACGTCGAACGCGTGTTCTGCGTGCCGGGCGAGAGCTTCCTCGCCGTACTCGATGCGCTGGCGGACGACACCGCGCGCATCCAGACGGTCGTGTGCCGCCACGAGGCCGCCGCCGCGAACATGGCTGAGGCGGTCGGCAAGCTGACCGGCCGCCCCGGCATCGCGTTCGTCACGCGCGGGCCCGGCGCGACCCACGCGTCGATCGGCGTACACACCGCGTTCCAGGATTCGACGCCGATGATCCTGTTCGTCGGCCAGTGCGCGCGCGAGCACCTCGACCGCGAAGCCTTCCAGGAAATCGACTACCGCCGGATGTTCGGCCAGATGGCGAAATGGGTCGCGCAGATCGACGATCCGCGCCGCATTCCGGAATACCTGAGTCATGCATTTCACGTCGCGACCTCCGGCCGGCCCGGCCCGGTCGTGCTCGCGCTGCCGGAGGACGTGCTGTCCGAAGCATGCGCACCGCAACCCGTCGTGCCGGCCGCGAAGCGCGTCGCGGCGTCGCCGTCGGCCGCGCAGGTCGACGAGTTGTGCGAACGGCTCGCACGCGCCGAACGGCCGTTCGCGATCGTCGGCGGCAGCGGCTGGACGCCCGACGCCTGCGCGAACCTGCGCACCTTCGTCGAGCGCTGGCAGCTTCCTGTCGCATGCGCGTTCCGCTACCAGGACACGTTCGACAACGCGCATCCGAACTATGCGGGCGACGTCGGTCTCGGGATCAATCCCGCGCTCGGCAAGCGAATCCGCGACGCGGACCTGTTGCTCGTGCTCGGCCCGCGCCTCGGTGAAGCCACGACCGGTGGCTACACGCTGCTCGACATCCCGAAGACGCGCCAGACGTTGATCCACGTGCACCAAGGCGCGGACGAACTCGGCCGCGTGTACGCGGCCGACCTGCCGATCGTGTCCGGGATGCCGGAGATTGCGACGCCCCTCGCCGCGCTCGAACCGCCGGCGAATCCCGCATGGGCCGGCACGGCCGCCGACGCGCATCGCGCATACCGCGAATGGCATGCGCCGCTGCCGATGCCCGGCGACGTCCAGCTCGGCGACGTGATGGTGCAGTTGCGCGAACGCCTGCCGCACGATGCGATCCTGACCAATGGCGCTGGCAACTATGCAATCTGGCTGCATCGTCACTTCGCGTACCGGCACTTCCGCTCGCAGCTCGCGCCGACCAGCGGCGCGATGGGATACGGGCTGCCCGCCGCGCTCGCCGCGAAGTCGCTGTATCCGTCGCGAGCAGTGGTCGCGCTCGCCGGCGACGGCTGCTTCATGATGGCCGGCAACGAGCTCGCGACCGCGATGCAGTATGGGCTGAACATCATCGCGATCGTCGTCAACAACGGGCATTTCGGCACGATCCGCATGCATCAGGAGCGCAACTATCCGGGCCGCGTGCACGGCACCGGGCTCACGAATCCCGATTTCGCCGCGTATGCGCGCGCATTCGGCGCGCATGGCGAGACGGTCGAGCGCACCGCCGACTTCGCGCCGGCACTCGAGCGCGCACTGACCTGCGGGCTGCCGGCGCTGATCGAGATCCGGATTCCGCAGGACGCCAGCACGCCGGCCGCGACGCTCGAGCAGATCCGCGAGCAGATCCGCGAGCAGGGCCGCCGGGCGCGCGGCGCATGACCGTGGAACTGCGTATCGCCGCAGCCGGCCTCGCGCTGTCGCGCGACGACGCGCTCGCCTATCCCGGCACGCTGCTCGCGCCCGACGGCACGCTCGTCGCGCCGTACGACCTCGAGCATGGCGGCGGCCCGGCGGAGGATCATGTGCCCGCCGCGCCGGCGCTCGGCCTGCTGCACGGCGTCCACCAACCGTTCCGGCTCGACTACGACCGCATGAAGGACGTGCACGTGATCAACGGAATGGGCGTCACGCTCGGCGACTCGGTGATCGGGCTGACGGCGCTCGCCGCGCTGCGCGCGATGCATCCGGGCCTGCGCTTCACGCTGTACCGGCCGGCCCGCGCGCCGCGCTACGTCGACGCGCTGTATGCGCTCGCGGCCGACGTCGTCGCGCCGTCGCGTGCGCTGCCGTGTGCCGCCGATGCACTGCCCGCGCACGCACCGTGCGTCGATCTCGGCAATCACTTGTACTGGCCCGCATTCGCGCGCCAGCCGATGATCGACTTCTACCTTGATGCACTTGGCGCGGATCCGGCCACGGTGCCGGCCGCCGCGAAACGCAACCGCTGGCTCGCGCGGCTGCGGCTGCCCGCACTGCCGGCCAAATGGCGGCGGCCATACGTGCTGTTCTGCCCGAGCGCGAGCACCGCGGTGCGCAGCGTGCCGCCGGCGCTCCTCGCGACGTTCGTCGAGCGACTCGCGCAGCGTTACGGGCTGCCGGTGGTCGGCTTCGGCCCGATCGCGCATCCCGCCTACGTCGACGTGAGCCGCGACGCGGCCGATACGGCGCGCTTCATTGCCTGGGTCAAGGGTGCGAGCGTGCTGTTCGCGCCCGATACGTCCGCGCTGCATCTCGCCGACGGCTTCGACGTGCCGACCCTCGGTTGTTTCACGACGATCGGGCCGGCGCTACGCGTGCGCGACTATCCGCACTGCGTGCCGGTCGTGCTCGACGTGCCGGCCGAATTGCACGGGCTGCACCGCAGCGAGCGACCGGGCGATCTCGCGGCGGTCGAAGCCGCTTACCAGGCGATCGACTGGGATGCGGTGCCGTGGCCCGCGCCGCGCGACGCGACGGCTACGTCCCGATAGAAAAACGACAATCGCCCGAAAGATCGAGCGTGCGGCGGCTGCCACGCGCCGCCGTCCGGCTCAGCCAGCCGCCACCGTCACCGCGCGCTCGCGCAGCGTCTCCGACGGCCGCTTGCCGAACAGCCGCCGGTAGTCGGTCGCGAATTGGCTCAGGTGCCAGAAGCCCCACGCCTCCGCGACGTCCTGTACCGAACCCGCCGCCCGCCCGCACAAGTCGCGCCGCGCGCCGTTCAGCCGCAGCGTGCGCAGGTAGGTCGCGGGGGCCATGCCGAGCACGTCCTGGAAGCAATACTGCAGCGTGCGCCGGCTCACGTGCAGTTGCTCGCACAGCTCGGGCACGCCGACCGGACGCGTGCGGTGCGCGAGCACGTACTCGCGCGCCTGCTCGACGATCCAGCGCCGGGTAGACGGTGCGCCGCCGGCGCCATCGTCCGCCGGTTGCGCACATGCATCGAACAGCGCGGCCAGCACCTCGGCCTGCAGCTCGTCGCGCTGCGCGTCGGGCAACGGCCCGCCTACGGCCGCCGCGCCGTCGAGCCGGCGGCCGAGCAACGTGCACAGGCGCGCGAGCCGCGTATCGCCGGCCTGGATCACCCGCTGCGTGAACAGCCGCTCGTCGAGCGCGCGGCGTTCGACTTCCTCCGCGTAGCGGCGCAGCACGTCGCCGCGCACGACCACGCCGTAGATCGAGAACTGCGCGGGTGTCAGCAGCTCGAATTCGACATTGCCCGGCCGGAATGCGAGCGCACCGGGCCCGATGCGGCACGCATCGACGCGCGCGGTGCCGTCGCCGGCCAGCGGAATGCCGAACCAGTACGCGTCGCCGCGCACCTCGCATGCCTGGCGCAGCAGGTGGCTGGTCGATTCGCGAAACAGCTTCATCGTGTCGAGCGGCAGCTCGGTCAGCGTGCCGACGAAGCGGCCGGCCGCGAGCTGGTCGTAGGTCTGCCGCCAGCCGATCAGGTTGCGCGCCTGCTCGTCGGCGTCGTGCGCAACGCTGACCACGGCCCGGCCGGCGAGCGCGTCGTCACCCTGCGCGCTGCACCGCGTGTTCTCAGCCGTCGGTTCCGCCATGCACTCCACTCGTTGACCCATCGTGTTCTCCTCACCTGCCCGCACCCGCGTCCCATACGCAAGTCCCGTGCCGAACCGCGCGGTCCGGCGACAAGCCCGTCATTGCACGCCGTGCGGCCGCCGCGCGCCATGCGGGCGCACCCGGAGGCGGCATGCCACGCACCGCGCGGGTGCGGCATGCGCGCTGCGGCCGGCCCCGCGACGCGCTATGCGCCCGGACGCAGCCGCACGACCCGCGTGCCGCAGTTGCCGTATGCCTGCGCGACCGCCAGTTCGACGATCGGGCTGCCGGACGGCCAGGGTGCGGCGTCCGCCGTCGGCAGATCGGCGCGCAACGTCGCGCGGCCGTTGATCCGATAGCGGATGCCGCGCACGAAATCGACGAACAACAGCCCGACGCCGCTGCCGTCGCACGCAAGCGGATCGATCCGGTTGCCGTCGCCGTGCGTCGGCAGCGCGAAGCGCAGCGTCTTCGTGTCGATCACGCGCACGACCGGCCACAGGTCGCCGTTCGCGTCGCGCATGCCCTGCACGATGTCGCAGGTCACGCGCGCCGGGGCGCCGTGCGTCGTGCCGACGAACATGAACGGCTGCGATTCGACGAACTGGCGCACACCGATGCTCAGCCGCGTCGTGACGACGTCGCTCATGCGCTCGGCTTCGTCGGCGACGCCGAACCGGTGCTGCGCGTCGAGCTCGCCCGCGTGAAACACCGGGTGACGCGGATAGGAACGGGGCGGATCTGCCATGCTGGTTTCCGTCGGGGTCATCGGTGCGCGATGCGGGCGCGAACGCGCGACGGCCGGTGCCGCTACCGACGCGGGTCGCCGGCGACGCGCGGCCGACGCCGCGTTATCGAATGACGAAAGGCAAAAACAGCGAAGTGCCGCGCGATCGGCCGCCGGCGCGCTGCCGCGCGGCGAGCATCGTCCGACGGCAGGGCAGCCATCGCCCGACCGTCGAACGTTGCACAGCCATCCGGTTTCGCACGCGCCGCCGTCCGGCGCCGGCCACCATACCGGGCGGCGTTGCACTGCCGCCCGGCCGGCCCCGGCACATCGCTCCCTGCGCCTGCGATCAGAAGAACCCGAGCGCCTCGGCCTGGTAGCTGACCAGCAGGCACTTCGTCTGCTGATAGTTCGACAGCGCCATCTTGTGCGTCTCGCGACCGATGCCCGACTGCTTGTAGCCGCCGAACGCCGCATGCGCCGGATACAGGTGATAGCAGTTGGTCCACACGCGGCCGGCCTCGATCTCGCGGCCCATCCGGTACGCGCGCGTGCCGTTGCGCGTCCACACGCCCGCGCCGAGCCCGTAGAAGGTATCGTTCGCGAGTTCGATCGCTTCCTGCTCGTCCTTGAACGTCATCACCGACGCGACCGGCCCGAAGATCTCTTCCTGGAACACGCGCATCTTGTTGTTGCCGAGCAGCATCGTCGGCTTCACGTAGTAGCCCGTGCCGAGTTCGGCCGCCGGCGCCGTGCGCTCGCCGCCCGTCAGGCATTGCGCGCCTTCGTCGCGGCCGATGTCGATGTACGACAGGATCTTGTCGAGCTGCTGCTGCGACGCCTGCGCGCCGATCATCGTCTGCAGGTCGAGCGGGTGGCCGGCCTTGATGCGCTCGACGCGCGCGACAGCCTTCTCGATGAAGCGTTCGTAGATCGATTCCTGGATCAGGATCCGCGACGGGCACGTACACACCTCGCCCTGGTTCAGCGCGAACATCGCGAGGCCTTCGAGCGCCTTGTCGAGGAACGCGTCGTCCTGGTCGAGCACGTCGGCGAAGAAGATGTTCGGGCTCTTGCCGCCCAGTTCGACCGTCGACGGGATCAGGCTCTCGGCCGCGGTGCGCAGGATGTGCTTGCCGACCGGCGTCGAACCGGTGAACGCGATCTTCGCGATCCGCTTGCTGGTCGCGAGCGCCTCGCCCGCTTCCTTGCCGAAACCGTTGACGATGTTGATCGTGCCGGCCGGGAACAGGTCGCCGATCAGCTCCATCAGCACCAGCACCGACGCGGGCGTCTGCTCGGCCGGCTTCATCACGACGCAGCAGCCGGCCGCGAGCGCGGGCGCGAGCTTCCATGCGGCCATCAGCAGCGGGAAGTTCCACGGAATGATCTGGCCGACGACGCCGAGCGGCTCGTGGAAGTGATACGCGACGGTGTTGTCGTCGATCTCGGAGATGCCGCCTTCCTGCGCGCGGATGCAGCCCGCGAAATAGCGGAAGTGGTCGATCGCGAGCGGCAGGTCGGCCGCCATCGTTTCGCGCAGCGGCTTGCCGTTGTCGATCGTCTCGGCCACCGCGAGCAGCTTCAGGTTCTTTTCCATCCGGTCGGCGGCGGCGAGCAGCATGTTCGCGCGCTCGGCGACCGACGTCTTGCCCCACTTGCGGCGCGCGGCATGCGCGGCGTCGAGCGCGACCTCGATGTCGTCGGCGCCCGAACGCGGCACGCGGCAGAACGGCTTGCCGTTGATCGGCGACACGTTCTCGAAATACTCGCCCTTCACCGGCGGAACCCACTTGCCGCCGATGTAATTGTCGTACTGCTGACGGTACGGATATTCGACGTCGAGGCCCAGTTGTTTCAGGTCAAACGGGTTCATACATGTCTCCTGTTCATCGTGCTTGTGTGAATGCAGCGCCGGTTGGATCGCGCAGCACGGTTTACGCAACATGCGTGCCAAACCGGCTGATGACGGAACAGAAGCGGTGCGTCCGGCCGCCCGCCGCGCGCGGTGCCGGCGCACGCAAAACGGGTGTGCCGATTCTGAACACCGCGACGGCACAGGCGCCGCGGCGGGTGTTCTGATTTTCCACAGCGCGCCCGCGCCTGCGTCGCCGCGCGCCGCGCTCGCCGCGTGGCACGTCGCTTGCGTGCGGTACGTGGATCCGCACGCTCCGGCCATGCGCCGACCGAACCATGAACGACCCGGGCCCACTCGGCGACGATGCCGTCGCGTTCATCCATGAACAGGCATTTCTGATCGTCGCGACCGCGAATGCGGCGGGCGACAGCGACTGCTCGTATCGCGGCCGGCAGCCGCGCGCGGACGGTTCGTTCGCCCCGCTCGTCGACCTGCCCGATCGCCGTACGCTCGTGCTGCCCGATTTCGCGGGCAACAACCTGTTCAACACGATCGGCAACCTGCTCGTGAATCCGGCGATCGCGCTGCTGTTCGTGGACTTCGTCCGGCAGACGACATGGCTCGTGCAAGGGCGCGCGGCGATCGATGAAGATGCCGGCAGTCGCGCGCACCTGTGGCCCGATGCGCTGCGCCATGTGGTCGTCGACGTGGAAAGCGCGCACGCGCGGACCGATGCGGGGTTGCCGCCGCTCGTGCTGGCGTGATTGCGCCGCACGATGCCGGCGTCGCGGCAAGGCGGCCGCACATCGGCCGGTGATGCGCTGCGAGCGCTTGCGCACGCGTGATGCGTCGAACGGGTCGACGCAGCAGGCACACCGGCGCCATTCGCGCCGGACGCGTGTCCGGCGACGCAACGCACCGCTCACCGCCCGCGGGCTTCCGCGCAAACCGGTTCGGACTGGCGGCGCACGGGCGCGTCGGGCAGCGCACGTTCACCGTCGTCGCCGCCCGCTTCCGGCACCACGGGCCGTGTGCCGAGAAACGCGAACACCACCACCGCACACAGCACCGTGACGACGGCGAGCCCGATCAGCAGCCGATCGAACGCGTGCGCATAGGTCGCCAGCAGCGCCGTACGTTCGACGCCCGGCAACACGGCCGCCGCGCCGGCGAGATCGCCGGTCGCGAGCCGCGCGGCCGCGCGCAACGCGGCGTCGGACGCGCCCGCCGCCACCTGCCGCAATTCGGCGTGCGCGAGCGTCGCCAGCACCGCGCCGGCGATCGCGAGCGCGATCCCCTCGCCCGCCACGCGTGTCGTGCTGAAGATCCCGGTCGCCATCCCCGCGCGCTCCTTCGGTACGACGCTGACCGACAGTCCGTCCATCAGCCCCCACGGCATGCCGGCCCCGACGCCGATCGCAAGCATCGGCGCGATCGCCTGCGGCCCGGCGCCGCCGCGCAGCGCGACGCCCAGCCACACGAGGCCCGCGGCGGCGAACAGCAGCCCGAGCCCCGAGATCACGCCGGCCGACAGCCAGCGCGTGAGCGTCGCCGCGACGAGCGGCACGACGAGCATCGGCGCGGAGATCGCAAGCATCAGCCAGCCTGCGTCGATTTCGCTGAAGCCGTCGATGCCGATGAAGCGCAGCGGCAGCACGACGAGCAGCACGATATAGCAGCAGCAGGTCGACACCGGCAGCACCTGCACGCCGACGAAGCGCGGAATCCGGAACAGCGACAGATCGAGCATCGGCCGCGCGACGCGCGTCTCGATCGCGACGAACGCGTACGCACCGAACGCCGCGCCCGCCAGCAGCGCGACGACGAGCGGATGCGTCCAGCCGCGCGCGGGCGCCTCGATCACGCCGAACGTAAACAGCGTCAGCGCCACGGTGAAGGCGGCCGTGCCCGGCCAGTCGAGCCCGGTCGCGTGCGGATCGCGCGACTCGTGCATGCGCGGCAGCCCGAACGCGAGCGACAACGCACCGGCCGCCGCGCCCGTGATGAAGATCGCGCGCCAGCCGTAGTGCGCGATCAGCGCGCCGGCCAGCACGGGCCCGAATGCGAGCCCGATCCCGAATGTCGTGCCGAGCAGGCTGAACGCGCGCGTGCGCGCCGCGCCGTCGAACTCCTGCGCGAGCGCGGCCGTGCCGCCCGCGAGCGCTGCGGCCGCCGCGAGCCCCTGCGCGGCGCGCAGCAGGTCGACCGCGAGCATCGACGGCGCGAATGCTAGCGCCACCGACATCAGCGTGAAGCCGCCGACACCGATCGCGAACACGCGCTTGCGACCGAACTGGTCGGCCAGCGCGCCGGCCGCCATCAGGAAACTGCCGAACGCGAGCATGAACGCGTTGGTGATCCAGTTCATCGCGACCGGGCCGCCGTGCAGGTCGCGGCCGATCGCGGGCGTCGCGACCGCGCCGCCCGAAAACGACAGCGGCAGCGCGACGGCGGCCATGCAGACGGCGGCCAGCACCCACGCGCGCCGGCGCGCCGACGTGGCTGAAGCGGCTGAAAACGGGTGATCCATCATCGCTCCTCGAAAAGCCGGCGCAGATGCGCCTCAAGAGCGATCAAGGATAATTTCGATTCAATGATTAAAAAACGACGTAGAGCTCCGCAGATAACGGACTAAAATTCTTCAATTGACCGCTTCGCGCCCGCTCACTCGTCTACGTCGATGGAAAATCTGAACGGCATCGCCGCCTTCGTCCGCACCGCCGAAGCGCTGAGCTTCGTCGCGGCCGGCCGCGCGCTCGGCATCTCGGCCTCCGCTGTCGGCAAGACGATCGCGCGGCTCGAGCAGTCGCTCGGCGTGCGCCTGTTCAACCGCACGACGCGGCGCGTCACGCTGACCGACGAAGGACGCCATTTCTACGAACGCTGCCAGCGGATCCTCGAGGATTTTCGTGATGCGGAGGCGACGGTGACGGCCTCCGCGCAGCGCCCGCGCGGCAAGCTGCGCGTGAGCCTGCCGGTGATCGGCTACCGGTTCCTGCTGCCGGTGCTGCCCGAATTCAGGCAGCGCTATCCGGACGTGGAGCTCGACCTGGATTTCAACGACCGGATGGTGGATCTCGTCGAAGGCGGCTTCGACGCGGTGATCCGCAGCGGCCCGCTGTCGGATTCGAGCCTGATGTCGCGGCGGCTCGGCCCGTTCGCGTTCGTGCTGTGCGCGACGCCCGCGTATCTCGCGCAGGCCGGCACGCCGCAGGCGCCTCACGATCTCGAAACGCACGATTGCGTGCGCTACTGTTTTCCGACCACCGGCAAGCTGCAGGACTGGGCGCTCGCCGCCGACGACGGCACGCCGCTGAAGCTGCGCACGGCGATGACCTGCAACAACATGGAAGCGCTGCGCGGCGCGGTGATGGCGGGGGTGGGCATCGGCTACATGCCCGACTTCCTCGCACGCGACGCGCTGGATACGGGCGCGCTCGTCACCGTGCTCGACGACTACCGGATCGCGCCGGGGCAGTTCTCGATCGTGTGGCCGTCGAGCCGGCAGTTGTCGCCGAAGCTGCGCGTGTTCGTCGACTTCCTGTGCGAGCGGCTGTTCAAGTAGACGGCCGCCCCGTCACACGGCGCCGATCCGCTCCGCTTGCGCGTCGGACAGCAGCGCGTCGCTGTCATCCTTCAGGCCGACACCCGTCAGCTCGAGCCTGCGCGCGTGCGTCATCAGGTAATGCAGCTTGTGCGCGGCGGCGGCGTGCGGCAGCCCTTCCGGCCGTACGTTCGAGATGCAGTTGCGCAGCGCGTCGTGGCAGCCGACCTTCGGCGCCCAGGTCAGGTACACGCCCAGGCTGTCCGGCGAGCTGAGCCCCGGCCGTTCGCCGATCAGCATCGCGACGACCTGCGCGCGCAGCAGCTCGCCGATCTCGTCGCCGAGCGCGACGCGCGCCTGGGTCGCGACCACCACCGGGCCGACTCGCCAGCCGTCCGCATCGAGCCGCGGCCGCATCGCCTGCAGCAACGGCAGCGCCTGCTTCGCGGCCGCGAACGCCGACAGCCCGTCGCCGACCACGAACACGACGTCCGGCGCGTCGTCGAGCGCCGCGCCGTAGCCGGCCAGCAGCGCGCGTCCGTCATCGGACAGCTTGCGGCCGAGGTCGGGCCGGCGCAGGTAATGCTGGCGGTCGGGCGCCGCGCTCTGCACGCCGAGCGTCGCGAAGCCGGCCGCGTCGATCTCGCGGCGCAGCGCGTCCGCGTCGAGCGGCTGATGAACCGCATCGCGCGCCTGCGCGTGCGACAGGTTGAACGCGAGCAGCGGCGCGGTCGGCAGGCTGCTGCCCGCGCGGCCGAGCGCGATCCGTGCGTTCGTGAACGACTTCAGCTGCGCCCACGGATTCTTCTCGACGGCGTCGCTCATGCGGAAATCCCCATCCAGTCGTTCGCGCCGGCGAGCAACGGCACGCGCGCGTTCGCGGCGCGCAGCGCGCCATGCGCGTCGGCGATTTCCATCGTCTCCAGCCACTCCTCGAACTCCGGCGCACGGCGCAGGCCGAGCACCTCGCGCACGTAGAGCTGATCGTGAAACGACGTGCTCTGGTAGTTCAGCATCACGTCGTCGGCGCCCGGAATGCCCATGATGAAGTTGATGCCGGCAGCGCCCAGCAGCGTCAGCAGCGTGTCCATGTCGTCCTGGTCGGCCTCCGCGTGATTCGTGTAGCAGATGTCGCAGCCCATCGGCACGCCGAGCAGCTTGCCGCAGAAGTGATCCTCGAGCCCCGCGCGAATGATCTGCTTGCCGTCGTACAGGTACTCCGGCCCGATGAAGCCGACCACCGTGTTCACGAGGAACGGATCGAACTTGCGCGCGACCGCATACGCACGCACCTCGCAAGTCTGCTGGTCGACGCCGAAATGCGCGTTCGCCGACAGCGCGCTGCCCTGCCCCGTCTCGAAGTACATCAGGTTGTTGCCGACGGTGCCGCGCCCGAGCGACAGCGCAGCCTCGCGCGCCTCACCGAGCAGCGCGAGCGAGATCCCGAAGCTCGCATTCGCCTTCTCGGTGCCCGCGATCGACTGGAACACCAGGTCGACCGGCGCGCCCTTCTCGATCGCCGCGATCGTGTTGGTCACGTGCGTGAGCACGCACGACTGCGTCGGCACGCCGTAGCGCTCGCGGAACCCGTCGATCATCGCGAGCAGCTTCACGATCGCCGCGAGGCTGTCGGTCGCCGGGTTGATGCCGATCATCGCATCGCCGCAGCCGTACATCAGCCCGTCGAGCATCGACGCGGCGATGCCCTTCACGTCGTCGGTCGGGTGGTTGGGCTGAAGGCGTACCGACATCCGGCCGGGCAGCCCGACCGTGTTGCGAAAGCGCGTGACGACGCGGCGCTTCCTCGCGGCCGCGATCAGGTCCTGGTTGCGCATCAGTTTCGACACGGCCGCGACCATCTCGGGCGTGAGGCCGGGCGCGATCCGTTCGAGCGCGGCGCCATCGGCCGCGGGCGACAGCAGCCAGTTGCGGAAGTCGCCGACGGTGAGATGCGAGATTTCAGCGAACGCGGCCGCATCGTGATCGTCGAGGATCAGGCGCGTGACCTCGTCGTGTTCGTACGGAATCACCGCTTCGTTCAGGAACGCCTTCAGCGGCACACCCGCGAGCGCAATCTTCGCGGCGACGCGCTCCTCCTCGCTCGCCGCCGCGACGCCGGCGAGCTGGTCGCCGGAGCGCAACGGGCTCGCCTTCGCGAGCAGCGTTTTCAGATCCGCGAAGCGGTATGTACGCGGGCCGATCGTCTCCGTATAGGACATCGTTCGAATCTCCTTGCCAGTCCTTGCGTTGCGAAACGCCGACGGCGCGCCCGTTTCACGGGGCGCGCCGGTTGCCGTCACCAGCGGCCGTTCGGGTGAGCCATCGTCATTCCTCCAGCAGCACGTCGGCCGGTGCGCTCGCGCGCTGCGCACGGGTCGCGAGGAAGTACGCGTAGCCGAGCGCGAGGAACGCGACGAACACCATCGCCACCAGCCCGTTGAAATACACCATCGTCCCGAGGCAAATCAGCGCCGCGACGATCGCGAATGCCGGGAAGAACGGATACAGCGGCGCGCGGAACGGCCGCGCCATGTTCGGCTGCGACCGGCGCAGCTTGAACAGCGCCGCCATGCTTACGATATACATCACGATCGCGCCGAACACCGACATCGTCACGATGTTCGCGGTGAGCGTCTGGCCGCCGAACTGGATCAGCTCGTCGCTGTAGATCGCCGCGATCCCGACCACGCCGCCCGCGAGAATCGCGCGATGCGGGGTCTTGAAGCGAGGATGCACCTTGCCGAGCCACTCCGGCAGGTAGCCTTCGCGGGCCAGCGCGAAGATCTGGCGCGAATAGCCGAGGATGATCCCGTGGAACGACGCGACGAGCCCGAACAGCCCGAGCCACACGAGCATGTGCATCCAGCCGCTGTTCGCTCCGACGATGTATTTCATCGCCTGCGGCAGCGGGTCGTTGATGTTCGCGAGCTTGGTCCAGTCGCCCGCGCCGCCGGCGAACACCATCACGCCGACCGCCAGCGCGACGAGCGTCAGGATGCCGGCCACGTAGGCGATCGGAATCGAGCGCTTCGGGTTCTTCGCCTCTTCGGCGGCCATCGCGACGCCTTCGATCGCGAGGAAGAACCAGATCGCGAACGGGATCGCCGCGAACATCCCGTGGAATGCGCCGACGCTGAAATGATCGGCGCCCGACCAGCCGCCCTTCATGAAATTGCTCCACGCGAAGCCCGGCGACACGACGCCCATGAACACCAGCAATTCGAAGATCGCGAACAGCGTGACGACCAGCTCGAATGTCGCGGCGATCTGCACGCCGACGATGTTCAGCGCCATGAATACGAGATACGCGCCCATCGCCGCGTGTTTCGGTTCGAGCCCCGGAAACTGCACGTGCAGGTATGCGCCGATCGCGAGCGCGATCGCGGGCGGCGCGAACACGAATTCGACGAGGGTCGCCGCGCCGGCGAGATAGCCGCCCGCCGGGCCGAACGCGCGGCGCGCATACGCGAACGGGCCGCCCGCGTGCGGGATCGACGTCGTCAGCTCGGTGAAGCTGAAGATGAAGGTGGTGTACATCGCCGCGACGAACAGCGCGGTGACGACGAAACCCAGCGTGCCGGCACTCGCCCAGCCGTAGCTCCAGCCGAAGTATTCGCCTGAAATCACGAGGCCGACCGCTATGCCCCACAGTTGCCAGGTCCCGAGCGTCTGCTGCAGCGCGGGCTGGCCGGACGACTTGGCGCCGGCGGCGGGCCGGCCATTCGACTCTGCTTTCATCGGATTCTCCTGAAAGGCGCCGGCCTGCCGGGCCCGCGCGACTGAGAATCGATGCTAGAGAGTCATTAAACGACGTGTTATCGAAATTCGGCAAAGATGATGGCCGACGTTTCGCTGACGGTAACGCCAGTCGCGCGCCGCCGTCGCCCAGCGCGCGCCGTCCGGCCGCACGACGCGGCCGGACGGCCGACGCGTTACTGGCCCGACTGGCCGCCGCCGCGCTGGTTGAACCAGCGGTCGAGCAGCTTGCCGGCGGCCTCGCGGCCGCCGAGGCCGAACGACAGCGCGACCGCCACCGCGATCGCGCCGAGCACGAGGCCGAACGCGAGCTGCACGATCTCGTTGGCGATGCCCATCGCACGCAGCCCCATCGCAAATACCAGGCCCAGGATCGCGAATTGCGCGATCCGCGCGAACAGCACGCTGTGCTCGCGGTCGGCCTGCTCGATCACGCGGCGCGCGAGACCCGCGAGCCACACGCCGATCACGAGGATCACGCCGCCCATCAGCACGTGCCCGCCGAATTCGATGAACAGCGTGACGACGTCGCGCACCTGCGTGAAGCCGAGCCGGTTCGCGGCTTCCACCGACGCGAACAGCATCGCGAAGAACACGATCAGCCGCGCGACCAGCACCGACGGCTGCAGGATCCCCGAGAACACACGCTCGACGCCGAGCACGGCCGGTAGCCCGTCGACGCCGGCGGCCTCCAGCAGCTTCTGCGCGAGCGACGCGACGAAGCGCGCGAAGTAGAACGTGACGAGCACGATCACGATCGCCGCGACGATGTCCGGCACCGCGCCGAGGAACTGGTTCAGCATGTTGGTCGCGGGAATCGAGATCGCGTCGATCTTCAGCGCGTCGAGCGCGGAGATCAGCGTCGGCACGAACACGAACACGTAGACGATCGTGCCGACCAGGCTCGACACGCGCACCGGCGTCGGGCTGTCGAGGCCTTGCGTGAGGCGATCGGCGCCGGCGGCGACGAGCAGGTTCGTCACGAGGCCGCGCAGCACGCGCGCGACGATCCAGCCGACGAAGCCGATCACCGCGGCCGCGAACAGGTTCGGCACGATCGCGAGCAGTTTGTCGACCATGCCCTGCACCGGCGACAGCAGGCCGGACAGCGCGAACGACGCGAGAATCGCCGGCAGGAACATCAGGATCACGAGCCAGAACAGCACGTCGCCGAGATAGCCGCTCATCGGCTGCATGCCCGCGCTTTCGGACAGCTTGTCGTCGACCTTGCTCGCCTTCAGCGCGCGGTTCGCGAGGCTGCGCAACAGCGATGCGATCAGCCACGCGATCAGCGTCAGCGCCGCGCCGCCGATCAGGTTCGGCAGGTAGTTGACGATGTGCGTGACGAGCAGCGAGAACGGATTGGACACCGCGTACAGGTTGAGCACGTTGAAGATGCCCACGGCGGTGACGAGCAGCACGAGCCAGAACAGGCCGCCGGCGATGATCCGCTCGACGCACGCGCCCTGGCCGGTGCTTTCGTTGATGCGCTGATCGACCTTCAGCGCGCTGAGCAACCGGAGCGCACCGGCCCGCACCGCCACGGCGATCAGCCAGCCGATCACCAGGATACCGATCGCGCCGGCGATCTTCGGCAGATATCCGCCTAGCGTGGTCTGCAGCGACGTGATGAAGCTGGAAGCATCCATTTCTTCTTCTCCCGAAAAACGTGGCGTTGCGATTGAACATCGACGAACTACCTGCGTACTTCGAAAACCGTGCGTTGCCGTCCGAGCAACTTACCCGAGAAAAATGACGCGATCACCCGATTTCACCGTCTTTAACTTTAGACACAGATCGACGGGAACGAGACCCAATTTCGTCGAAATAAAAAGGGACGGAAATATTCGCGCTACGCATCTCCGCAAGATTTATCAATCGGCGGCGTGCTACCGTGACGCCGACTCTTGCCCCGGACGCACGCATGACCGTCGACACCAGAATCGAAACGCCCGCGTGGGCCCGCTACGCGGCACGCATCGCCCGCGTTCACGACTACATCCTCGGTCACCTCGACGACACGCTCGACCTGAACCGGCTCGCTGAAATCGCGTGCCTGTCGCCGTATCACTGGCAGCGCGTCTATCGCGCGCTGTACGGCGAGTCGATCGTGCTGACGGTGCGGCGGATGCGGATCGTGCGCGCGTCCGAGGATCTCGTGTGCACGACATTGCCGCTCGACGCGATCGCGCGGCGCGCCGGCTACGGCTCGACGCATGCGTTCGCCCGCGCATTTCGCGATGCTTACGGCGTGCCGCCCGCGCAGCACCGGCGCGCCGGCGTTCACCGGCCAATCTATCCGTTACAGCGAGGAGAGGAAGACATGTTCAAGCATGAAGTCGAGATCCGGCGGCTGCCGGAACTGCGCGGCTATGCGGTACCGCATACGGGCGCGTACCTGAAGGTCGGCGACGCGTTCGGGCAGATCGGCGCGTGGGCCGGACGGCACGGGCTGATCGGCCCCGGCGCGAGGATGATCGGGATCTTCTATGACGATCCGGATACGACGCCCGAGGCGCAGCTGCGCGCGAGAGCGTGCTTCGTGCCCGCCGACGGCGCGCCTGACATCGAGCCGACGCCGCCCGTGGAGCGCGTGACGGTCGCCGGCGGCGAGTACGCGGTGTTGCTGCATACCGGCCCCTATGCCGACCTGAAGACGGCCTATCAGTGGCTGTACGGCGACTGGCTGCGGCACTCGGGCCGCGAGGCCGCCGATGCACCGCCGTTCGAGCTGTATCTGAATACGCCGATGGACGCGGCGCCGGCCGACCTGCGCACCGAGATCCATTTGCCGCTGCGTTGAGCGGCGGTTCGCGGCACGCGGGCTCCGCGCCCGCGCGTCGTGCCATGCGGCGCCCGTTGCAGGCGCCGTGCCGTCCTGTGATTCGGCCATCGCGCCGGCAACGCGGCCGGCGACCAGGCGTTACCCGGCCTGCGTCCCGCAGCCAGGGCAAAAGCGCGCATCGGCGGCCAGCGCCGCGTGGCACCGGCCGCACGCCTTGCCGCGCTGCGATACGCCGCACTGCGCGCAGAATCGCGCATCCGCTGCGTTGATGGCGCCGCAGCCCGCGCACGCGAGCTGGCGCAGCGGCATGTTGCCGCTCGGGCCGCGCTGCCCCTCGGCCGACGGCTGCCAGCCCCAGCCGTAACGGTCGCGGCCGCGCACATCGTGACCGCCATGGCCGTCGCGTTGCTGCACGCCGTGATGTCCGCCGCAGCCGTGACCACCTCCTCCGTGGCCGCCCAGGATCCGTTTCAGAAAGCTCATCGCCCGCTCCTCATCGCTTCGCCGTCGCGCCGTCGAACACGCCCGTCTTCGACAGCAGCCGCAACCCGTTGCCGACGACGATCAGGCTCGCGCCGGCATCGGCGAACACGGCCATCCACATCGTGCCGAGCCCCGCGACCGTGAGGCCGAGGAACACGATCTTCACGCCGAGCGCGAAGCCGATGTTCTGCACCAGCACGCGGTGCGTCGCGCGCGACAACCGCACGAACGCCGGGATCTTGCGCAGGTCGTCGTCCATCAGCGCGACGTCGGCCGTCTCGATCGCGGTGTCGGTGCCCATCGCGCCCATCGCGAAGCCGATGTCGGCGCGCGCGAGCGCCGGTGCGTCGTTGATGCCGTCGCCGACCATCCCGACCGCGCCCGCGCCGCCCGCCGACAGCTCCTCGACGGCTGCGAGCTTGTCCTCTGGCAACTGGTTGCCGCGCGCATCGTCGATGCCGGCCTGCCGCGCGATCGCCTGCGCGGTGTGCGGGTTGTCGCCGGTGAGCATCGCGGTGCGGATGCCGAGCGCGTGCAGATCGGCGATCGCCGCGCGGCTGGTGTCCTTGATCGTGTCGGCCACCGCGAAGATGCCGAGCACGCGTGTGTCGTCGATCAGCATCACGACGCTCTTGCCCTGCCGCTCGAGTGCGTCGAGCTTCGCCTCCAGCGCCGGCGAACAGCGTTCGAGCTCCTCGACGAGCCGATGGTTGCCGAGCCAGTAGCGCGCGCCGTCGATCGTGCCGCGCACGCCGCGCCCGACGAGTGCTTCGAAGTCCTTTACATCGGCGAACGCTGCCGTTTTCGCATCGCGCGCCGCGGCGGCAATCGCCTGCGACACCGGATGATCCGAGCGCGCCGCGAGGCTCGCGCCGAGATGACGCACGCGCGCCGCGTCGGCGTCCGTCGCATGCAGGTCGAAGTCGGTCTGCACCGGCTTGCCGTGCGTGATCGTGCCGGTCTTGTCGAGCGCGAGCCACGCGAGCTTGCGGCCTTCTTCCAGATATACGCCGCCCTTCACGAGAATCCCGCGCCGTGCCGCGGCCGCGAGCCCCGACACGATCGTCACCGGCGTCGAGATCACCAGCGCGCACGGGCACGCGATCACGAGCAGCACCAGCGCGCGATAGATCCAGTCGTGCCACGCGCCGCCCATCACGAGCGGCGGCGCCACCGCGACCAGCAGCGCGACCGCGAACACGATCGGCGTGTACACGCGCGCGAACTGGTCGACGAAGCGCTGCGTCGGCGCCTTCGCGCCCTGCGCTTCCTCGACCGCGTGGATGATCCGCGCGAGCGTCGAATTGGCGGCGACCGCCGTCACGCGATAGTCGAACGAACCCGCTTCGTTGATCGTGCCCGCGTACACCGCGTCGCCGGCCGTCTTGTCGACCGGCAGGCTCTCGCCGGTGATCGGCGCCTGGTTCACCGTCGAGCGGCCCGCGACGACCTCGCCGTCCAGCCCGATCCGCTCGCCCGGCTTCACGCGCACGATCGCGCCAAGCGCGACCTGTGCGGCCTCGATCGTGCGCCACGAGCCGTCGGCGTCCTGCACCGTCGCGGTGTCCGGCGCGAGCTGCATCAGGCCCTGGATCGCGTTGCGCGCGCGATCGAGCGACTTCGCCTCGATCAATTCGGCGATCGTGAACAGCACCATCACCATCGCGGCTTCCGGCCACTGGCCGATCGCCATCGCGCCCGTCACCGCGATGCTCATCAGCGCGTTGATGTTCAGGTTGCCGTTGCGGATCGCGATCCAGCCCTTCCTGTAGGTGGTCAGCCCGCATGCGAGCACCGCCGCGAGCGCCAGCGCCGCCGACAGCCACACCGGCAGGCCGGCCCAGCTCACCGCCTCGGACGCGATCGCGGCGACGCCGGCCAGCGCGAGCGGCCACCACGGCTTCGCGGGCGGCGGCGCGACGGGCGCTGCCGGTGCGTCGGCCGACGCGGCCTCCGGCGTCATCCCGAGCGCGCGGATCGCGTCTTCGATCGCCGGCTGCGCGCCGGGCACGTGTTCGACGCTCAGCATCCGCTGCATCAGGTTGAATTCGAGCGCCGACACCTGCTGCATCGCGCCGAGCTTCTTGCGGATCAGCGTTTCCTCGGTCGGACAGTCCATCTGCATGATCCGGAACGCCGAGCGCACGTGACCCGACGCGGTCGCCCGCGAGACCGGCAACGGCGCAAGCGTCAGCGCGGCCGGCGCGCAGCAAGCGCCGGCTGCGTGGTCGTGGTCGTGGTCGTGGTCGTGACCGGCATGGTCATGCGGCGCGTGGTCGTGCGAGCACGCCGCGCCGTGCTCATGCCCGTCGCCGTGCGCGTGCTCGGCACGATCGTCCCCCGTGGCGCGCGCGGATGCGTGATCGTGGTCATGATCGTGACCGCATGCATGCGGCTGCGCGCGGTGCGGCGGCGCGTCGCCATGCGCGTGCTCACCGGCCGCCGACGCCGCGTCGGCGACGGTCGCCGCCTGCGTGTCGCGCGCGTCGGCGCAGCACGCATCGGCGCCGCCGGCATGACGGTGTCGTGGGTCGGGGGTACGCTGGGCGTCGGTCATGACAACCTCCTCTATGGCTTGACGGTGTAGAGTTAACACCCTGAAGCCACTACAAGGTCAACCCTTTCAACGGAGAAAGCCATGAAGATCGGCGAACTGGCCAAGGCGGCCCGCTGCACGCCCGAAACGATCCGCTTCTACGAGAAGGAGGGGCTGATGCCGGACGCGGAGCGCACCGATTCGAACTACCGCAACTACACCGACGTGCACGTCGAGCGGCTGCGCTTCATCCGCAACTGCCGCGCGCTGGACATGGCGCACGACGAAATCCGCACGCTGCTGCAGCTCACCGACACACCCGCCGACCCGTGCGATTCGGTCAACGCGCTGCTCGACGAGCACATCGGCCACGTCGACGCGCGCCTGGCTGAACTGACGCATCTGCGTGACCAGCTCACCGAGTTGCGCCGCCAGTGCGTCGGCGAACATTCGGTCGAGGACTGCGGAATCGTCCACGGTCTCACGACGATGGAAACCGTCGCGCCGGCCGCGAAGCGCTCGCACCTCGGCTGAAACCCTTGTGGAATACGATAGTCTAGTCGATACTAGTTATATCTTTACTAGACATATTCGAACTATTCATGGCAACAAGCCGCCCGTCTCCGCTCGCGCTCGCCGTCCTCGCGACACTCACCGAAACGCCAATGCATCCGTACGGGATGCTGCAGCAGTTGAAGGCACGCGGGTATGACGAAGTCGTCAACGTGCGGCAGCGCACGAGCCTCTACCAGACGATCGACCGGCTGCTGCGCGACGGGCTGATCGCCGTGCACGACACCGAGCGCGACGGCGCGTTTCCCGAACGCACGCTGTACACGCTGACCGAAGCCGGGCATACGGCCGGGCAGGCGTGGCTGCATGCGCTGCTCGCCGAGCCGGCACGCGAGTTTCCGGCGTTCGGCGCCGGCCTCGCGTTCCTGCCGCTGCTCGACGCCGACGATGCGCGCCAGCAACTCGAGCGCCGCATCGCCGCGCTCGAGGCCGAACGCGAACGTCTCGAGTCGCTGCGCAACGCCGCGCAGAACGACCAGGTGCCGCGCCTGTTCCTGTTGCAGAACGAGCATGCGCTCGTGCTGCTCGATGCGGAGCTCGACTGGGCGCGCAGCGTCGTCGAACACCTGAAGATCGGCGCGCTGCGCTGGGTCGACGGCTGACCCGCCCGCCATCGGCTCGCGCCGATCAAAGCACCTTGCCGGGATTGAGCACGCCGACGGGATCGAGTGCAGCCTTCAGGCGCCGCATCAAGCCGATTTCCGCTTCGCTGCGCGTATGCGCGAGATACGCGCGCTTGAGCATGCCGATGCCGTGCTCCGCCGACACCGAGCCGCCCATGTCCCGAACGACCGCGTAGACGCAGCGATCGATCGCGTCGGCGTCCGCATCGCGCATGCCGGCGAGCGATACGCCGATATGCACGTTGCCGTCGCCGACGTGGCCGAAGAACAGGCAAACGATATCGGGCCAGGTCGCACGCAACGCCGCCTCGCAGCGCTCCGCGAACAGGCCGAGCTCGCCCGTCGGCAGGCTCACGTCGAAGTTCACCAGATGCGGCAGCGCATCGATCGCGAGGCCTTCGCGCAACGTCCACAGATCGCGCGCCTGCCGCTCGGACATCGCGAGCGTCGCATCGTCGACGAGCCCCGCGTCGATCGCCCCCGCGAGGCCGGTTTCCAGCGCCTGGCGCGCATCGCCGCTCGGTGCGCTCGTCGCGCACTCGATCAGCACCGCGAAGCCGCCGTCGCCCGCGAACGGCGCGACGACGCCGGGCGTGTGGCCCGCGACGTAGTCGTAGAAGGCCGGCCACATCGCTTCGAAACTGACGATCTCGGGCAGGGCGCGCAAGCGGTTCCACAACCCGACGACGGCGTCGTAGCCATGCACGCGGCAGAGCGCGGTGGCGAGCGCGGCCAGCTTCGGATGCAGCCGCAGCACGGCACGCGTGACGATGCCGAGCGTGCCTTCGCTGCCGATGAACAGTTGCTTCAGGTCGTAGCCCGCATTGTTCTTCAGCATCCGGTTCATCGACGACACGATGGTGCCGTCGGCGAGCACGGCCTCCAGTCCGAGCACCTGCTCACGCATCATTCCGTAGCGGATCGCGCGCGTGCCGCCCGCGTTGGTCGCGAGCATGCCGCCGATCTGGCACGACCCGCGTGCGCCGAGATCGACGCCGAATGTGAAACCCGCCGCGTCCGCGGCCTCCTGCACCGTCTGGAGCGGTGTCCCGGCACGCACCGTCATCGTGCCCGCCGCCGTGTCGATTGCCTCGACACCTGCGAAACGCTCCATCGACAGCACGACCTCGCCGCCCAGCGCGACCGCGCCGCGCGCGAGCCCGGTGAGCCCGCCCTGCGGCACGACCGGCTGCCCGAGCCGCGAGCACAGCGCGAGCGTGCGCGACACGTCGTCGACGCTGCGCGGCCGCACCAGCGCGCGCGGCCGCACACCGGCCGGCTCGTTGTACGCGGTGAAGTAGCGCGGATCGATCTCGGCCGCCCGCGTGACCAGCGCGTCGCCCAGGCCGGCGACGAGCGCCGCCTCGAGTGCGTCGTCCGCCGGCGCCGCCGCACCGTGGCCGCCCGCCTCTCCGCCCGTATCCTGGCTCTGCATCGTGCGCGTCCGCTTACTTCGCGGAGATGTCGATATCGCCGAAGTACTTCTGGCCAAGCGACTTCACCGTGCCGTCCGCCTTCAGCTTGTTGATCGCGGAATCGAGTTTCGCCTTCAGCGCGTCGTCGCCCTTGCGCAGGCCGAACGCGATCCCGCTGCCGAGAATCCGGTCGTCGCGCACCGGCTGGCCGACGAACGCGAAACCCTTGCCGTCCGGGCGCGACAGGAAACCGCGCTGGCCAGCCGGCGCGAGCACCAGCGTTGCGTCGAGACGGCCGGCCACGAGATCCGCATAGACCTGGTTCTGATCCTGGTACGCGACGATCGACACGCCGGCCGGCTCCCAGTGCGCCTTCGCGTAGGTTTCCTGGATCGACGCCTGCAGCACGCCGACGCGCTTGCCCTTCAGCGACTCCGGCGTCGGCAGCAGGCCGCTGCCGGTGCGCGCGATCAGCTGGGTCGGCACGCGATAGATGATCGTCGTGAAGTCGATCGCCTGGCGCCGCTGCTCGGTCGCGTTCATCGCCGAGTTGATCGCGTCGAACTTGCGGCCCTTCAGTGCGGGAATCAGCCCGTCGAACGACGTCTCGACCCACTTGCACGACAGCTTCGCGGTCTGGCAAACGGCGTTGCCGACGTCGATGTCGAAGCCCTGCAGATCGCCGTTCGGCGCCTTCGACTCGAACGGCGGGTATTGCGCCTCGAGGCCGAAACGCAGCGTTTGCCCGTCGGCGAGCGCCGCGCCGGACCCGAGCGCGCACGCGAATGCGAACGCGAGCTTGAGGATGTGTGCATGCTTCATCGTGATCTCCTGGCTTGTCGGCCGGCGCCGTGCGTTCGCGCGTGCTCCGGTTCCGTCGTTGACTTTCCGTGCGACGTACACGTCGCCTGCTTGGGGTGCGGGCCGCGCCCGCGATTACAGCGAACGCAGCCGCCGCGCGCCTTCGATCAGCGTCGCGTCGTCCTTCGAGAAACTGAGCCGGATCACGCCCGCGTCGGTGCCGTCGGTGTAGAACGCCGACAGCGGAATCGTCGCGACGCGGGCATCGCGGATCAGGCGCAGCACGAAGTCGCTGTCGCGCTCGTCCGAGAAATGCCGGAACCGCGCGAGCATGAAGAACGAGCCTTCGCTCGGCAGCAGCTCGAAGCGCGAACCGGTCAGCTCGCGCACGAGCAGGTCGCGCTTGGCCTGGTAGAACGCCGACAGCCCGAGATAGCTTTCCGGCCGCGCGAGGATTTCCGCGAACGCGACCTGCATCGGCGTATCGGCCGAGAAGACCATGAACTGGTGCACCTTGCGGATCTCGTCCATCAGTTCGGCCGGCGCGATGCAATGGCCGACCCGCCAGCCCGTCACGTGGAACGACTTGCCGAACGACGACACGATCACGCTGCGCCCGGCAAGCTCACGGTGACGCGCGACGCTCTGATGCTGCGCGCCGTCGAACACGACATGCTCGTAGACCTCGTCCGACAGGACCACGATGTCGGTATTGCGCGTGAGCTGCGCGAGCCGTTCGAGATCGTCGGCGGAGAATACCGTCGCGGTCGGGTTGTGCGGCGTGTTGACGATGATCATCCGCGTGCGCGGCGTGATCGCCGCGGCCACTTCGTCCCAGTTCACGCGGAAATGCTCGGGCGACAGCTTGATCGCGACCGGCGTCGCGCCCTGCAAGCGCACGATCGGCGCATAGCTGTCGAACGACGGCTCGAAATAGATCACTTCGTCGCCCGGATGCACGAGCGCGCTGATGGTCGCGTAGAGGCCTTCGCTCGCGCTCGCGATCACCGTGATCTCGGTGCCCGGGTCGTAACGCGTGCCGTACAGCGCCTCCGTCTTCTCCGCGAGGCGTTCGCGCAGCGACATGACACCGGCCATCGGCGCGTACTGGTTGTGGCCGTCGCGCATCGCGCGCGCGACGCCGTCGACGAGCGCCGGATCGGGCGCGAAATTCGGCGCGCCCTGCGACAGGTTCAGTGCATCGTGCTGCGCGGCGAGCTGGCCGATCACCGTGAAGATCGTCGTCCCGACGTCCGGCAGTTTCGAACGGGGCGTGGTGGCACTTCGCATGGCTCCTCCTTCGGATGTCCTTCGCGCCGGCCCGCGCGACGCGTGCGGCCCGGCTCTCGACGCATGATTTAGCCCGAGTCAATAAGCGTGGACAATCGAAAGTTCGTCATGGCGGCCATGCATTTTTCTCATGACGAGTCATGCACAGGGCTCAATGCCACGGCCGTCTGGCCGGCAATGCATGCACTTCAGGAATTTCCGCCGCAGCCGGCTCACACGCACGGCCGGCTTGCGCGGGCTGCCCGGACGCACGGCCACGCCGCGCGTCACGCGCCCGCGGCCGCCAGATAGGCATCCAGCACGGCCCGCAACTCGCCGCGCAACGCGGCGAAGTCGAGCACGGGCCCGAGCGTGAGCAGCGCCTGCGACACGCCGCCGTAGCAGACCGCATGCGCCATCCGCGCGATCCCGTCGAGCCGCGCGGCGGGCGGCGGATCGCTGCATTGCGCAAGCGCGTCGCGCCACAGCGCGACATACGCGTCGTAATGGCGGCGGTACGCGCCGAGCGGCGACACCTGCCGCTCCAGCGCGAAGAACGCGCTCCACGGCGCGGCGTCGGCGGCGATCGCATCGACCTGCAGGTCGACGAGCGCGGCCGCGAGCTCGGCACGCGACACGCCGCGCAGCCCGTGCGCCGCTTCGCGCAGCCGGTCGGCCAGCGCCAGCACGCGGCGGTGGATGCACAGCGCGGCGAGGCTCTGCTTGTCGCCGAAGTATTCGTAAAAGGTGCCGACGCTCACGCCCGCGACGGCCGCGATCTCGCGGATCGTCGCCTTCGCATAGCCGCGCTCGAGCAAAAGCTGAACGAATGCCTGCTGGAGCGCCTCGGACGTGGCCTGCGCGCGCGACTGGCGCGGCCGGCGGCGCAACGCGGGCGCGGGTTGCGCCGCCGGCTGGCCGGGCGGCGCCGGAACCTGAACATGTCGCGGCAGCATATTTGCTACTCTGAAATTCAGCGGAAACGCGTTTGACCGGCAGACCGCGAAGCATGAGACCGGAGACAGCCCGATGACCGAATCGACCCATGCCGTCACGAACCAGTTCGACGAACTGGTCGACTATAACCTCTTCGCCACCGACATCGCGCTGCGCGAGGCGCTGGCGCGCGCGGGCGCCGGCTGGGCCGTGCCGCAGCTCGACGCGTACGGCGCGCGGCTGGGAAGCGCCGACGCCGCGCGGCTCGCCGACGAAGCAAATCGCCACACGCCGGAACTGAATGCGTTCGACCGGCGCGGCCGGCGCATCGACCGCGTCGACTTCCATCCGGCGTGGCACACGCTGCTCGGCATGTACCGCAACGAAGGCTTCGTGTCGCTCGCGTTCCGCGATCCGCGCGCCGGCCGCTGGGCCGCGACCGCGGCCGCCTTCTACCTGCACGGCCAGATCGAAGCCGGCACGCTGTGCCCGGCGACGATGACGCAGGCCGCGATTCCGGTGCTGCAGAAGGAACCCGCGCTGTGGGATCTGCTGCGCGACAAGCTGTACAGCGACGACTACGATCCGCGCGACGTGCCTGTCGCCGACAAGCGCTCGATCTGGTTCGGCATGGGCATGACCGAGAAACAGGGCGGCTCCGACGTGCGCGCGAACACGACGCTGGCGAGCGCCGTCGGCGCGGGCGGACGCGGCGGCGAATACCGGCTGCGCGGCCACAAGTGGTTTTTCTCCGCGCCGATGTGCGACGCGCACCTGATCGTCGCGCGCACCGAAGCCGGCAGCCCGTCGTGCTTCTACGTGCCGCGCTGGCGGCCCGACGGAACGAAGAACGCGGTCGAGATCCAGCGGTTGAAGAACAAGGTCGGCAACCGCAGCAACTCAAGCAGCGAGATCGAGTTGAACGACGCGTGGGGCATCATGCTCGGCGACGAAGGGCGCGGCATTCCGACCATCATCGAGATGGCCACGTACACGCGGCTGAACTGCGTGCTCGGCAGCGCCGCGATGCTGCGCCAGGGCGTCGTGCAGGCGATCGCGTACACGCGCCAGCGCCATGCGTTCGGCCGCGCGCTCGCCGAGCAGCCGCTGATGCGAACCGTGCTCGCCGATCTCGCGCTCGAAAGCGAGGCCGCGCTCGCGCTCGCGATGCGTCTGGCCGACGCATTCGAGCGCGACGGCTCGCCGCGCGAGCGCGCGTGGAAGCGGATCGTCACGCCCGCCGCGAAATTCTGGGTCTGCAAGCGCGCGGTCGAGCTGACCGGCGAGGTGATGGAAGTGTTCGGCGGCAACGGCTACGTCGACGACGGCCCGATCGCGCGGCTGTTCCGCGAGGCGCCGGTCAATTCGATCTGGGAAGGCTCCGGCAACGTGATGTGCGTCGACGTGCTGCGCGCGGTGTCGCGCGAGCCCGACGCGGCCGCGGCGCTGTTCGCCGAACTGACCGACCTCGGCGCGGGCGAACCGCGCATCCGCACGGCGCTCGATGCGCTGCGCGCGATGCTCGCGGCACCGGCCGATACGCTCGAGGCGTCGGCGCGCGTGTTCGCGCAGCGGCTCGCGCTCGTCGCGCAGGCGTGCCTGCTGCGGCGCGACGCGCCCGCAGCCGTCGCCGACGCGTTCATCGCGACGCGGCTGGCCGCCCCCGACTGGGGCCGCATCGCGGGCGGCTTCGATCCGCATGCGCTCGACGTCGCCGCGCTGCTGCAGCGCGCGTACCCGGCCTGACCTCGCGCCCCATCGCTCAGGAGCCCCGATGAACCTCGTCGCCGCCCTCGACCGCGCCGCCCGGGCGGCGCCCGGCAAGCTGCAGAAGTTCCTGCCGCGCAACCGGCCCGACTAGCGACCCAACAAAAAAGCCACCGGACCGAATGGTCCGATGGCCTCCACACGCAAGCCGGACGACGCAGCGTTGCCGCCGCCCGCAACACGCGCGATGCTTACTTGCCGCCGATGCTCTTCAGCGGCTTCCACTCGCCCTTCTCGACCTTGTACATCGTGATGCCGCCGTTCTTCAGGTCGCCCTTCGCGTCATACGCGACGTGCGACGACGTGACGCCGGCCATGTCGGTCTTCGCGAGCACCGGCAGGTACTTCGCCGGATCGGTCGAATCAGCCTTCTTCATCGCGTTGAGCATCGCCATCGCGCCGTCGTACGCGTACGGCGAGTACGTCTGCACGTCTTCGCCGAAGCGCTTCTTGTACTTTTCGGCGTAGGTCTTGCCGCCCGGCATTTCCTCGAGCGGCAGGCCTGCGAGCGATGCGATCGTGCCATCGGCCGCGTTGCCCGCGATCTTCAGGAACGTCGGCGTCTTCACCATTTCGCCGCTCATCAGCGGTGCGGTGATGCCGAGCGTCTTCATCTGCTTGACCATCGGCGCTGCCTGCGAATCCGCGCCGCCGTAGTAGACGAGGTCCGGCTTCGCCGCCTTCAGCTTGGTCAGGATCGCCTTGAAGTCGACGGCCTTGTCGTTCGTGAATTCACGGTCGACGATCGTCGCGCCGCCGGCCTTCGCGGCCTTCTCGAACTGGTCGGCGAGACCCTGGCCGTAGGCCGTGCGGTCGTCGACGATCGCGATCTTCTTCATGCCGAGATCCTTCGACGCGAAGGTGCCCGCCACCGAGCCCTGCTGCGTGTCGGACGTCATCATGCGGAAGGTCGTCTTGTAACCCTGCTGCGTGTATTCCGGCGCCGTCGCCATCGCGATTTCCGGAATGCCGGCGTTCGCGTAGATGCGCGAAGCCGGAATCGTCGTGCCCGAGTTGAAGTGGCCGAGCATGCCCTTGATGCCGTCGTCGACGAGCTTCTGCGCAACCGTCGTGCCGGTGCGCGGGTCAGCCTGGTCGTCCTGCGTCTCGAGCACGAACTTCACCGCCTTGCCGCCGATCTTCGGGTTGGTCGCGTTGAAGTCTTCCAGCGCGAGCGCGATCCCGTTCTGCATATCCTTGCCGTAGTGAGCCTGGGCGCCCGTCATCGGCCCTGCGTAACCGATCTTCACGTCGTCCGCATGGGCCGTCCCCGCAAGCGACATGACGGCGACGAACGTCGCGCCTGCCAGCTTTTTCATCGTGTGTTGCATAGCATCTCCTTGGTACCAGGGTAAATGGAGCGGCTTCGGGATCGCCTTGCCGCTTCCTTTGTTTGATCCGAACGGCAAGGATGGTCAGCCGATCGTCATCAAATTCGCATTGCCGCCCGCCGCGGCCGTGTTCACGCTCACCGAGCGCTCGGTCAGCAGGCGCTCGAGCGCATAGTCTTCCGCGTCGCCGTTCTCGAACGCGCCCGCCGACACGCCCTGCACCGACACGATCGGGCCCGGCCGCTGCGCGACGTCCTTCACGAGCGTCTGCAATTCGTCGCTGTCGCCTTCGAACAGCACCGCGTCGAACGGCGCGTCGGCCTGCTTGCGCACGGCCGCATGCGGCTTCAGCGCAGCCGGCAGCGCGGCCACCAGCGCCTCGCCCGCCGCACCGGCGAACAACGCGCGGTTGCCCGTCGCCAGCACCGCCGCGAACTGCGCGCGTGCGCCGCCCGGCGTGGCCGCGACACACAGCACCGTGCCGCGCGGGCCGAGTGTATACGTGTTTCGCTCGCCCGTCGGGCCGGTCAGCACGGCGGTCGCACCGGCCGGCACCTGCGCGAGATAGCCGTCGCAGCGTGCGGCCAGCGCCGGCTCGCGCTGCTCGATCAGCCAGTCGCGCAGCGCGGTGAGCGCCGCCGCCGGGTTGCCGCGCTGTTCGCCGTCGACCGCGCCGTCCGCGATCAGCGTCTGCGCGAGCGAACGCGGCAGGCCGGACGGACGCGTCGCGAGCAGGCGCTGCAGGTACAGCGCGCCGCCGGCCTTCGGGCCCGTGCCCGACAGCCCTTCGCCGCCGAACGGCTGCACGCCGACCACCGCGCCAATCACGTTGCGGTTCACGTAGATGTTGCCGACGTGCGCGTTCGAGATCACGTGCGCGATCGTCTCGTCGATCCGCGTGTGGATGCCGAGCGTCAGGCCGTAACCCGTCGCGCGGATCTGCTCGAGCAGCTTGTCGAGTTGGTTGCGGCGATAGCGCACGACGTGCAGCACCGGGCCGAACACTTCGCGCTTCAACTCGTCGATGCTGCCGATCTCGATCAGCGTCGGCGGCACGAACGTGCCGTGCGCGCAGGCTTCCGGCGACGGCAGTTGCGTGACGGCATGGCCCTTCTCCTTCATCGCCGCGACGTGCGCGTCGATCGTCTGCTTCGCTTCGGCGTCGATCACCGGGCCGACGTCGGTCGACAGCCGGTCCGGATTGCCGAGCGCCAGCTCGTGCATCGCGCCCTTGAGCATCGTCAGCGTGCGGTCCGCGACATCGTCCTGCAGACACAGAACGCGCAACGCCGAACACCGTTGACCGGCCGAGTCGAACGACGACTGCATCACGTCCGCGACGACCTGCTCCGCGAGCGCCGACGAGTCGACGATCATCGCGTTCTGGCCGCCCGTTTCCGCGATCAACGGAATCGGCTTGCCGTCCGGATCGAGGCGCGCGGACAGCGTCTTGTTGATCAGGCGCGCGACTTCGGTCGAGCCGGTGAACATCACCGCGCGCGTGCGCGGATCGGCGACCAGCGCCGCGCCGACCGTCTCGCCGGTACCCGGCAGCAGCTGCACCGCGCCGGCGGGCACGCCGGCCTCGCGCAGCAGGCGCACGGCCTGCGCTGCGATCAACGGCGTCTGTTCGGCCGGCTTCGCGAGCACCGTGTTGCCGGCAGCGAGCGCGGCGGCCACCTGGCCCATGAAGATGGCGAGCGGGAAGTTCCACGGGCTGATGCAGACCACAGGGCCGAGCGGACGGTGCGTGTCGTTCGAGAATTCGTCGCGGATCTGCGCCGCGTAGTAGCGCAGGAAGTCGACGGCTTCGCGGATTTCGGCGATCGCGTTCGGCAGCGACTTGCCGGCTTCGCGCACGATCAGGCCCATCAACGTGTGCATCTGCGCTTCGAGCAGGTCGGCCGCGCGCACCAGGCAGTCGGCGCGCGCATCGACCGGCGTCGCCTGCCAGATCGGCGCGGCAGCCACCGCGTGCGCGAGCGCCGCGCTTACGTGTTCGGCCGTCGCTTCGCTGACCGTGCCGACCAGGTCGCGCAGGTCGGCCGGGTTGCGCACGTCGCGCGCCGGGGCATCGGCGAGCGCGTCGTCGGCGAGCATCGGCGCCGCGCGCCACGGATGGTGCGCGCTCGCGAGCAGCGCGGACGACAGCGACGCGAGGCGGTGTTCGTTCGACAGGTCGAGACCCATCGAGTTGGGACGCTCGTCGCCGTACAGATTGCGCGGCAGCGGAATCTTCGCGTGCGGCGCGCCGAGCGGCACGACTTTGGACGCCTCGTCGACCGGATCGGCGACCAGTTCCTTCACCGACACCGTCTTGTCGGCAATGCGGTTCACGAACGACGTGTTCGCGCCGTTCTCCAGCAGGCGGCGCACCAGGTATGCAAGCAGCGTTTCATGCGTGCCGACCGGCGCGTACACGCGGCACGGACGGTTCAGCTTGTCGCGGCCCGTGACTTCTTCGTACAGCGGCTCGCCCATCCCGTGCAGGCACTGGAATTCGTACTGGCCCGGGTAGTAGTTCTGGCCGGCCAGGTGATAGATCGCGGCCAGCGTGTACGCGTTGTGCGTCGCGAACTGCGGATAGACGGCGTCGGGCGCCGCGAGCAGCTTCTTCGCGCACGCGAGGTACGACACGTCCGTGTAGATCTTGCGCGTGTAGACCGGATAGCCTTCGAGGCCGTCGACTTGCGCGCGCTTGATTTCGGTATCCCAGTACGCGCCCTTGACGAGGCGGATCATCAGGCGGTGACGGCTGCGGCGCGCGAGGTCGATCAGGTAGTCGATCACGAACGGGCAGCGCTTCTGGTAGCCCTGCACGACGAAGCCGATGCCGTTCCAGCCCGCGAGTTCCGGATCGAAGCACAGCGCCTCGAGCAGGTCGAGCGACAGTTCGAGACGGTCGGCTTCTTCAGCGTCGATGTTCAGGCCGATGTCGTAACGGCGCGCGAGCAGTGCCAGCGCACGCACGCGCGGCAGCAGCTCGCTCATCGTGCGATCCTGCTGCGAGCGCGAGTAGCGCGCATGGAGCGCCGACAGCTTGATCGAGATGCCCGGGCCTTCGTAGATACCGCGGCCGCCGGCGGCCTTGCCGATCGCGTGAATCGCCTGCTCGTATGACGCGTAGTAGCGCTGCGCGTCCTCTTCGGTCGTCGCCGCTTCGCCGAGCATGTCGTATGAGTAGCGGAAGCCGCGCGCTTCGTACTTGCGGCTGTTCGCGAGCGCTTCTGAAATCGTCTCGCCGGTGACGAACTGCTCGCCCATCAGGCGCATCGCCATGTCGACGCCCTTGCGGATCAGCGGCTCGCCGCCGCGGCCGATCAGGCGCGTGAGCGCCGACGACAGGCCCGCTTCGCTGTTGGTCGTCACGAGCTTGCCGGTGATCATCAGGCCCCAGGTCGCCGCGTTCACGAACAGCGACGGCGCGTGGCCGACGTGCGAACGCCAGTCGCCCTTGCTGATCTTGTCGCGGATCAGCGCATCGCGCGTCGCGCGATCGGGAATGCGCAGCAGCGCTTCGGCCAGACACATCAGCGCGACGCCTTCCTGGCTCGACAGCGAGAACTCGTGAATCAGCCCCTCGACGCCGCCGCCCGAGCTCTTCTCGCGCAGCGCCTCGACGAGCTGCGTCGCGAGCCCCTGCACGTCGGCCTGCAGGTTCGCCGGCAGGCGCGCCTGGCCCAGCAGGAACGGCACGCATTCCGGCTCGGGGCGGCGATACGCGGCCGTGATCGCCGCGCGCAGCACCGATTGAGGCTGTACATTCTGCGCGAACTCGAGGAACGGATGCGGCGAGTTGTCATCGTCGCCGTCCGCCGCCTGGCCGTCGGCAAGCTCCGTCACGCCGCTGCTGCCCGACAGTTCAGGCGGCAGCTGGCCGTGCTCGATCCGCTCGAGATACGCGAAGATCGCCTGCTTGATCAGCCAGTGGGGAGTGCGCTCGAGACGCGCTGCCGCGTCTTTCAGGCGCGAGCGGAGAAGGTCGTCGACTTTGACGCCGAGAGTCGTGCTTGCCATGGTGGGTTCGTGCGCCGGTGCGAGCCCGGCAATGTGGTGTGAGAGGATGCGCGAAATCCTACGGCACGCAATAAAAAGGTGCAACCGAATTGATGGATTGGTTGCACCCTCAAGTTATTCAATATAATCAGCCACTTATGAGGTTGCAACCTAGGGGTTGCCCGTGGTCGGCGGATCGGTGTTTTCCCTGATCGGGACCAGTTGGCGCGCGTGGGCAACCGTCTGCGTGCACCACCGAGGGGAAAAGCGGGTTGCACTGTGCATGGAGGAAGGTCATGCGGGGGTTGCCGCGCTGACCGGGAGGGATTGCGCAGGCGGGTCCGCGGATCCGGCCAGCGCTCGTTTATCGGCGTGCGGCGCGGCCGCCGCGCGCACCGCTCAGATATCCAGCGGATCGACCTCGACGCTCCACCGCAGCACGCCCTTCAGCGCACGCAGCGCCGGCTGCCATGCGCGCAGCGCATGCTGCAGTGCGGCCCGCGACGCGCTTTCGAGCAGCAACTGCGCGCGGTGAACGTTCGCGACCTTGACGATCGTCATCGGCACCGCGTCGTAGACGGTCACGCGATCGGCGCCCGGCAGCCCCGGCAATGCGGCCGCGGCCTGCTGCAGGAATGCGAGCGCCGCATCGAGCGTGCGTCCTTCGGCACGCAGCAGCGCCTGGTAGACGAACGGCGGCAGGTGCGCGTCCCGGCGCTCGCCGAGCGTCGAATTCGCGAAGCCGACGTAATCCTGCCGGCCGAGCGCGTGATACAGCGCGTGACGCGGGTAACGCGTCTGCACGAGCACCTCGCCCGGCAGTCCGGCGCGCCCTGCACGGCCGCTCACCTGCATCAGTTGCGCGAACAGCCGCTCGCTCGCGCGGAAGTCATGCGAGAACAGCGCGGTGTCGGCATTGAGCACGCCGACGAGCGACACGCGCTGGAAGTCGTGCCCCTTCGCGATCATCTGCGTGCCGACCAGGATGTCGACTTCGCCGGCATGCACGTCGGAGAACAGCGCCTGCGCACTGCCCTTGCGCCGCGTACTGTCCGCATCGATCCGCAGGATGCGTGCGCCAGGCACGGCCTCAGCGAGCGCCTCTTCGATGCGTTGGGTGCCGCGCCCGAGCGGCGCGATGTCGACGTTCCCGCATTCCGGGCACGACCGCGGGATGCGTGCTTCCCAGCCGCAGTGATGGCAGCGCAGCGCATGCTCGGGCTTGTGCAGCACGACGTAGGCGCTGCAGCGCGGGCAACCGGCGACCCAGCCGCACGCATCGCACGCGAGCTGTGGCGCGTAACCGCGCCGGTTCAGGAACACGAGGCTCTGTTCGCCGCGCTCGAGCCGCGCCTGCAACGCCGCGACGAGCGGGCCCGACAGCCCGCCCATCGACGCGCGCCCGCGCCGCCGCTCCTCTTCGAGATCGATCAGCCGAACGGTCGGCAGCGTCGCGTCGGCCACCGCGCGGCGCGATAGTGTGAGCCGCGTGTAACGGCCCTGCTCGGCCTGCCACCAGCTCTCGAGCGACGGCGTCGCCGAACCGAGCACGACCGGAATGCCGAGATGCTTCGCGCGCCACACGGCAAGATCGCGCGCCGAATAGCGCAGCCCTTCCTGCTGCTTGTACGCAGGCTCGTGCTCCTCGTCGACGACGATCAGCGCGAGCATCGGCAGCGACGCGAGCACCGCGAGCCGCGTGCCGAGCACGATCCGCGCGCGGCCCGTGTGCGCGGCGAGCCAGTTGCGCGCACGCTCGCCCTCGGCGAGCCCGCTGTGCAGCGTGACGATCGCGTCGTCGGCGAGCGTGCCCGCGAAGCGCGCGCGGAACGCGGCCTCGAACTGCGGTGTCAGGTTGATTTCGGGCACGAGCACGAGCGCCTGCGCATCGGGCCGCGCATCGAGCAACGCGGCGAGCGCATGCAGATAAACCTCGGTCTTGCCGCTGCCGGTCACGCCATGCAGCAGAAACGGCGCGAAACCCTGCGCGGCACGGATCGCGTCGAGCGCCTCCGCCTGCTGGTCGGTGAGCGCCGGCGGCACAGTTCGTCCACTGGTTGTCGACAGGTTATCCACAGCTTTGGACACAGGTGCCTCGGCCCAGCCGATTTCCTCGATGGCGACCCAGCCGCGCGCCGCCCAGTCGTCGAGCGTGGCGGCTGCCTTCGGATGCAACGCACGCGCATCGGGCAACGTCAGCGAATCGGTGTCGGCGAGCGCCTGCGCGAGCCGCCGCATTGCGGCCCCGCGCGCCGGCAGTGCGTCGGGCAGCGCCGCGCGGCCGGATTCGGTCAGCCGGTGCCGCACCTCGGGTGCCAGCAGCCGACCCCAGCGCTGCGCATCACGCAGCGCCTGCGGTAGCGCCGGCAGCGCAACTTCGCCACGGCCGCGCTGGTAGTAGTCGGCCGCGAACGACACGAGCGCGAGCCAATCCGGCGCAAGCGGCGGCAGCTCGGTGCAGATCGCATCGACCGCCCGCAACCGGGACGGCGGCACGTCGGTGTGAGTCGTCACTTCGCAGACGAGGCCGACAACCTGCCGCTTGCCGAACGGCACCTGCACCAAGGTGCCGGGCTCGGGCGCCGGCTGGATGTCGCAGCGATAGTCGAACAGGGTGGCGAGCGGGTGGTCGAGGGCGACCCGCAGGTACGTGCCGTCCATCACTCCGCTCCGGCGACAGCGCGGGGCGCACCGGCGACTGGCACCCCGGTCCGCGCCACGGTGGCGAACTTAAAGTAAAACTTCAGATTCGGCGCTAAGTTTTGGATTCGCATTAGGAATCGCCGTATACCCTGACCAGCCTGTGGATAACTTTGTTGAGAACTCGCCGTTCAACAGCCGCGAAGCGCGCGGGGCCGTGCTTTCCGCCGTTTTCGGACACCGTCGGCCGTGCCCCGCGGAGCCTTATTCCATAAGGCTGCTATTCAAATTACGGAACCATAGCGAGACAATTCGACCGATACAGGGCTCTACCGCGCTGCAACGTGGAAAATGTGTATAAGTCAAGTCTTGACAAGCCTTGAATCGGCATCCGGTGCGGGGTTGCGCCCTGTTTAGTGTCGGCAGCGAAACGCTGCCGCCCCGCAGTGCAACATGACGGCACTTGCGCTCAGCCCGCCGCTCCGCTACGGATCTTGCGGCTGTGGGTGTGCACTTCGTCGACGAGTTCGGCGACGTGGTCCGGCGACGTGAACTGCGAAATGCCGTGACCGAGATTGAATACGTGGCCCGGATGATTGCCGTAGCTGTCGAGCACCGCGCGCGCCTGCTCGCGCACCGCGGCCGGCGGCGCAAACAGGATCGTCGGGTCGAGGTTGCCTTGCAGCGCGACGCGCCCGGCCACGCGTTCGCGCGCGGCGCCGAGGTTGACCGTCCAGTCGAGCCCGACCGCGTCGACGCCCGTTGCCGCGATTTCTTCGAGCCACAGCCCGCCGCCCTTCGTGAACGTGATCACCGGCACGCGCTCGCCGTCGTGCTCGCGCTTCAGCTGCGCGACCACGCGACGGATGTAGTCCAGCGAGAAACGCTGGTATGCGCCGTCGGCCAGCGCGCCGCCCCATGTATCGAAGATCATCACGGCCTGCGCGCCGGCTTCGATCTGCGCGTTCAGGTACGCGGCCACGGCCTGCGCGTTCACGTCGAGGATCCGGTGCATCAGGTCGGGGCGCGAATACGCCATCGACTTCACCGTGCGGAAATCGTCCGACCCGCCGCCCTCGACCATGTAGCACGCGAGCGTCCACGGGCTGCCGGAGAAGCCGATCAACGGCACGCGCTGCCGGCCCTGGCCATCGGTCAGTGCGCGGCGGATCTCGCGCACGGCGCCCGTCACGTAGCCGAGCGTCTCCTCGATGTCCGGCACCGCGAGCTTCGCGACGTCGGCCTCGGTGCGCACCGGATGCGCGAACTTCGGCCCTTCTCCGACCTGGAAGTCGAGACCGAGACCCATCGCGTCGGGAATCGTCAGGATGTCCGAGAACAGGATCGCGGCGTCGAGCGGGAAGCGCTCGAGCGGCTGCAGCGTCACTTCCGTCGCGTAGTCGGGATTTTTCGCGAGGCCAAGGAAGCTGCCGGCGCGCGCGCGCGTCGCGTTGTATTCGGGCAGATAGCGGCCGGCCTGGCGCATCAGCCAGATCGGCGTGTAGTCGGTCGGCTCGCGCAGAAGCGCACGCAGGAAGGTGTCGTTGAGCAGGGTATGGGCCACGGTAGGAGCGACGATGCGAAGGCAAAGCGGCATTTTACCGGAGCGCGGCCGCACGGCTGCGTATGCCGATGCGATGGCGGCCATATGACGCGCGCGATGGCTCCGTTATGATCGGACGCTGATATCGAACCGAACGATGGAGGAGACCGATGAAGACATTCGCCACGCTGGCCACGCTCACCGCTGCCGTGTTCTGCTGCGCCGCCGCGTACGCGCAGGGTACGACCACGACGGCAACGCCGAGCGCAGCGGCCGCCGGCTCGCGGCTCGACGACGTGATCGCGCGCGGCACGCTGCGCGTGTGCACGACGGGCGACTACAAGCCGTATTCGTACTACCGGACGGATGGCCGCTTCGAGGGCATCGACATCGACATGGCCGAATCGCTCGCGAAATCGCTCGGCGTGAAGGCCGATTTCGTGAAGACGAGCTGGTCGAACCTCACCAACGACTTCGTCGCGAAGTGCGACATCGCGGTGGGCGGCGTGTCGACGACGCTCGAGCGCCAGAAGCGCGTGTTCTTCACGCAGCCGTACGTGGTCGATGGCAAGACGCCGATCGTGCGCTGTGCGGACGCCGACAAATACCAGACCGTCGCGCAGATCGACCGGCCCGAAACCCGCGTGATCGTGAACCCCGGCGGCACCAACGAGCGCTTCGCGAAGCAGTTCTTCACCCATGCGAACCTGAGCGTCTATCCGGACAACGTGACGATCTTCAAGCAGATCCTCGCGGGCAAGGCGGACGTGATGGTGACGGATGCGTCCGAGACGCTGCTGCAGCAAAAGCTGAATCCGGGCCTGTGCTCCGTGCATCCGGACAAGCCGTTCCAGTTCGGCGAAAAGGCGTACATGGTGCCGCGCGGGGACGTCGTGTTCCAGCAGTACGTCGATCAATGGCTGCACCTGGCGCTATCGTCCGGCGAATACCAGGCGATCTCCGACAAGTGGTTGAAGTGAGCGTCACCGCGCGCGGAACAGATGGCCGATAACGACACGGCCCCCGTTGCCGACGCGAGCCGGGCGCATCGCCGCTACACACCGCCGTTGCGCCCGGCCGGCGTGAAATCGCGAAACCGGCCGAATGGCCGACTATCGCGCGCGGCAATCACGTTTCAAAATCTTTCCGACGAATGAATCGTCATATGCGGCATCTGCCAAACGATGCACATTCCGGCGTGTAAATCGGCAATTCATCAGCGCCGATACGCATGAAAAACGCATTACGCGCACCCGATGAAAACTCTGCGGAATAGATGGGTAAATATGACCTTTTTCAGGATCCCGAAAACAGCAAAAAATCCCGGAAAGCCTTATCTGGCGGGCGTTACAACCTGAAACACTTTGTTACCGCGACGGCTGATTAATTCGCCCACAATGGCCTCAACGGTTTCAACACGGATGCGGTCTCGTGTGCCAAGTGTGAGCGGACGCGAAGCGCTGCGAGCCAGTCGGTCACGTACCGAAGCCCTTCCGAGGGGCATCCTTGTTGGAGTCGTTTCCGGCTCCCGCCGGACTCGGTTTCATCTTTGGTCTCCTCGCGCTAACCCCGTAGCGTGTGGTTTTTAGCGGGCTAATAAGCCCGCTTTTTTTCGTCCATCGAAAACGCAGCGGCCCGCAGGCCGCAGCGTGAGTCCCGTCGTCGAACCTGCGAACCTGCTCACGCGGTCTTCTGCACGGCGAGCTTCAGTTCTTCGATCATCTGCTGACGCATCACGAACTTCTGCACCTTGCCCGTCACGGTCATCGGCAGCTCGTCGACGAAGCGGATGTAGCGCGGAATCTTGTAGTGCGCGATCTGGCCGTTGCAGAACGCGCGCACGTCGTCCTCCGTCATCTGCTCGCCCGCGCGCAGCACGATCCACGCGCACAGCTCCTCGCCGTATTTCGCATCGGGCACGCCGAACACCTGCGCACTCTGAATCTTCGGATGCCTGAACAGGAATTCCTCGATCTCGCGCGGATACACGTTCTCGCCCCCGCGGATCACCATGTCCTTCAGGCGGCCGACGATGTTGCAGTAGCCGTCGGCGTCGAGCGTCGCGAGGTCGCCCGTATGCATCCACCCGTCGACCAGCACCTCGCGTGTCTTCGCGTCATCGTCCCAGTAGCCGAGCATCACCGAATACCCCTTCGTGCACAGCTCGCCCGTCGCGCCGACCGGCACGATCTCGCCGTTCGGGTCGACGATCTTCACCTCCAGATGCGGCTGGATCCGGCCGACCGTCGTCGTGCGCTTCTCGAGCGGGTCGTCGGTCGAGCTCTGGAACGACACGGGGCTCGTCTCCGTCATTCCGTACGCGATCGTGATCTCCGACAAATGCATCTGCGACACGACGCGCTTCATCGTCTCGATCGGGCACGGCGAGCCGGCCATGATCCCGGTGCGCAGCGTCGACAGGTCGAATTTCGCGAAGTCCGGATGATCGAGTTCCGCGATGAACATCGTCGGCACGCCGTGCAGCGCGGTGCAGCGTTCTTCGGCGACGGCCGCGAGCGTCGCGACCGGATCGAACGCCTCGCCGGGGAACACCATCGCCGCGCCCTTCGACACGCACGCGAGCACGGCCAGCACCATCCCGAAGCAGTGATACAGCGGCACCGGGATGCAAAGCGAATCCTGCTCGCTGAACCGCATCGCCATCGCGATCGAGCGGGCGTTGTTGACGACGTTGCGGTGCGTGAGCGTCGCACCCTTCGGGCTGCCGGTCGTGCCGCTGGTGAACTGGATGTTGATCGGATCGGTGGCCGCCAGCGTCGCGCCGATCGCGTCGAGCCGCGCGACATCGAGCGTGTCGCGGCCGCGCGCCATCACGTCCGCGAAGCGAAACATGCCGGCCGGCGCGACCTCGCCCATCGACACGACCGTGCGCAGGCTCGGCACGCGCGCCGCATGCAGGTCGCCCGGCGTCGCGCTCGCGAGCTCCGGTGCGATGGTCTGCAGCATCTCGACGTACGCGGACGTCTTGAAGCGCTCGGCCGCGATCACGGCCTTGCAGCCGACCTTGTTCAGCGCGTATTCGAGTTCCGCGAGGCGGTAGGCCGGGTTGATGTTGACGAGGATGGCGCCGATGCGCGCGGTCGCGAACTGCGTGAGCAGCCATTCGCTGCGGTTCGGCGACCAGATGCCGACGCAGTCGCCCTTCGCGATCCCGAGCGCGGCGAGGCCCGCCGCGAGCACATCGATCTCGTGCGCGAACGTGCGCCAGTTCCAGCGAATGCCCTGCTCGCGGAACACGACGGCCGGACGATCGGGAAAGCGGCCCGCCGTGTCGAGCAGGAACCGGCCGATCGTCGCTTCGGATAGCGGCACGTCGGTCGCGCCGCGCACGTACGACAGTCCGTTTTCGGGCGCGATCGGCGCCCCCTTGCCAAGGTCTGCTGCCATCGATGTCTCCGTCCGTTTTTGTCTGATCGGCCCGGCGCGCGGCTGACGCGCGCCTGCTCCGCCACGATCGCGGCGGTCTGCCTTTCCGCCGATGATGCCGCGCTCTGCTGACGACACTCTGACATCAAATCGCGGCGGCCGGATGAAATAGCACGACCGGACGATACGGATCCGGGCCGCAAAAAACAGACGAAAACGATGGACGAAAAAAAAGCAGCCCGAAGGCTGCTTTCTTTCGCGGGATACGCGCGCGCGGCTCAGTGCCGGCTGCGAATCTTCGCCAGACGCTGGATCGCCTCGAGCTGCGCCATCGCGGTCGCGAGCTCCGATTGCGCCTTTGCGAGGTCGAGGTCCGACTTCGCGTTCTGCAGCGTTTCCTCGGCACGCTTGCGCGCTTCCTCGGCCTTCGCCGCGTCGAGGTCCTTGCCGCGGATCGCGGTATCGGCGAGCACCGTCACGGCGCCCGGCTGCACTTCGAGAATGCCGCCCGCGACGAACACGAATTCGTCGTTGCCGCCCTCGACTTCGATGCGCACCGCACCCGGACGAATCCGCGTGATCAGCGGCGTGTGACCCGGCAGAATACCCAGCTCACCCGTTTCGCCCGGCAGCGCGACGAATTTCGCCTCGCCCGAGAAGATCTGCTCTTCCGCGCTGACGACGTCTACTTTGATGGTTGCCATATCGACTCCTGTCGACGAACGCACACGCCTGTCGGCGCCTGCGCTCGTCCCATGCACGGCGGGTTGAGCGTATTGCGGTCGGCGCGATGGGCCGGCGCATGAATCACGACTGACTCATGCATCCGGCCGGCACGCGCCAGCGTGCTACTCACTCAAGCCCTTACTGGATCTTCTTGGCCTTTTCGAAGGCTTCGTCGATCGTGCCGACCATGTAGAACGCCTGTTCCGGCAGGTGGTCGCACTCGCCGTCGACGATCATCTTGAAGCCACGGATCGTTTCCTTCAGCGGCACGTACTTGCCCGGCGAGCCCGTGAACACTTCAGCGACGTGGAACGGCTGCGACAGGAAACGCTGGATCTTACGCGCACGTGCGACCGACAGCTTGTCTTCCGGCGACAGTTCGTCCATGCCCAGAATCGCGATGATGTCGCGCAGTTCCTTGTAGCGCTGCAGCGTCTGCTGAACGCGACGGGTGATCGTGTAGTGCTCTTCACCGATCACGTTCGGGTCGATCTGGCGCGACGTCGAGTCGAGCGGGTCGACTGCCGGGTAGATACCCAGCGAAGCGATGTCACGCGACAGAACGACGGTTGCGTCCAGGTGGCCGAAGGTGGTTGCCGGCGACGGGTCGGTCAAGTCGTCGGCAGGGACGTAGACGGCCTGGACCGACGTGATCGAGCCCTTCTTGGTCGACGTGATGCGTTCCTGCAGCTTGCCCATTTCTTCAGCCAGCGTCGGCTGATAGCCCACTGCCGACGGCATACGGCCGAGCAGTGCCGACACTTCGGTACCGGCCAGCGTGAAACGGTAGATGTTGTCGACGAAGAACAGCACGTCGAGGCCTTCGTCACGGAAGTGCTCGGCCATCGTCAGGCCGGTCAGCGCGACGCGCAGACGGTTGCCCGGCGGCTCGTTCATCTGGCCGTACACCAGCGCGACCTTGTCGAGAACGTTCGAGTCCTTCATTTCGTGGTAGAAGTCGTTCCCTTCACGGGTACGCTCGCCCACGCCCGCGAACACGGAGTAACCGCCGTGTTCCTTCGCGATGTTGTTGATGAGCTCCATCATGTTGACGGTCTTGCCCACGCCAGCACCGCCGAACAGGCCAACCTTGCCGCCCTTCGCGAACGGGCAGATCAGGTCGATGACCTTGATACCCGTTTCGAGCAGTTCGGTCGACGGCGACAGTTCGTCGAACGCCGGAGCCTTCTGGTGGATCGAACGCGTATGTTCGCTCTCGATCGGGCCGGCCTCGTCGATCGGACGGCCGAGCACGTCCATGATACGACCGAGGGTCGGCTTGCCGACCGGCACCGAAATCGGCTTCGCCGTGTTCTTCACGGTCAGGCCGCGGCGCAGGCCGTCGGATGCACCCAGACAAATGGTACGGACCACGCCGTCGCCCAGCTGCTGCTGGACTTCGAGCGTCAGTTCCGAGCCATCGAGAATGAGCGCGTCGTAGATCTTCGGCATGCTTTCGCGCGGGAATTCCACGTCGATAACGGCGCCGATGCACTGTACGATCTTGCCTTCTACCAAAGCAGCAGTACTCATCGCTTTTCCTTTAAATACCTGATTCTTTACTCGCGCAAAGGCGCAGTTGTCGTCCCGGGCGCGCGCTTAAACAGCGGCTGCGCCGCCGACGATCTCCGACAGTTCTTTCGTAATCGCGGCCTGGCGGCTCTTGTTGTATACGAGCTGCAGTTCGCTGATCACCGTCTTCGCGTTGTCGGACGCGGCCTTCATCGCGACCATCCGCGCCGATTGCTCGGACGCCATGTTCTCCGCGACGGCCTGGTACACCAGCGCCTCGACGTAACGCACGAGCAGTTCGTCGACGACTGCCTGCGCGTCCGGCTCGTAGATGTAGTCCCACGACGTGGCCGGCGTACCGTCATCGGCATCGAAGTGGTCCGACGACAGCGGCAGCAGCTGCTCGATCACGGCTTCCTGCTTCATCGTGTTGACGAAGCGCGTGTAAGCGATATAGACCGCCGACAGCTTGCCTTCCGAGTACAGATCGAGCTGCGTCTTCACGGCGCCGATCAGCTTGTCCAGATGCGGGGTGTCGCCGAGGTGCACGACCTGCGACATCACCTTCGCGCCGAAGCGGTTCAGGAACCCGAGGCCCTTGCCGCCGATCGCGGTGGCTTCGACCTTCTGGCCCTTCTCTTCCAGCTCCTTGAACTTCTGCACCGTCGCACGCAGCACGTTGGTGTTCAGACCGCCGCAAAGACCCTTGTCCGTCGTGACGAGGATGATGCCGGCCGTCTTCGCGCCGTCGTTTGCCACCATGAACGGGTGGCGGTACTCCGGGTTCGCGCGGCTCATGTGCGCGGCGATGGCACGGACCTTGTCCGCGTACGGACGAGCGGCGCGCATGCGTTCCTGCGCGCGGCGCATCTTCGATGCGGCCACCATCTCCATCGCCTTCGTGATCTTGCGCGTGTTCTGCACGCTCTTGATCTTGCCGCGAATTTCCTTCATTCCAGCCATAGCTTGCTCCTTGACCGAAGCGGCGCGGGCGCATCAGCACCCGCGCGGCCTCAGTGTGTCACTCGCGGATCAATAGGCACCCGACTTCTTGAAGGATTCGATCGCCGCGCGCAGCGCGCCTTCGTCGTCCTTCGAGAGATCCTTGGTGTCTTCGATGCGCTTGATGAGGTCAGCGTGGCTGGTCTTCAGGTTGTCGCGCAGGCCCTTCTCGAACGACAGCACTTGCTTCACGTCGAGATCGTCGAGGTAGCCGTTGTTCGCGGCGTACAGCGACACGGCCAGTTCCCACACCTGCAGCGGCTGGTACTGCGGCTGCTTCAGCAGTTCCGTCACGCGGCGGCCGCGCTCGAGCTGCTTGCGGGTCGCCTCGTCGAGGTCCGATGCGAACTGCGCGAATGCTGCCAGTTCACGGTACTGTGCGAGGTCGGTACGGATACCGCCCGACAGCTTCTTCACGACCTTCGTCTGAGCAGCGCCACCGACTCGCGACACCGACACGCCGGCGTTGATTGCCGGGCGGATGCCTGCGTTGAACAGGTCGGTTTCCAGGAAGATCTGGCCGTCGGTAATCGAGATCACGTTCGTCGGAACGAACGCGGTCACGTCGCCAGCCTGCGTTTCGATGACCGGCAGTGCCGTCAGCGAGCCGCTCTTGCCCTTCACTTCGCCGTTCGTGAACTTCTCGACGTACTCTTCCGACACGCGAGCAGCGCGCTCGAGCAGACGCGAGTGCAGATAGAACACGTCGCCCGGGTATGCTTCACGGCCCGGCGGACGGCGCAGCAGCAGCGAGATCTGACGGTATGCCCAGGCTTGCTTGGTCAAGTCGTCATAGATGATCAGCGCGTCCTGGCCGCGGTCGCGGAAGTATTCGCCCATCGTGCAGCCGGCGTACGGTGCGAGGTACTGCATCGCTGCCGAATCCGAAGCCGAAGCGGCGACGACGATCGTGTATTCCATCGCGCCCGTTTCTTCGAGCTTGCGAACCACGTTCATGATCGACGAAGCCTTCTGGCCGATCGCGACGTAGATACAGATCAGGTCCTTGCCCTTCTGGTTGATGATCGCGTCGAGCGCCACCGCGGTCTTGCCGCACTGACGGTCGCCGATGATCAGCTCACGCTGGCCACGGCCGATCGGCACCATCGCATCGATCGACTTGATACCCGTCTGCACCGGCTGCGACACCGACTTACGCCAGATCACGCCCGGGGCGATCTTTTCGATCGCGTCGGTCAGCTTCGCGTTGACCGGGCCCTTGCCGTCGATCGGGTTGCCGAGCGCGTCGACCACGCGGCCGACGAGTTCCGGACCAACCGGGACTTCCAGAATGCGGCCCGTCGTCTTGACGATGTCGCCTTCCGAGATGTGTTCGTATTCGCCGAGAATCACCGCGCCGACCGAGTCGCGCTCGAGGTTCAGCGCGAGGCCGAACGTGTTGCCCGGAAACTCGAGCATTTCGCCCTGCATCACGTCCGACAGGCCGTGGATGCGCACGATACCGTCGGTCACGGAGATCACGGTGCCCTGGTTGCGAACGTCTGCGCTCGCTTCAAGGCCCTGGATCCGGCTCTTGATCAGCTCGCTGATCTCAGAGGGATTGAGTTGCATTATTCGCTCCTGATAGTCAATTCTGTTGCGTGCCGGCGTGGCGCTCAGGCGGTCAAGGCAGCCTGCATCGATGCGAGGCGCGCGCGAACCGAGGTGTCGAGCACTTCGTCGCCGACCGTCACGCGCACGCCGCCGATCAGCGACGAATCGACTTCGACCGTCGGCTTCAGCTTGCGCTTGAACTTGCGTTCGAGGCCAGAGACGAGGCTTTCGAGATCCGCGCCGTTCAGCGGGAACGCGCTCACGATCTCGGCGTCGGCTGCACCTTCACGTTCGTTCTTGAGCGCCTCGAACTGCTCGGCGATTTCCGGCAGCAGCGCGATGCGATGATTGTCGACCAGCATCTGCACGAAGTTCTTCGCTTCGGCGCCGGCCGCGAGCGGCGACTTCACCGCAGCAAGCAGCAGCTCGGCCACTTGCGTGCGCGTCACCTTCGGGCTCGACGCGACCGACAGCACTTCCGGCAGACGCGCAACCTGGGCCAGCTCTTGCACGAGCGTGGACCAGGCGGCGATGTCACCTCCCTCGGCCACGCGGAACAGCGCTTCTGCGTAAGGGCGGGCGATGGTTGCAAGTTCGGCCATGATCAGAGCTCGGCTTTCAGTTGATTCAGCAGTTGGGCGTGGGCCGTTTGATCGACTTCGCGCTTCAGGATCTGCTCGGCGCCCTTCACGGCCAGCGCGGCGACTTCGCCACGCAGCGCTTCGCGCGCCTTCACGATTTGCTGTTCTGCTTCCGCTTTCGCCTGGGCGACGATGCGGGCGGCTTCAGCCTGGGCGTTGGCCTTGATTTCCTCGGCGACCGCCTGTGCACGCTTTTCAGCGTCGGCGATGCGCTGCTGGCCGTCGTTGCGGGCCTGCGCGAGTTCCTGGTCCACGCGCTTGTGCGCTGCGTCGAGTTCCGCCTTGCCCTTCTCCGCGGCGGCGAGGCCGTCGGCGATCTTCTTCGAACGTTCGTCGAGGGCGTTGATCAACGGCGGCCACACGAATTTCATCGTGAACCACGCGAGGACCAGGAACACGACCATTTGCGCAAACAGAGTTGCGTTGAGATTCACGGTGTTTCCTTATCTGCTATTCCGGAAAAATGAAACGGTAAGGCGCTCATCGAGTTGCATTCGATCAGCGCCCCAAGTCTCCGTTCCGCCCTGCGCCGGCTTGCGCCGGACGCATATTTCCGAGGAACCTTAGCCTGCGAGCTTCGACAGGAGCGGGTTCGCGAACGCGAACAGCATTGCGACACCAACGCCGATCAGGAATGCAGCGTCGATCAGGCCGGCCAGCAGGAACATCTTCGTTTGCAGCGGGTTGATGAGTTCCGGCTGACGTGCGCAGGCTTCGATGTACTTGCCACCCATCAGCGCGATACCGATACAGGCGCCGATTGCACCCAGGCCGATGATGATGCCGATACCGATGGCGGTCAGACCCTGGATGTTGGCGATGTAAGCTTGCATGATCACTCCTTTGTGAAAAGACTTGGAACTGAGATTTAAAAAACTAAAACGGAAACTCTTTTTTGCACGCCGCGCTTAGTGCTTGTCGTGCGCCTGGCCGAGATACACCAGCGTCAGCATCATGAAAATGAATGCCTGCAACAGAACAATCAGGATGTGGAAGATTGCCCAGACGCTACCCGCGATCACATGACCAACGAAGCCGAGGAACGTTGCGTCGCCACCGAAGCTCCACATGCTGCCGAGCAGGGCGATCAACAGGAACAACAGCTCACCCGCGTACATGTTGCCGAACAGCCGCATGCCGAGAGAAACGGTCTTTGCGAGATATTCGACGATGTTCAGCGCGAGGTTCGGGATCCACAGCAGCGGGTGGGCGCCGAACGGGGCCGACAGCAGCTCATGCGCAAAGCCGCCCGCGCCCTTGATCTTGATGCTGTAGTAGATCATCAGGACGAACACGCCGAGCGCGATGCCGAGCGTGCCGTTCAGGTCGGCCGTCGGGACGATGCGATGGTGGGAAATCACGTCCGACAGACCGAGCAGGCCGATGATGCGGCCCGGCAGGTCGACGGGGAGGAAGTCGAGGGAGTTCATCAGCGCGACCCACACGAAGACCGTGAGGGCGAGCGGAGCGATGAACGCGCGGTTGCCGTGGACGATGGCCTTCGACTGGTCTTCGACCATTTCGACGAGCATCTCGATCGCGCACTGGAAACGGCCCGGCACGCCCGAGGTCGCCTTGCGGGCGGCCAGACGCAGCAGGATGATCGTCACGATGCCGCACACGATCGACCAGAACAGCGTGTCGAGGTTCCAGACGTGGATGTCGAAAATCGACGTCTGATGCGAGGTGGAGAAATTCTGCAAGTGGTGCGCAATGTACTCGGACGGATCCGGACCGCGCGTGCCTTCGCTAGCTGCCATATCGTTAATGCCACCCAAATTGTCGAAAATCGTTTTACCCCGTTCCGCAATACGCTATTGCGGGAACGGGCCGGTGCGGTTCGTTGTCGAAACCGCACGCTGCTTGTTGCTTACCGCCAGGCCAGCGCGATCCAGTACGTCTTCAGCACGACGAGGTAGGTGACGAGGAGTGCCGGCCAGTGCACGCCGGCATAGCCGTACGCCACTGCGGCGAACATCCCGATCGTCACGCCGAGCTTCAGGGCTTCGCCCATCACCCAGCTCATCACGGTGGCCGAACCACCTGCCTTCAGTCGTGCCACGAACAACGCGCTTGGCACCCAGCCGATCGCCCCGCCCAGAAACGCGGACTGCGCAGCGGCGCCCGGCGACTTTGAAAACAGCCACCACGCCAGCGTTGCAACCAGGGACAAGACCACCTGCGCGATCACCACCTTGTAGGGGGTCACGCGCGACGGCTTGCTCACGTTCGGACCGAACAGCCTCTCGGCTTCTGTCCGCGTGAGCGGAACGATGTTGTTATCTTGCTGCTCGGCATCCCAGTCGTCGTCGGACTCGCGCCGCTCGCCGGCCGCTGAAGCGGTGCGTTGCGCTCGGGGACCATCGTGCCTGTCGTTCGGCGCCTGACCCGCCATCGCAATCTTCCGCAAAATCCTTGAACCCGGCCCCAAGCTTTCTGAAAGCTTTCAGGGGTGCCTAGCTAACAAATCCGGGCGATTGTAAGCGATAGTTGCAGGTGATTCAAGGCTTTAGACGCGACAAAAACCTGCGTAAAACGACGCCTCATCATGTGAAAAACGCGCGTCGCAACGACGTACGATGACAGTTGTAAGGTCGGTTTTTGGCAACGGTATTTCTTGCCCGAAAAAGTGCGACACCAACGAAATGATGTGACAGCGACGTCTGGTGCGGATGTCACAGGCGCGATGCGATCGGAGCAGGAATTCTGCAGTGATGCGATCACGGGAAATACCCCGGCGCGGCAATGCATGACAGAGGAAATACTGTGACCATCGCGACGAGCGCGATGCGTGAAACGCGCTCGAACCGAGCACGCCGATGCCCACAATCAGTTGTTGCGCCACCACAGTCCTTCGACTGTGGTGGCGCAACACTTATCAACAGGCTTGAGTTCACAACGACCGGGAACGCTGTGCGCGCTCCCCGGCACGCTTGCAGTACGCATCGAACCGATCCGCATCGCTCAGCCGTGAGCGAGCAGCCACGCCCCCAGCGCTGCGCTCACCAGCGCGAACGGAATCGACACGAGGTGAAACGGCAGCCACATGCGCGGCTCCCTCGCGAGACGCACCGCGATCAGGTTCGCGAGCGAACCGATTGCGAAACCGAAACCGCCGACCGACACACCGAACGCGAGCGCCCGCCAGTCGCGCGTGAATTCCGACAGCAGAATCGCCGCCGGCACGTTGCTGATTCCCTGTGAAACCACCGCGCCCGCCGCGAACACACGCAGCGGCGAATCGAGATGGGTTCGCGCGATCGCATCGTGGACGACCGGCAGCGCGGCCGCGCTGCGCAGCACGACGAACATCAGCACGAAGATCAGCAGCAGCAGCCAGTCGATCTTCAGGACTGCGTCACGCCTCGCCACCAGCAGCGCGATCACGACGCCGATCAGGCCCGGCACGGGATCGTGTGCGTCGGCAAGCAGCACGAACGCACCGAACAGCACCGCCGCGAGCAGCGCATGCAGACGCTGCACGGGAACGGCCTCGACATCCCCCGACAGGTCGAGCGGCTTCGCGCGAAACGCGCACACCGTCAACACGAGCAGCAGCGCCATCAGCGCCAGCGCGAGCGGCCCGAGCGTGACGACGAAGCGGCCGAACGACACACCGCTCAATTGCCACAGGAAAAGGTTCTGGGGATTGCCGAGCGGGGTCGCGACGGAGCCCGCATTGACGGCCAGCGCGACCACGATCACGAGCCGCCGGAACGGTAGCGGCGTCAACGTGCGCAGCGATACCATCAGCGGCACGACGACGAACAGCGCGACATCGTTGGTGAGCCACATCGCGAGTGCCGCCGCGAACACGACGAGCAGCATCGCAAGCCCGCGCTCGGAATGCACGTGATGGACGATGCGATGTGCGAGCCACATCAGGCATCCGGACAGCTCGAGCGCCTTGGTCAGCATCAGCAGACCGGCGAGCGTCGCAACGGTCTGCCAGTCGACGAGACCGGTCAGTGCGGCGATTGGTTGCGGACGCAACCATTGCAGAACAATCAGCGCAAGCGCCAGCACCGTCAGTACGGGCTCCTGCAAAAGCCAGCCAAGCCACCGGCGCGGCGCCGGCGCGCCCGTGTTTTCCATCAATCGAGCCTCGTTATTCTTCGGTCGCGACGTTGCCGCGCAGGCGCGCAAGAATGCCCTCGAGCGCGTCGAGATTACCGAAGTCGATCATCACCTGCCCTCGCCCACGGCGGCCGAGCTTGATCTTCACGGTCGACGCGAGCAGGTCGGACAACTCTTCCTCGAGACGACGCGTGTCGCGGCCGCCGTCATCCTTCGCGCGCGCCTTCACCGCCGGCGCTTCCTTCGTCGTATGCGCGACCATCTTCTCGGTCTCGCGCACCGACATGCGCTTGTTGACGACCTGGTGCGCGAGCGTGATCTGCGTCGCGGCATCGACTGCAAGCAGCGCACGCGCGTGGCCCATGTCGAGGTCGCCGGCCAGCAGCATCGTCTGCACCGGCGCTGCGAGGTTCAGCAGGCGCAGCAGGTTCGACACCGCGCTGCGCGAGCGGCCGACCGATTCGGCCGCCTGCTCGTGCGTGAAACCGAACTCGCCGAGCAAGCGCTGGATACCGTGCGCCTCTTCCAGCGGATTCAGGTCCTCGCGCTGGATGTTCTCGATCAGCGCCATCGCGGCGGCGGCCTGATCGGACACGTCCTTCACGAGCACCGGCACTTCGTCGAGGCCGGCCAGGCGTGCCGCGCGGAAACGCCGCTCGCCGGCGATGATTTCGTATTTGTCAGACGAAATAGGTCGTACCAGGATCGGCTGCATCACGCCTTGCGCGCGAATGCTGGCCGCCAGCTCCTGCAGGCTGCCTTCGTCCATCCGCGTCCGCGGCTGATACTTGCCGGCCTGCAGCTTGCCGAGCGCGAGCGTGTTCGGCGCCCCTTCGATCTTCACCGCTTCGGTGATGTCCGCACTGCCGCCGAGCAGCGCTTCGAGGCCACGTCCCAAGCCCTTCTTCTTTGGTACCGCGTTCATGTCTTTCTTCCTCGCTTCGCTCATGTCCGGATCACGACACCTCGAACGCGCGCACGCGATCGATCATCTCGGCACCGAACTGGAGATACGCCTGCGCACCGCGCGAGTTACGGTCGAATACGACGCCCGGCAATCCGTAACTCGGCGCTTCCGCCAAGCGCACGTTGCGCGGAATCACCGCGTCGAACACCTTGTCGCCGAAGTGCGCTTTCAATTGATCGGAGACTTGCTGCTGCAGCGTGATGCGCGGATCGAACATCACACGCAGCAAGCCGATGATCTTCAGGTCGCGATTCATGTTCGCGTGAACCTGCTTGATCGTATTGACGAGATCGGACAGCCCCTCCAGCGCGAAGTATTCGCACTGCATCGGAATCACGACGCCATGCGCCGCGCATAGCCCGTTCAGCGTCAGCAGCGACAGCGTCGGCGGGCAATCGATCAACACGAAGTCGTAGTCGTCAGCCACGCGCTCGAGCGCGGCCTTCAACCGTCGCTCGCGATTATCGATGCTGATCAGCTCGATCTCGGCACCTGACAGCTCACGGTTGGCCGGCAGCACGTCGTACGTGACGCCTTCCGGACGCACGCGCGCGTCCGTCACCGATACGCCGTCGACCAGCACTTCGTACACGGTCGACTCGCAAGCAGCCTTGTCGATCCCGCTGCCCATCGTCGCGTTGCCCTGCGGGTCGAGATCGATCAGCAGGACTCGTTGCTCCTGCGCTGCAAGGCTTGCGGCGAGATTGACCGATGTCGTCGTCTTGCCGACGCCCCCCTTCTGGTTCGCAACGCAGAAGATCTTTGCCATCGTTGGTGTGTTCCCTTTACCTTCAAACAAACGGCGCGCTACCGCGCGCCTTCAATTCGCCTCGTCGACAGCGACCTCGATCAGATGCCGTTCGGCATCGAGCATCGGTACCGCCAGCCGCATCGTCTGCTTTACGCGACTGCCTTCGGGCAGCCGTGCAATTTCATCGTCCGGATGGACACCCTTCATTGCCCAGATCGATCCGCCAGGCGCGACGAGATGTCGAGCAAGTTTAACGAAGTCGGATAGATCCGCGAAAGCGCGGGATACGATCATGTCGAATTTTTCCGGCACATCGACACCCGGCTGCAGCGATTCGACACGCCCGGTGACGACAGACAGGTTCGCAAGCTTCAGCTCGGCACGCATCTGCGTTTGGAATGCCGACTTCTTCTGCACGATATCGTTCAGCGTGACCTGCCAGTCCGGCTGGACGATCGCCAGCACGATACCGGGCAGCCCGCCGCCCGAACCTACGTCAAGCACGCGCGCCGATGCACGGTCGCGCAAATGCGGAACGATGGAGAGCGAATCGAGAATGTGCTGGATCATCATCTGCTTTGGGTCGCGGATCGCGGTCAGGTTGTAGACCGCGTTCCACTTGCCGAGCAGCGCGACATAGTCGAGCAGCTGGTTGCGTTGTGCATCCGTCAATGTGATGTCGAGCGCGGTCGCGCCATCGACGAGCATCTGTGCGAGTACGTCCCGATTAACCGCCGGCGCGCGACGCGCCGTCATTGTTGCGTCGGGACGGTACCGTCCCCCTGTTCCGTCATCTCTGCTGCGGTGCCGTTACGGCGACCAAGGCCACGGCGCTTCAGGTGCACCATCAACAGCGAGATCGCAGCCGGCGTGATGCCCGAGATCCGCGATGCCTGGCCGATCGTTTCCGGCCGGAACTCGTTGAGCTTCTGACTCACCTCGAACGAGAGGCCACGCACCTCGCGATAGTCGATACCGTCCGGCAGACGCGTGTTCTCGTTCGCATCGTTCCGTTCGATCTCGCTGGCCTGACGCTCGATATAGCCCTGATATTTGATGCCGATCTCGACCTGTTCCTTGATCTGCTCTAGCAGCACCGGATCGTCGGCCAGCGGCTCTGCCGGCGCGCATTCGCCGCCCTTCAGGCTGCACACACCGTCGTAGCTGATCCCCGGGCGGCGAAGCAGCTCGGCGAGGCTGTACTCGTGATCGATCGCCTTGCCGAGCAACGCGGTCGCCTCTTCCGGCGGCAGCGTCTTAGGCGTGACCCATGTCGACTTCAGTCGTTCGGTTTCACGTGAAACAGCGTCGCGCTTCCGACTGAACGCATCCCAGCGTACGTCGTCGACGAGGCCCAGCTCGCGGCCGATCTCGGTCAGGCGCATATCCGCATTGTCTTCACGCAGGCTCAGGCGGTACTCGGCACGGCTCGTAAACATCCGGTACGGCTCGGCCACGCCACGCGTGACGAGGTCGTCGACCAGCACGCCAAGATAGGCCTGGTCGCGACGCGGGCACCATGCGTCCTTCTCCTGCACGTAGCGGCCTGCATTCAGTCCGGCCAGCAGCCCTTGCGCGGCCGCTTCTTCGTACCCGGTCGTGCCGTTGATCTGGCCCGCAAAGAACAGCCCGTTGATCGCCTTTGTCTCAAGCGAAGCCTTCAGCGCGCGCGGGTCGAAGTAGTCGTATTCGATCGCGTAGCCGGGGCGCAGGATGTGCGCGTTCTCGAGGCCACGCATCGAGTGCACGAGCTCGAGCTGCACGTCGAATGGCAGGCTCGTCGAAATCCCGTTCGGATAGAACTCGTTGGTCGTCAGCCCTTCCGGCTCGAGGAAGATCTGGTGCGATTCCTTCGATGCGAATCGGTGGATCTTGTCCTCGATCGACGGGCAATAGCGCGGGCCGACACCTTCGATCACGCCTGTATACATAGGCGAACGGTCAAGGCCGCCACGGATGATGTCGTGCGTGCGCTCGTTCGTGTGCGTAACCCAGCACGGCAACTGCTGCGGATGCTGCTCCGCACGGCCCAGGAACGAGAACACGGGGATCGGATCGAGGTCGCCAGGTTGCTCGTCCAGCTTCGAAAAGTCGATCGAGCGGCCATCGATGCGCGGCGGGGTACCGGTCTTCAGGCGGCCCTGCGGCAGCTTCAGCTCCTTCAGGCGAGCCGACAGCGACACAGCCGCCGGATCGCCCGCGCGGCCGCCCGTATAGTTGTTCAGGCCAACGTGGATCTTGCCGTCGAGGAACGTACCGGCCGTCAGCACAACCGCGCGTGCACGGAAGCGGATGCCGATCTGCGTGACGGCGCCGACCACGCGGTCGCCTTCGACCATCAGGTCGTCGACAGCCTGCTGGAACAGCCACAGGTTCGGCTGGTTCTCGAGCCGATGGCGGATCGCAGCCTTGTACAGGATGCGGTCGGCCTGCGCGCGCGTCGCGCGCACGGCCGGGCCCTTCGACGAATTGAGGATGCGGAACTGAATACCGCTCTCGTCCGTCGCGGCAGCCATCGCGCCGCCGAGCGCATCGACTTCCTTGACCAGATGGCCCTTGCCAATGCCGCCGATCGACGGATTGCAGCTCATCTGGCCGAGCGTTTCGATGTTATGGGTCAGCAGCAGCGTCTTCGCACCCATACGGGCCGATGCCAACGCGGCTTCCGTGCCGGCGTGCCCGCCACCGACGACGATGACGTCAAATTCTGTGGGAAAAAGCATGGTGGATTCCGTGCGCAGGACTACGCACGAACCTATCTGAGAAATGTATGGGCCGAATTATAGCGGGTTCGCTTTTCACCCGAAGACCGTCCGAATGGTAGGGCCGGTTCATTGGCTCGTTTTTCTTCGCTCGATCGGCCGATGTGCGCCGTGAGGCCAGCTTCGGCGACGCTGCCGCGACCTCAGTTCACATTGCCAGAGTGCGCAAAATAGCTCGGCCGACCGGGGTTTCCGAACCCAACCATCGTTTGCACGATCACAGCATTTCCGATCGACCTTCCTGTGCTTATCCCCTGTGCCGTTTGGCTACTGTCGATAGGAGAACACTGACGCCTATCCGCGCTCTCATCACAGGGCTTCCGCTTGTTGCTCCGGCACTTATCCCCACGCCTGATTACCGGACGCGCCGCCGTCTTCCAGAAAAACAAAAACGGCGTGTTTCACGTGAAACACGCCGCCCGTTTCCTGCCAACGCCGCACTCATCAAGTCGTTTTTTTTGCCAACCCGAGGTATGTTTCGATCACGCGCGGATTCTGTGCCAGCTCGGCCGCTGGTCCTTCCAGCGCAAACTCGCCCGTCTCCAGCACATAGCCGTAGTCCGAGATCTGGAGCGCAGCGCGAGCATTCTGCTCGATCAGCAGTGTCGCGACGCCTGTGCCGCGTAACGCGCTGATGATATGAAAAATCTCCTTCACGATCAGCGGCGCCAGCCCGAGGCTCGGCTCGTCGAGCATCAGTAGATCAGGTTTGCCCATCAATGCGCGGCCCACCGCGAGCATCTGCCGCTCACCACCCGACAGCGTCCCGGCTGCCTGCTTGCGCCGCTCCCTGAGCCGCGGAAACAACGCAAACACATGATCGAGCTGGTCGAGGAAGTTCGGCTCGCCTGCGAGCTTGCGGCGATACGCGCCCAGCACGAGGTTATCCTCGACCGTCATCGTGCTGAACAGCTCGCGCTTTTCCGGCACGAGGCACATTCCACGCGCGACACGCTGTTCGACCGGCAGTGCGCCCACGTCCTTGCCGCGGTACACAACCGCCCCGGATGCATGCCCGGTCATCGGCAACGCGCCCATGATTGCGTTCAGCAGCGTCGACTTGCCGGCCCCGTTCGGACCGATCACGCTGACGATCTGTCCGGCACCGACCTTGATCGCCGCTCCGTGCAGCGCCTCCACCTTCCCGTACCGCACCGCTAGGCCGCGCACGTCGAGAATCGGCATCGTCGTCTCCGCCATCATTCCACCCCGCCCAGATACGCTTCGAGCACCGCCGGATCCTGCTGCACGTCCTGCGGCAGCCCTTCCGCGATCCGCGTGCCGAACTCCATCACCACCAGCCGGTCGGTGAGGTTCATCACGAAATCCATGTCATGTTCCACGAGCAACACGCTCATCCCTTCCGTCTTCAGGCGCAGCAGCAGGTCAGCGAGCTGCTGCTTCTCCTGGTAGCGCAGGCCGGCGGCCGGCTCGTCGAGCAGCAGCAACGTCGGATCGCAGCACAACGCGCGCGCGATTTCGAGAATTCGCTGCTGGCCAAGCGCGAGGCTGCCCGCTTCGTCGTACATGTGCCTCTCCAGCCCGACGCGGCGGATCTGTCGTGCCGCCTCGGCCAGCAACTGCGCTTCCTCATGCGCGTTGAGCCGCGCGATGCTGCGCCACACGCCCGTATGGCCGCGCAGGTGCGCGCCGATCGCGACGTTCTCGAGCACCGTCATCGTCGGCAACAGCTTCACGTGCTGGAACGTCCGGCCGATTCCGCGCCGGACGATCTGGCGCGACGTAAGCCCGTCGATTCGCTCGCCGCGGAACGTGATCGTGCCACGGGTCGGTTGCAGCACACCGGTAACGAGGTTGAACGTGGTCGACTTGCCGGCGCCATTCGGGCCAATCAGCCCGACGATCTGCCCCGCTTTCACGTCGAAGCTGACATCGTTGACGGCCACCAGCCCGCCGAACTGCTTGCGCGCGTTGTCGACGACGAGCAGCGGCTCGCCCGCCACCGGCTTCGCGCGCTGCGGCAGCGGGTCGGCATGGTCAGGCACATGGGCGCGTGGCCCGCGCGGGAACAGCTTCGCGACGAACGGCCACACGCCTTGACGCGCGTACTGCAGCAGCAGCACCATCAGCACGCCGAACACGATGATCTCGAAGTTGCCCTCCGAGCCAAGCAGCTTCGGCAACAGCGTCTGCAGATAGTCCTGCAGCACGGTGAGGATCGCCGCACCGAGCACCGCGCCCCACACGTGCGATACACCGCCGACCACGGCCATGAACAGGAATTCGATCCCATGATTCAGGCCGAAGGGGGTCGGGTTCACCGCGCGCTGCAGGTGCGCGTACAAGAAACCCGAAACCGCCGCGAGCACGGCCGCGTAGATGAAGATCACGACACGCATCCACGCGGTATTCACGCCCATCGCCTCCGCCATCACGCCGCCGCCGCGCAATGCGCGGATCGCGCGGCCTGGCCGGCTGTTGAGCAGGTTCTGCACCGACACGATCGCGGCCAGCACGACGGCCCAGATCAGGAAGTACAGGCTTCGGCCGCTTCCGAGCTCGATGCCGAACAGGTTCAGTGCCGGAATCCCGTTGATCCCGTCGTACTTGCCGAGCAGTTCGAGGTTGCCGAACAGGTAGAACAGCGCGAGGCCCCATGCGATCGTGCCGAGCGGCAGGAAGTGCCCGGACAGGCGCATCGTGACCGCGCCGAGCACGAGCGCGACGAGCGCCGTCAGCACGACGCCGACGATCAGCGCGAGCCACGGAGACACGCCGTAGCGCGTCGTCAGGAATGCGGTCGCGTACGCGCCGATGCCGACGAACGCGGCCTGTCCGAAGCTCGTCATCCCGCCGACGCCCGTCAGCAACACGAGCCCGATCGCGACGATCGCGTAGAGGCCGATGTAGTTCAGCAGCGTGATCCAGTATTCGGGCACCTGCAGCGCGCCGGGCAGCACCGGCAGCGCGAACAACGCCACGAGAAACAGCCAGAAGGTCTTGTTGCGTACCATCGTCTTCATCGTGTTACTCCTCTTCCTCTTCCGCGTGCGGCGTCGCGAAACTGCGCCACAGCAGCACCGGAATGATCAGCGTGAACACGATCACTTCCTTGTACGCGCTCGCCCAGAACGACGAATACGATTCGAGCACGCCGACCAGCAGCGAGCCGGCGGCCGCGAGCGGATAGCTGACCAGCCCTCCGATGATCGCGCCGACGAAGCCCTTCAGGCCGATCAGGAAGCCGGAGTCGTAATAGATCGTCGTCAGCGGACCGACGAGGATGCCGGACAGCACACCGAGCCCGGCCGCCAGCGTGAACGCCAGGCGCCCTGCTTCGGTCGTGCCGATGCCGACGAGCCGCGCGCCGAGCCGGTTCACCGACGTCGCACGCAGCGCCTTGCCGGCGATCGTGCGGCCGAAGTACACGTACAGCGCACCGATCAGCACGAGCGCGGTCACGACCACGAGGATGCTTTGTACCGACACGCTCATGCTGCCGACCGACAGCGACGCATCCGCGAAGCCGTTGGTGCGCGAGCCTTCGGCGCCGAACATCACGAGCCCGAGGCCGACCATCGCGAAATGGACGGCGACCGATACGATCAGCAGCAGCAGCGTCGTGCCTTCGGCGATCGGCTGGTAGACGAGCCGGTAGACGAACGGCCCCATCGGCACGACGATCGCCAGCGTCAGCGCGATCTGCGCGAACATCGGCATCGGCTGCGCGGCAAAGCTGCGCGTGATCGCGAACACCGCGAGCGGCAGCAGCACATAGCGGCTGCCGAGCGTCGCGAGCGTGCGGCCGAGCTGATGACGGCGTTCGCGATGGCGGATCAGGCCGCCGACTTCCAGCAGGAAGCATGCGATACCCATCACGAACAGCAGCCAGCAGGTGGCGGGAAATTTCTGCGCCTGCAACGCCGCAAGCGTGAGCGCACCATAGGCGACGAATTCGCCCTGGGGAATGAAGATCACCCGCGTGACGGAAAATACCAGCACGAGCGCCAGCGACAGCAATGCATAAATGGCGCCGGTCGTGATGCCGTCTTGCGCGAGGATCGCCGCGATCGAGAGATCCATACGTTTCGTGTATCGAGAATGCTGCGGAGAAACGAAAAACGGGGGAATGGCCGCGGCGCACGAACGGCAAGATCGGTGCGTCGGGCGCCACGCGGCGGGCCCCGATGATTCCATGCGGCAGCGAAACGGCCCGTCAGGCCCGCGCCGCTGTCCACGGCCGGCACGACGCCGTTCGCGCCGCGCCAGCCGGTTTCACGTGGTGCTTACTCGGCCTGCAGCTTCCACTTGCCGTCGACGATCTGCACCATCACGCGCGCACGCGTGTCGAAGCCGTTGTGATCGGTCGGCGTCGTGTTGATCACGCCGTGCGACACGGGGAGGTCCTTCACGCTCTCGAGCGACGCGCGAAGCGCCTCGCGGAACGCCTCGGTGCCCGGCTGGCCCTTCTTCAGCGCCTCGGGAATCGCCCGCTGCAGCAACAACCCCGCATCCCATGCGTGACCGCCGAAGGTCGACAGCGAACCCGCGCCGTACGCCTTCTCGTATGCGGCCTTGTAGCCGAGCGCCGGCTTCTTCACCGGATTCGAATCGGGCAGCTGATCGGTCACGAGCACCGGGCCGGCCGGCAGGATCTCGCCTTCGCAATCCTTGCCGCACACGCGCAGGAAGTCGTTGTTCGCGACGCCGTGCGTCTGATACACCTTGCCCTTGTAGCCCCGCTCCTTCAGCGTCTTCGCGGGCAGCGCGGCCGGCGTGCCGGACCCGGCGATCAGCACCGCGTCGGGATTCGAGCCCATCAGCTTCAACACCTGCCCCATCACGGACGCGTCGGTGCGGTTGTAGCGCTCGTTCGACACGAGCTTCAGCCCGTTCTTCTCCGCCGCCGCGCTGAACGTCTTGTACCAGCTGTCGCCATACGCATCGGCGAAGCCGATGAAGCCGACCGTCTTCACGCCGTGCTTCGCCATGTAGCCGGCGATCGCATCGGCCATCAGCTGGTCGTTCTGCGGCACCTTGAACATCCACGCGCGCTTCGCGTCCATCGGCGAGATGATCTGCGCGCTCGCCGCGAGCGAGATCGTCGGCGTCTTGCCCTGCGACACCGGATCGAGCATCGCGAGCGAGTTCGGCGTGACGGACGAACCGATGATCGCGTCCACGTGATCCTCGTCGATCAGCTTGCGCACGTTCTGCACCGCGCGGCTCGTGTCGGACGCATCGTCGAGCACGATGTACTGGACGCTCTTGCCTGCGATTTCCTTCGGCAGCAGCGCGATCGTGTTCTTTTCCGGAATTCCGAGCGATGCGGCCGGCCCGGTGGCCGACAGCGTCACACCGATCTTCACCTGCGCCGACGCCGTGGCCGCCGCGCACACGAGGCCTGCGGCAAGCAGAACCTCCATCCATCGATTCATCTTCATTTACGTTGTCTCCAAACGCTGCTCGAAAAATCCGCGGGTCGCTCGGACGGCTCCCGGTCCTCAAACAAGTTAATAATTTAACTATCTCGCCGTACCGCGCCTACGCTCGTTTTCCCGTGAAACGCCCGCATCGCCATCAAGCCCTGGCGACACCGCGCGCGGACGCGCCGCGGCGCGTGCCGAAACGGTCGCGCGACCGCCACGATGCGCGGCAGCAATGTCGTCAGGATGAACAGAACGGAGAAATGCGACGATGCGCGGGACGCGATCGATGCGGACGCAACGATCGACGGAAAATCGGCCGGCCGGGGCGGGTTCGGCTCCACAAGCAGGCGGTGCGGGATCGGAAAATCGGCCGTTCATGCGAACGTGAACGACACGTCGGATGCGAACGCAGCGACCTCGGGGATCGTCGTGCCGGCAAATCGCACCGGAATGCACATGCCGGCCGCTGAACGGCTCGTGAGCGCCGGCGCATACCCGCATCCCTCCGACCCCGAACGCGCTGCGCCAGCCGCCCCTCGCACCCCGATCCATCGTCCTGCGCATCTCATCCAACCGCACTCCCTCTTCTGCATTTTGCTTGTAGGAGAACTGCCGACCGTTTTCCCGACCGCACGGTCGGCGAAAGCTGAGTGTAACGGACGCTTTTTGCGCACGCCAACCGGGTAAGCCCGGACGGCAATGCACGCGGCTGCGCGCCAGCGGCGATCGATCGACAGGAAAGACGAAAACGGGGAAGACGGGATGAGGTGCGAGCGAGGTGGCGAAAATCCGGCGCCACTCGTTGCACCAGCAACGGAAATTCGCGCACCAAATGAAAAAGCGCTGTTGGATTCCGTCCAACAGCGCTTTGGGGTCCGGGCACTTTGTGCCTCGATTGTCTCCTCGTTCTCCACCTGCAAATTCGTTTCGCGGTGCATCAGAACTGAAACGAAGATTAAAGGACCTTTCACCGTGCGACAACTTAGCATTTACCCCTATGGTGCATCGCCGCACGAAAATGGGGCACCAGTCTTGCCGCGCGGCATCGGCCGGAGGCCGCCGAAACGCCCTTCCCGGCCGCGCCGGATGGTGCTTCGCATCAACGCGCCGCAACGGCCGCTGCGCTGCAATCAGGACGGCCTGAGCGTCTTGACGCGTGCGACCATCTCGCCGACGATCCCGCGCCGGAACGCAAGCACGCATGCGATGAAGATCAGCCCCGTGACGATCGTCGCCGACTCGCCCAGCGAATGGAACCAGCCGATGCCTGTCGCCGACGCGAGCCACTCGCCGATGTCGCCGAGGCGGTCCTCCAGCGCGACGATCAGCGCCGCGCCGAGCAACGGCCCGAACAGCGTGCCCATCCCGCCGACGAGCGTCATCAGCACGACGAGGCCCGACATCGTCCAGTACGCGTCGGACAGCGTCTCGAAACCGAGCACCAGCACCTTCAGCGAACCGGCCAGGCCCGCGAGCCCGGCCGACAGGATGAACGCGAGCAGCTTGAAGCGGTCGGTGTCGTAGCCGAGCGAGATCGCGCGCGCCTCGTTCTCCTTGATCGCGACGAGCACCTGGCCGAACGGCGAGTGCACGATCCGCACGATGAACGCGCACGCCGCGACGATCACCGCGAGCACGACGTAGTAGAGCGCGACGTCGTTCGACAGGTCGACGAGTCCGAACAGGTGCCCGCGCGGCACGCCCTGCAGCCCATCCTCGCCATGCGTGAACGGCGCCTGCAGGTAGATGAAGTAAACCATCTGCGCGAACGCGAGCGTGATCATCGCGAAGTAGATGCCCTGCCGGCGGATCGCGAACAGGCCCACGACGAGCCCGAGCAGCGTCGCGGCGAACGTGCCCACGAGCACGCCGAGCTCCGGCGTGAAACCGAGCGTCTGGATCGCATAGCCGGTCGCATAGCCGGCGGTCGCGAGGAACATCGCATGGCCGAACGACAGCAGCCCCGTATAGCCGATCAGCAGGTTGAACGCGGCCGCGAACAACGCGAACGTGAGCACCTTCATCACGAACACCGGATACGCGCCGATGAACGGCGCGACGAGCAGTGCGGCGAGCAGCACGCCGTAGAGCACTTTTCTCTGCATCATTTTTCCTTGCCGAACAGGCCCGCCGGGCGGATCAGCAGCACGATCGCCATGATCACGAACACGACCGTGGCCGATGCTTCCGGATAGAACACGCGGGTGAAGCCCTCGATCACGCCGAGCAGCAGCCCCGTGATGATCGAGCCGAGGATCGAGCCCATCCCGCCGATCACGACCACCGCGAACACGGTGATGATCATCGGCTGGCCCATCAGCGGCGACACCTGGATCACCGGCGCCGCGAGCACGCCCGCGAACGCGGCGAGCGCGACGCCGAAGCCGTAGGTGAGCGTGATCATCATCGGCACGTTCACGCCGAACGCCTCGACGAGCTTCGGGTTCTCGGTGCCGGCGCGCAGATAGGCGCCCAGCCGCGTCTTCTCGATCACGAACCAGGTCGCGAGACACACCGCGAGCGACGCGACGACCACCCACGCGCGGTAGTTCGGCAGGAACATGAAGCCGAGATTGGTCGCGCCGGCGAGCTGCGACGGCACGTCGTACGGCTGCCCGGACGATCCGTAGATCGAGCGGAACACGCCTTCGACGACGAGCGTGAGGCCGAACGTGAGCAGCAGCCCGTACAGGTGATCGAGCTTGTACAACCAGCGCAGCATCGAACGCTCGATCAGGATTCCGAACGCACCGACGATCAGCGGCGCGAGCACGAGCATCGCCCAGTACGGCAACGCGAAATACGACAGCCCCATCCACGCGAGCATCGCGCCCAGCATGAACAGCGCGCCGTGCGCGAAGTTGATCACGTTGAGCAGCCCGAAGATCACCGCGAGCCCGAGGCTCAGGATCGCGTAGAACGAGCCGTTGACGAGCCCGAGCAGCAACTGGCTCAGCATCGCCGGCAACGGAATGCCAAAGATTTCCATCGACTTAGCCGTCAGTATGAGTTTCGTTGCGCGCGCAACCTCAAAGCCGTCGCGCGCACGGGCGGCGCAGCGGGCACATCGCTGCGGCCGCCGCGCGCCGCCATGTCGCGCTTACTTCCACATCGCGCAGCGCGATTCCTGCTTGGTGCCGAATGCCTGGTCGCCCGGAATCGTCGCGAGCACCTTGTAGTAGTCCCACGGCTCCTTCGATTCCGACGGCTTCTTCACTTCCATCAGGTACATGTCGTGAATCATGCTGCCGTCCTGGCGAATGAAGCCCTTCGCGTAGAAGTCGTTGATCTTCATCTTCTTCAGCTCGGCCATCACCTTGTCGGAGTCGGTCGTGCCGGCCGCCTGCACGGCCTTCAGGTACGTCGTCACCGACGAGTAGTCGGCCGCCTGCAGGCTCGACGGCATCTTCTTCATCTTGCCGAAGTAGCGCTGCGCCCACTGGCGCGAGGCGGCGTCGCGGTTCCAGTACCAGCTGTCGGTCAGCACGAGGCCCTGCGTCGTCTCGAGGCCCAGGCTGTGCACGTCGTCGATGAACATCAGCAGCGCGGCGATCTTCATCGTCTTCGTGATGCCGAATTCCTTCGCGGCCTTGATCGAGTTGATCGTGTCGCCGCCCGCGTTCGCGAGGCCGAGGATCTGCGCCTTCGACGACTGCGCCTGCAGCAGGAACGACGAGAAGTCCGACGCCGACAACGGGTGCCGCACCGCGCCCAGCACCTGGCCGCCGTTCGCCTTCACGACGTCCGACGTGTTCTTCTCGAGCGCCTTGCCGAACGCGTAGTCGGCGGTCAGGAAGAACCAGCTCTTGCCGCCCTGCTTCACCACCGCCGAGCCGGTGCCCTTCGCGAGCGCCATCGTGTCGTATGCGTAGTGCACCGTGTACGGCGTGCACTGCTCGTTGGTCAGCGTGTCGGCGCCCGCGCCGATGTTGATGTAGACCTTCTTCTTCTCGGCCGCGACCTGGTTCATCGACAGCGCGGTCGCGGAGTTCGTGCCGCCGACCAGCAGGTCGAGCCCGCCGCGATCCATCCACTCGCGCGCCTTCGACGCGGCGATGTCCGCCTTGTTCTGGTGGTCGGCATACACGACCTCGATCGGCTTGCCGAGCACCTTGCCGCCGAAGTCGGCGACCGCCATCCGGATCGCCTCGAGGCCGCCCTGCCCGTCGATGTCCGCGTACAGCCCCGACATGTCCGTGATGAAGCCGATCTTCACGCTATCCGCGGCGTGTGCGGCGCCTGCGGTGAACGCTGCGGTCGCGACCGCGAGACACGCGTGTGCGAGGGTCTTCATTTTCATTGACGTCTCCTGTTGTTCTGATGCGTTGTGGTTGTTCGAAGGCCGCCACGGCTAGCGGCAAGGGGAATGGGGTAGCGTCACACCCCGAGCAGGTCGTGAAGGATCGGCATCTTGCCTTCCAGTTCGGATGAGCGGAAATGCTCGACGATGCGGCCATGTTCCATCACGTAGAAGCGGTCGGCGAGCGGCGCGGCGAAGCGGAAATTCTGTTCGACCATCACGACCGTGTAGCCGCGCGCCTTCAGTGCGACGATCATTCGCGCCAGCGCCTGCACGATCACCGGCGCGAGGCCTTCGGAAATCTCGTCGAGCAACAGCAGGTTGGCGCCGGTGCGCAGGATCCGCGCCACCGCGAGCATCTGCTGCTCGCCGCCGGACAGGCGCGTGCCCTGGCTCTGCCGGCGCGATGCGAGATTCGGGAACATCGCGTAGATCTCGTCGAGCGACATCGCATGCTCGCGCGGCCCGATCGGCGGCGGCAGCATCAGGTTCTCCTCGCACGACAGGCTCGAGAAGATGCCGCGCTCCTCCGGGCAATAGCCGACGCCGAAATGCGCGATGCGATGCGTCGCGAGGCCGATCGTCTCGTTGCCCGCGACCTTGATCGAGCCGCTGCGCCGGCCGGTGAGCCCCATGATCGCGCGCAGCGTCGTGGTACGGCCCGCGCCGTTGCGGCCGAGCAGCGTGACGACCTCGCCGCGATGAACGCTCAGGTCGACACCGTGCAATATGTGGGATTCCCCGTACCAGGCCTCGAGGCCCGTAATCTCCAGCGCGGGCGTGCCGCTTTCGACGCCGCTCAATTCGCGTTCCTCCCGTTCGCTGTGCTTCATGCATGCGCCCCCGCGAGTGCCGCATCGGCGCTGCCCATGTAGGCCTCGATCACCAGCGGATTCTTCGACACTTCCGCATACGACCCTTCGGCCAGCACCTCGCCGCGCTGCAGAACGGTGATCGTGTCGGAGATGCCCGCGATCACGTTCATGTTGTGCTCGACCATCAGGATCGTGCGGCCGCTCGCGACCTTCTTGATCAGCGCGGTCACACGGTCGACGTCCTCGTGGCCCATCCCTTGCGTGGGCTCGTCGAGCAGCATCAGTTCGGGTTCCATCGCGAGCGTCGTCGCGATCTCGAGCGCGCGCTTGCGGCCGTACGCGAGCTCGACCGTCGGCACGTGCGCGAAATCGGTGAGGCCGACCTGCGTGAGCAGGTCCATCGCGCGATCGTCGAGGCGCCGCAACGTGCGCTCGCTGCGCCAGAAGTGGAATTCGGTGCCGAGCGCGCGCTGCAGGCCGATTCGCACGTTCTGCAGTGCGGTGAGGTGCGGGAATACCGCCGAGATCTGGAAGGAACGGATGATGCCGCGACGCGCGACTTGCGCGGGCCGCTCGTCGGTGATGTCGATTCCGTTGAAGACGATCTGGCCGGCCGTCGGTGTCAGGAATTTGGTGAGCAGGTTGAAGCAGGTGGTCTTGCCCGCGCCGTTCGGTCCGATCAACGCATGGATCGCACCGCGGCGCACACGCAGGTTGACGCCGTTCACGGCGGTGAAGCCCCTGAATTCCTTCGTCAGTCCGCGTGTTTCGAGAATCGTGTCGCCGAGAATCATGTTCCCTTCCGTACGAAGTCAGGCGAAGCACCGGGAAGATTCGCGCAAGCGACCGCGAACAGGTCCGCGGATCAGCGGGCTGCCCCCGGGGCGCCGTATTACGCCTCGAGGGTGGTCTCCCGCGCCGACGCGTATGCACACTGCGCAACATTGTCGCGCCGTTGGTGCAGTGCAATCATCGGGATTTGCACTTATAGGGCTGCCCGCCATATAGGACGCGGCTGAGCACGTATTTCGACACGTTTTTTTTGACGCGCACATCGTCGACGGTCCCTCGGTCGCACGGCGCATGCCTGCGCGAACGCGGGTACGTTACGCCACGCGTCACGTCGTCGCCCAACATGAAGGATGCTCGGGTTGCGGCGCAGTCGCCGTGCGTATCGTGGATCCGTTGCGATCCGCACGCGTCGGCTTGTTTCGCATCGCGAATCAGCTGGCACCGCGATGACGGCCCGCTGTCGCGCGTGTCAGTGCGGCGTCATGCAGCCGTCATCGCCGCTTCCGTTCGCACCTGCGTCGCGTCGCGCGCAGCACGTCGATCCGCGCGGATCATGTCGCTCGCGCGCTCGGCGATCATCAGCGTCGGTGAATTCGTGTTGCCCGACGTGATGAACGGCATCACCGATGCATCGACGATCCGCAGCCCGGCGATGCCACGCACACGCAGCCGGCTGTCGACGACGGCACGCTCGTCGTCCGCGCGTCCCATCCGGCATGTGCCGGCCGGATGGAAGATCGTCGTGCCGACCGCACCCGCCGCTTCGATCAGTTCGGCTTCGGTCTGGTACCGCGTGCCCGGCAGGATCTCCTCGGGCCGGTAGCGCGCCAGCGCGGGCGCGGACGCGATCCGGCGCGTGAGGCGCAGCGCATTCGCCGCGACATGGCGATCGTGGTCGGTCGACAGGTAGTTCGGTGCGATCGACGGCGCCACGTGCGCATCGGGGCTCGCGATATGCACGCTGCCGCGCGAGCTCGGCCGCAGATGGCAGACGGACGCCGTGAAGGCGTTGAAGCTGTGCAGCGGTTCGCCGAAGCGCTCGAGCGACAGCGGCTGTACGTGATATTCGAGATCGGGGCGCGTGAGCGCGGGATCGTCCGGATCAGACTTCGCGAACGCGCCGAGCTGCGACGGCGCCATCGACATCGGCCCGCGCTGCAGCAGCGCATATTCGGCGCCGATCATCAGCTTGCCCCACCAATGCGCGGACAGCGTGTTCAACGTGCGCACGCCTTCGACGCGAAACGCCATCCGCAATTGCAGGTGATCCTGCAGGTTTTCGCCGACGCCCGGCAGATCCTGCACGACGTCGATGCCGAGCGCCTGCAAGCGCGCGCCCGCGCCGATGCCCGACAGCTCGAGCAGCTGCGGCGAATTCACCGCGCCGGAGGTCAGCAGCACTTCGGCGCGCGCGCGCGCAACGTAGTCGGTGCCGCCGCCGCGATACTCGACGCCGACCGCGCGCCGCCCGTCGAAGATCACGCGTTGCGCATGCGCACCGGTGATCACGGTCAGGTTCGGGCGCGCCATCGCGGGCCGCAGAAACGCCTTCGACGTGTTCCAGCGCACGCCGCGCTTCTGGTTCACTTCGAAATAACCGACTCCGGTGTTGTCGCCGCGGTTGAAATCGTCGGTCGCCGGGATGCCCGTCTGCTGCGCGGCCTGCGCGAACGATTCGAGGATCTCCCAGCGCAGCCGCTGCTTCTCGACGCGCCAGTAGCCGCCCGCGCCGTGCGCATCGCTCGCGCCCGCGTGGTGGTCCTCGCTGCGCTTGAAGATCGGCAGCACGCTGTCCCACGACCAGCCGGCGTCGCCGGTTTCCTGCGCCCAGCTGTCGTAATCCTCGCGCTGGCCGCGCATGTAGATCATCCCGTTGATCGACGAGCAGCCGCCGAGCACGCGGCCGCGCGGATACGACAGCGCGCGGCCGTTGAGCGCCGCCTCGGGCTGTGTCTTGTATAGCCAGTCGGTGCGCGGATTGCCGATGCAGTACAGATAGCCGACCGGGATGTGAATCCAGTGATAGTCGTCCTTGCCGCCTGCTTCGAGCAGCAGCACGCGGATCTCGGGATCCTCGGTCAGGCGGTTCGCCAGCACGCAGCCCGCGGTGCCCGCGCCGACGATCACGTAATCGAATTCGCCCTCGAGCGCGCGTTGAGTACTCACGAGTGTCTCCATCAATTGTTGTGCGGCGCGCGTGCGATTCCGCGCGTCGTTTCCAGCATAGTGCGTCGCGGGCGACGCGGTCGATGAAGCGTACTCCGGCCGCCGGGCGCCGATCCAATGAGTTATGCTCAAGCGCGTTATAAGCCGCGCTCATATCACGACGATGGATCTCACCCTGCTCCGCGCGTTCGCGACGGTCGCCCGCGAAGGGAACCTGACGCGCGCCGCCGTGCAGTTGCACCTGACGCAGCCGGCCGTCAGTCTGCAGATCAAGCATCTGCAGGAAACGCTCGGCGTCACGCTGTTTACGCGCACGTCGCGCGGGCTTGCGCTCACGCGCGACGGCCAGACCCTGCTGCCGCATGCGGAGCGCGCGCTGGCGGCGGCCGCCGACGTGCAGCGCGCCGCTGCCGCGCTGCGTCATGAGGTGCGCGGCCGGCTGCGGATCGGCACGATCCTCGATCCCGGCTTCCTGCGGCTCGGCGGCTTCCTGCGCGCGCTGGTCGAAACCCATCCGCAGATAGAAACCGCGCTGCGGCACGGGATGTCCGGCTGGGTGCTCGAACAGGTGCGTGCGCAGGCGCTCGACGTCGGCTACTACATCGGCCGGCCCGACGAGGACGATCCGCGCGACGACGCGATGTTCCACACGGCCACGCTCACCCATTTCGAGTACCGCGTGCTCGCGCCGGCCGGCTGGAAGGAGCGCGTGCAGCGCGCGCACGACTGGCGCGCGCTCGCCGCGCTGCCGTGGATCTGGACGCCGCCGGCGTCCGCCCATCACCGGCTGCTGTCGCGGCTGTTCGCGGCGGCCGGCGCGCAGCCGGTCAAGGTCGCCGAGGTGGACCAGGAGCAATCGATGCTCGATCTCGTGAAATCGGGAATCGGGCTGACGCTCGCACGCGACTCGACGGCGCTGGCCGAAGCGCACGCGCATGCGCTGACGATCGTCGAGCGCGTGACGGTGCCGACCGAGCTGACTTTCGTGACGCTCGCGGAGCGGCGCGCCGAACCGGCGATCGCGGCCGCGCTGCGACTGATCGAGACCCAATGGGCGATATGAGTGCTGCTGATGCCGATGCGGCCGGCCGCGCTCCGCGTTTTCGGGTTTCGGCATGCGACGCGCGGCGGATGCCCAACCGGCGCTCGCACGTGAGCTCTGTTATCGCGAGCGGGCCCGAATCCCTCCGCCCCACCCGTGGCGCGTCGTCGCGTCCCGTCTTCCCGTCACGCCACCATCGCAGGCTTTTTGCTAGATTGTGCGTTCGCACACCGCGAGACCCCTGATTGAAGGAGACCCGCATGGCCCGCAACATCGAGATCAAAGCCCGCGCCCGCGAATTCGACCGGCTGCGCGAACAGGCGGCCACGCTCGCCGCCGAAGCGCCGCTCTTCTACCGCCAGCAGGATTTCTTCTACGACGTGCCGCGCGGCCGGCTCAAGCTGCGCCGCTTCGAGGACGGCACGCCGGCCGAGCTGATCTTCTACCAGCGAGACGACCGTGATGGCCCGAAGGCGTCGTACTACACGCGCAGCCCGGTCACGAACCCGGACGCGATGCACGCGCTGCTCGCGACCGCGCTGACCACGCGCGGAATCGTGACGAAGGAGCGGCACGTATACCTTGTCGGCCGCACGCGGATCCACCTCGACCGCGTCGACGGCCTCGGCGACTTCATCGAACTGGAAGTGGTGCTCGGCCCCGACGACGACGAAGCCGGCGGCGAAGCCGAGGCGCATGACGTGTTCGCGAAACTGGGCGTGGCGCAGGAGGATCTCGTCGCGGTCGCGTACGTCGACCTGCTGAACGCCGCCGCACGATCCGAAGCGGCCTGACCCCGCGCTGCGCGCTGCGGCGCCTTGCGCCGCGCCGCCGGCCCGGCCGCCGTGTCAGGCGGCCCCGGGCGCCAGGTGCGCGAGCGGCAGCGCGCCGTTGCGCTTGAAGGTCGTCAGCACGATGTTCGAGCGCACGCTGTCGACGCCCGGCACGCGCATCAGCTTCTTCATCACGAACTGCGACAGCGCGTTGAGATCGGGCGCGACGATCCGCAGCAGATAGTCGGCGTCGCCGACCACGGCGTGGCATTCGAGCACCTCGGGCAGCACGTCGATCTGCTGCTGGAACTGCTCGATGATCGAATCGCCGTGGTGCTTGAGCTTCAGGCTCGTGAACGCGGTGACGCCGAGCCCGAGCTTTTCGGGGCGCAGCATCACGCGGTAGCCTTCGATCACGCCGGCCGCCTCGAGCCGCTGCAGCCGCCGGCCGATCTGCGACGGCGACAACGGCACCTCCTCGCCGAGTTGCTGGTGCGTCGCACGGCCGAAGCGCTGCAGCACGTCGAGAAGCGCGAGATCGAAGTGATCGAGTTCCAGCATGAGCGTTCTCCGCATTGATTCCCGTTTTGATGCGCGATTATCGCATCAAGTGGCGAATCTACGCCATCTTTGCGCCCATTCCGCACGTCGCCCGCTCTACACTTGCATGGTTCCCAACCACTGCATTCAGAGCCGCACCATGTCCACCGTCGTCACCGCGAAACTGCAGGAGCAGTTCGACGCGGGCCTCGAAACCCGCGCCGATTTCACCATCGACCAGCCGCTCGGCCGCTACGGCCAGGTCGACCACGCGGTGTGGCAACAGCTCTATGCGCGCCAGTCGGCCCTGCTGCGCGGACGCGCGTGCGACGCGTTCGTCGCGGGGCTCGGGAAGATTGAGCTGCCCGCCGATCGCGTGCCGTCGTTCGCCGACGTGAATCGCCAGCTGAAGCCGGCCACCGGCTGGGAGATCGTCGCGGTGCCGGGCCTCGTGCCCGATCGCGTGTTCTTCGAGCACCTCGCGAACCGGCGGTTTCCAGTGACCTGGTGGATGCGCCGCCCCGATCAGCTCGACTATCTGCAGGAACCCGACTGCTTCCACGACCTGTTTGGCCATGTGCCGCTCCTGATCGAGCCGGTGTTCGCCGACTACATGCAGGCATACGGCCGCACCGCGCTTGCGGTCGCGGACGACGACGCGGCGCTCGCGCGGCTGGCGCGTCTCTATTGGTATACGGTGGAATTCGGCCTGATCCGCGACCCGCACGGCACGAACGGGCTGTCGATTTATGGCGCCGGGATCGTGTCGAGCAAGGGCGAGAGCCTGTACAGCCTTGAAAGCGCGGCCCCGAACCGGCTCGGTTTCGACCTCGAGCGCGTGATGCGCACGCGCTACCGGATCGACACGTTTCAGAAAACCTACTTCGTGATCGACGACTTCTCGCAGTTGTTCGCGCTGGCCGACGTCGATGGCCGTGCGCTGGCCGACCGGCTGGCCGAGCTGCCCGAATTTCCTGCCGGCGCGGTGGTCGACGGCGACCTTGTGCTGCATCGCGGCACGGGCGAAGGCTGGCCGGACGACGCCGACGCATGAGGCGGCAAGCGGCCGTCTCCGGATGCCCTTCCCGCAACTATGAAACAATGACCGGTACCGGCTTTGCCGCGTGGCCTTTGCCCGCGCGCAGGCGCCGCTACCGAACGAGGTGCAACATGATCCACAAGCTCACATCAGAAGAACGCAAGACCCGGCTCGAGGGCCTGCCGCACTGGACGGCCGTGCCGGGCCGCGACGCCATCCAGCGCAGCCTGCGCTTCGCCGATTTCAACGAGGCTTTCGGCTTCATGACGCGTGTCGCGATCAAGGCACAGGAAATGAACCACCATCCGGAATGGTTCAACGTGTACAACCGCGTCGACGTGACGCTGTCGACCCACGATGCCGACGGCCTGACCGAACGCGACATCGCGCTCGCGACATTCATCGACCAGGTGTGTGCACACACCGATCCGGCTGCCTGACACATTCCTCTACCGCCGCGCATCTTTCGACGCGCGGCGCGTCAACTTTTCATTTCGATGAACGTTTTCTAGGATGTACTCAGCGAAAGCCTTCAGCTTTCCAAGCCATCCTTAAGGCGCACGTAAGTCTCGTACGCTTTCCGCGCCTTGGGGTCCAAACCTTCCAGTTGCAGCGCGCCTTCGCGCTGTACAATCAGCAGCGCATACGGCTTGGAGAGCGCGCTGGCCTCTTCGCAGAGTTTGAGTTCGTCGCCGCTCGACGGCGAGCGGGCGCGCCAGAAATTGATCGCGGCTTCGAGGTCGTGAATCGAAATATCGGACATGATTGGATTTAATCGTTCGCTGGCCGCCATGCTTGATTGTCAGGCGATGCGGCGCCCCTGTGGAAACGGCGTCGTGCTGTCCGCGTGCCTGAACCGCCAACCCATTGTACTTGAGCGAACTTCATGCGACTCCTTCTGATCGAAGACGACCGCCCCATCGCACGCGGTATCCAGAGCAGCCTCGAGCAGGCTGGCTTCACCGTCGACATGGTGCATGACGGCATCTTTGCCGAACAGGCGCTGGCACAAAACCGCCACGAACTCGTGATCCTCGACCTCGGCCTGCCGGGCATCGACGGCATGACGCTGCTCACGCGTTTCCGCCAGACCAATCGCCACACGCCGGTTATCGTGCTGACCGCGCGCGACGAACTGAACGACCGGATTCAGGGCCTGAACTCCGGCGCCGACGATTACATGCTCAAGCCGTTCGAGCCGGCCGAACTCGAAGCCCGCATCCGCGCGGTGATGCGCCGCAGCGGCCCGCATAGCGACATGCCGCGTCCGGAAGTGTCGCTCGGCGGCGTGCGCCTGTCGGGCGTCGATCGCCGCATCTTCAACGACGACAAGCCGCTGGAACTGTCGCCGCGCGAATTCGCCGTGCTCGAAATGCTGCTGCTGCGCCACGGCCGCGTGGTCAGCAAGGCCCAGCTGCAGGATCACCTCACGCACTTCGGCGGCGATCTCGGCGACACCGCGATCGAAGTCTACGTGCACCGGGTGCGCAAGAAACTCGAGCAGTGCCGTGTCGAAATCGTCACGGTGCGCGGCTTCGGCTACCTGCTGCAGGAAATCCGCCAGACCGCGAGCGTCTGAGCGGCGCCGCACGCCGGCCGGCCGCGTGCCGCCGGCGAGCCGCCCTGCCCGCGTCGCCGTCCGACGCACGTTCGCGCCGCTCCCCGTGAGCGGCGCTTATCCATTTGCCCGTCGAAATGTCTTCTGATCCGGCTGTCACCACCAGCCTGCGCCGCTCGCTGCTTAGGCGCCTCGCCGCGCCGCTGTCGATGCTCGCGCTGATGAGCGGCCTGATTGCCTACTGGCTCGCGTGGCAATACACGCAACACGTGATCGACCGCTCGCTCGCCGATCTCGCCACCGCCATCTCGAAACAGATCCAGATCGCCGGCCCCGACGCGCCGTTCACGGTGCCGCCGCTCGCGCAAGCGATGTTCTCCGATCCTGCAGAGGCCCTGATCTACCGGATCAGCGACGGCGAACAGGAACTCGCCGGCGATCCGAAGCTGCCGTTGCGCGGCATCAATGTGCGCCGCATGCATCATGCGTACGTGTTCGAGGCCGAGTACGACAATCGCGCGGTGCGCGTCGCACAGGTGCGCGTCGACGATGTCGAGGGCGGCAAGCCGATGGTGGTCGAGGTCGCGCAGCCGGTGCGGCACCGCTACCGGATCGCGGCCGAATTCCTCGTCGCGATCATGATGCCGCTGCTGCTGCTGCTGCTCGCGGGCTGGGGCATCGTGTGGCGCGTCGTGAACCAGCAGCTCGGCCCGCTCACGCATCTCGCCGATTCGCTGAACCGGCAGACCCACACGTCGCTGGAGCCCGTCGACGAAACCGACGTCCCGCTCGAGATCCGGCCGCTGACGAGCGCGATGAACGCGCTGCTTGGCCGCCTGAAGACCGCGCTCGACGCGCAGCGCAAGTTCATCGCCGATGCCGCGCACCAGTTGCGCACGCCGCTCACGGCCGTGAAGCTGCATGCCGAGCAGGCCGCTGTCGCGCGCGACCCGCAGCAGACCTACGCCGCGGTGCGCGAACTGCGCGCGGCCGCCGACCGCGCGGTGCGGCTGTCGAACCAGCTGCTGTCGCTCGCGCGCGCGGAGCCGGGCGAACAGGCCGCGCGTTTCGTCGACGTCGACCTGGCCGCGATGGCGTTCGAGACGGGCGCCGAGTGGGTGCCGCGCGCACTCGCATCGCATGTCGATCTTGGCTTCCAGCGCAGCGACGATCCCGGCGAAGACGAAACGCTGAACGTGCGCGGCAACCCCGTGCTGCTGCGCGAGGTAATCGCGAACCTGCTCGACAATGCGCTGAAATACGTGCCGCTCGCACGGCCGGTTGGCGCGCGCATCACGGTGAACGTCGCGCGCGGCAAGCTCGACGACGGCCAGCCGGCCGCGGAGATCGTCGTCGAGGACAACGGCCCGGGCGTACCGGCCGGCCAACAGGCCGACCTGTTCAAGCGCTTCTTCCGCGGCGATGCGCAGAGCGGCAACGGCGTCGAGACGGGCGCCGGGCTCGGGCTCGCGATCGTGCACGACATCATCGCGATGCACGGCGGCACGGTGTCGTACGAGGATGCATCGGAGGGCGGTTCGCGTTTCGTCGTGCGGGTGCCGCTCGCCGAGCGCACCGCGAAGCCGGCAAACGAGACGCCGGCTGCGACGCCGACGCACTGAATCGCATACGCACGCCGGAAAGGAAGGACCGGCGCGCCGCGGCGGGCCGGTGAAGCGGCCGCGCGTGATGCGCGGCCCCTGCCGTCACTTCTTCTTTTTCTTGTCCTTCACGCCGGACTCGGACTTGCCTTCCTTCTTGTCCTTCTTCTTTTTCTTCTTGCCGTCGTCGTCCGGCGTGGCGAGCAGCGTGCCGCGGCACGCTGCCGCGCCGCAATGGCACGCGTATTCGCGCTTGAGCTTCTTCGTCAGCTTCTCGTCGATCACGAGGCCATAGTCGTAGAACAGCTCTTCTTCCGGCCCGATATCGCGCAGCGCGTGGATGAACACGCGGCCCTTGATCTCCTCGGCCTCGCAGTTCGGCGCGCACGAATGGTTGATCCAGCGCGCGCTGTTGCCGTCGATCTTGCCGTCGATCACGCCGCCCTCTTCCAGTGCGAAGTAGAACGTATGGTTCGGCTCGTTCGGGTCGTGCGGATGGCGGCGCAGCGCTTCCTTCCACGAAATTCGCTCGCCCTTGTATTCCACTACGCGCTCGCCGGCCTTGATCGGCTCCACCGCGAACACGCCCTTGCCGTGTACTCCCGAGCGGCGTACCGCGATCCTGCGTGAACTCATCGAACGAATCCTTTGAAGACGACTTGAATGGAAGACGACCGCATTTGCGTGTTGCGCGGCCCTGCGTCGCGCGAAACGAAAACGCGGCACCGGTCGGTGCCGCGTCGGGGCATGCGGCGAATCACCCGCATCCTACACGTTCAAGATTGCTTCGTTCAACATCGCGCGCAATATCGCGCGCATGACGCTCAACGCTGGCCGAATGCGATGTCGCCGAACAACGCCTTGTGCTCGCGAGGCTGCGAACGCCAGTACTGCGGCGGCGCCGAAACCTGCGCGCCGAGCTCGGCGGCCGCGTGCCACGGCCAGCGCGGGTCGTACAGCATCGCGCGCGCCATCGCGACGAAATCGGCGTCGCCCGCCTCGATCAGGCGGTTCGCATGCGCGGGCTCGTTGATGAGGCCGACCGCGATCGTCGGCATCCCGACCGCGCGCTTCACCGCCTGCGCAAACGGCACCTGGTAACCGGGCGACAGCGGAATCTTCTGCAGCGGCGACACGCCGCCGGACGACACGTCGATCCAGTCGCAGCCGCGCTGCTTCAATTCGTGCGCGAACGCGATCGTATCGTCGAGTTCCCAGCCGCCCTCGACCCAGTCGGTCGCCGACACGCGCACGCCGACCGGGCGGTCCGCCGGAAACGCCGCGCGCACGGTCTCGAAGATCTCGAGCGGAAAGCGCATCCGGTTTTCGCGCGAGCCGCCGTATTCGTCGGTGCGCTGGTTCGAAAGCGGCGACAGGAATTGATGCAGCAGGTAGCCATGCGCCGCGTGCACCTCGACCGCATCGATGCCGAGGCGCGCGGCACGCTTCGCGGCGGCCGCGAACGCGTCGCGGATCCGGTTCAGGCCGGCCGCGTCGAGCGCGAGCGGTGGCGTCTCGCCGTCCTTGTGTGGAATGGCCGACGGCGCATGCGGCAACCAGCCGCCATCGGCGACGGGCACGAGCTGGCCGCCCTTCCACGGCACCTCGCTCGACGCCTTGCGCCCCGCATGCGAGAGCTGCATCGCGACGCGGATCGGCGAATGCTTGCGGATCGCTGCCAACACGGGCTCGAGCGCCGCTTCGGTCACGTCGTCCCACAGGCCGAGGTCGCCGGCCGTGATGCGCCCGTCGGGTTCGACGGCGGTCGCTTCGATGCAGAGCAGGCCCGCGCCGGACAGCGCGAGATGGCCGAGGTGAATCATGTGCCAGTCGGTCGCCTCGCCGCGCTCGGCCGAGTACTGGCACATCGGAGAGATCACGATCCGGTTCGGAAGGGTCACGCCGCGCAGCGTGAACGGAGAAAACAGCGCAGTCATGGATACCGCTCGCCAGGAAAGGAATGAGCGGATGAGCGTAGCATGCGGGCTCGAAGCCTGCTGGCGGCCGGTTCGGCCGTAAGCGGATGGTCAGGCTGGACCGGCGCGCACCGGCATCGAGGCAGCGCGCACGCGGCGTGCGGCCGTGCGCCGGCCGGCCATGCCCACGGGCCGGTCACGCGCGGTGCCGCTCGCCCGGAATCAAAGCCCGACGCTGTCGAGCCACTCGCCGAACATGCGCCGCGCGGCCGTCTCCAGCACCGGACCGTGCTGAACGGTATCCGCGCGCAACTGGCGCGCGTCGATGCCGGGCGTCGACGCGATTTCACCTGCGTTGCCGATCAGCCAGGGTTCGAAACGGTCGGTGCGGATTTCAGGATGACATTGCAACGCGAGCACGTGTTGCCCCCACGTGAACGCCTGGTGGCGGCACGCGGGTGTCGATGCGAGATGAATCGCGCCGCCCGGCAGATCGAACGTATCGCCATGCCAGTGCAGCATCGAGGTTGCCGCGCCGTCGAGATGGCGCAGCGGCGATGCGCGGCCGGCGTCGGTGAGCGTCAGCGGCGCCCAGCCGAGTTCCTTCTGCGCGGCCGGATAGACGCGCGCACCGAGCGCGCGTGCGATGAACTGCGCGCCGAGGCAGACACCGATAATCGGCAGTCCGGCGTCGATGCGCTGGCGCACGAGTGCCGCGAGCGGCGCGATCGACGGATACTGCGCATCCTCGTACACGCTGAGCGGCCCGCCGAGCATCACGAGCAGCGCCGGCTTGAGCGCGTCGAGCGCCTCGACGCGCGACGATCCGACGTCGACGTAGCGTACCCGCCGCCCGCGCGCCCCGAGCACCTGCTCGAAGCTGCCGAGGTCCTCGAAATGCACGTGGCGGATCGCCACCACTTCCGCGTTCATCATCGGCCTCCCGGTCGATCGACGGACGTCAGCCGGCGAACACCTTCCAGGTCTTCTTTTGCGTCGCCGCGTCGGCTTCTTCGTGCACCGAACAGTCGAGACGCAGGTCGCTGTCGGCCATCGACAGATCGAGCGCCGCGCAGTGATGCACCGTCTTCTTCGACTGCTTGCCCGGCTGGAAATGCGTGCACGTGAGGCACATGCGCTGCGGCGGCGTCGCACCGGCCACCTGCAGTTCGCGCAGCGTCTTCAGCAACGCGCGGTACAGCGCGCCCTGTTCGTCCGCGCCGAGCTTGCCGACCGCTTTCGTCAGGAATTCAGGCCATTGCAGCGCCTTCTTCGCCGCGGTACGGCCGCGGGCCGACAGGCGCACGGCGAGCGCACGGCCGTCGTCCAGTGCGCGACGCTTCTCGACGAGTCCCTTCGTCTCGAGCGTACTGACCGCATCGCTGGTGGTCGCAGCCGTGAGCTGCGTCTCGCGCGCGATTTCGCCGAGCCGCATCGGGCCCTTGCGTTGCAGCAGCAGCACGAGGATCTCGCCCTGCGTCGGCGTGAGGCCTGCACCTTCCGCCCAATCCCATGCCTGGCTTCGCATGGCCGTACTCAACCGCAGCAAGCTGTGGGTCACACGTCCCGAAGCCTGATTCCCGTAAACGCCTTCGCTCATAGTCTTTTCGCTTTGCCGCCGCCCGGATCGCCGAGCAGCCGTAGTGTGGAGATCGAATGTCTATCTCAAAACAGACGCTCGTTGAAGAGCGTCGACACGGCCGTCGCGAGGCACACGCGGCGGTCGCGTTCGCGGCGACCGGTGAGACACAGGTCGTTCCGGTGTCCGCAAAGCCGACATTCTAAGCGAGAGCGGAAAATCGCACAGCTAAGTTATCCCCTTCATTCTGTGGAAAATCGCTGGATAACCGGATTTTTTCGTTGTGCCGGCAATCCCTGCCGGCCCCGCGACGGAACGCGCAAACATTTTCCTGTTCGAATCGGCCATCGCGCCGAGCGCACCGATCCACCGGGTTGTCCATCCCGCAGAGCGTTGACTTTGAAGCGGAATATCGGGTTATCCACAGATTCTCAGGACGACTGGCGACGCGCCACGCACGAATCGGCGTCGAATGGCGTTCAGCGAATCGCCGCGCGGTCGAGCCTGTAATCTGCAAAACATTTTTTCATTCACGCCAGCGCAGGCACTGCTGGCGAACCGTCTCGTTCAGCGATTTTTCCTGTTTGAAAACGGTTCTCAACCACGATGCGTCATTCACGCGCGCCTTCGCGAGCGCGCCGATCTCGTCGAGCGCCGCGCGCGAGCCGAGCGCGGCCGCATGCGGCGCGATCCGGTCGAGCGTGTCGAGGATGTCTTCCGCGATCGTGCGGCGCTCACCTGTCTGAGGATTGACGCAGGTGCCCTCGAGCCCGAAGCGGCACGCTTCGAAACGGTTGAATGTGTAGACGAGATAGTCGTCCTCCGACAGCTTCAGCGGCCGATCGGTCAACAGGTAACGCGCGAGCGTCTGGATGTAGCAGGCGATCGCGGCCGCGCGGTCGACTGACAGCGGCGTGTCCATCACGCGCACCTCGATGGTCCCGTAGCCGGGCTTCGGCCGGATGTCCCAGTAAAAGTCCTTCATCGAGTTGACGACGCCCGTGTTGACCATCTTCGTGAAGTACTCCTCGAAGCTGTCCCAGGTCAGCACGAACGGCGCGCGGCCCGACAGCGGGAACGCGAACACCGAATTCAGGCGCGCCGAATGAAAACCGGTGTCGACGTTCTGCACGAACGGCGACGACGCGGACAGCGCGATGAAGTGCGGAATGAAGCGCGACATCGAGTGCAGCAGGAACAGCGCGCTGTCCGGATCGGGACAGCCGATGTGCACGTGCTGGCCGAACACGGTGAACTGCTTCGCGAGATAGCCGTACAGCTCGGAGATGTACTGGAAGCGCGGCGCGTCGTAGATCTGCCGGTCGCTCCACTGCTGGAACGCGTGCGTGCCGCCGCCGGCGAGCCCGACGTTGAGCTGGTCGGCCGCCTTCACGAGCACGTCGCGAATCGCATGAAGCTCGCTGACCGCCTGCTCGTGCGAATGGCAGATGCCGGTCGACAGCTCGATCATGCTCTCGGTGATTTCGGGCGTGATGTTGCCGGGGAAGGTCTCGCCCTGGATCAGGCGCATCAGGTCGGATGCCGCTTTGGTCAGGTCGTAGTTGTGCGTGTTGACGACCTGGATCTCCAGTTCGACGCCGAACGTAAACGGTTCGGAATTGACGAAAGTTTCGAGTGCCATGGCAGGTTCCGGAAATCAGTTGCCGTCGCTGCGTTCGCTGACCGCCGACAGGCAGCGGTAGACGACGAACGGGCTGACGAGCTGCAAAATCACGATCGTGCACATCACGATCGCGCGCAGGTGCGGGTCGAAATTCGGATAGAGCTGGTAGGTGTCGTCGACGAGCAGATACGACAGCGCGGACATCGGCGTGAGCGCGATGCCGAGCGCGATGCCCTGCTTCATCCCGATACCGCTCGGCTTGGCGAACGCGACGACGCCGGCCAGCTTCGCGACGAGTCGCGTGACGATCAGCACGATCGCGAGCAGCCCGCCGAGTGCGATGTCGCCCCACGTGAACGACGTGAGCGTCAGCACGAACAGGACCACCGTCAGCAGCCAGCCGGCCGTGCCGAAATGCTCGGGCCACAGCTGCGGCCGCGCTTCGAGGTTCTTCACGATGATGCCGGCGAGCAGCAGCGTGAGCAGCGTCGACAGCTTCAGCGCCTGCGCCACCGCGATCGCGAGCATCACGAGCCCGAACAGCGCGACGAACGAATGCTCGTCGCGCATCGTCGAGGTCATGTGACGGAACAGGTAATTGCATGCACGCGCGACGAGGTACGCGACGATGAACGAACCGGCGATCAGGTAGACGGGTTGCAGGATCGTCGCGAAAACGTTCCCGTACGCCTCCTGATGGAGCCAGCTCGTAACGAGCTTGGTCAGCACGATCGCGTACACGCTGTTCAGCGCGGTCAGCGTGATGAGGCGCTGCGACACCTGCCCTTCCGCGCGCAATTCGGTCTTGAGCTGGATCACCATCGACGGCGATGTCGCGATCGCGATCGCCGACAGCACGAGCGCGACCATGCCCGACACGCCGAGCGCGAGCATCACGAACAGCACGAGCACGAACGTCAGCGTCGCCTCGGCAAGGCTCGACGCAATGAGCCACGGATTGCGGCGAATCCATTTCAGGTCGAGGCGACTGCCGAGTTCGAACAGCAGCAGGCCGAGCGCGACGTCGATCAGCAGCCGCGAGGTTTCGTCGGTGCTCGCGTCGATCACGCCGAATCCGAACGAACCGGCGATGAGGCCGATCACCGCATAGCCGGTGATGCGCGGCAACCGCCATGCGCGGTAGCACAGCTCGCCGCACAGACCGGCCGCGAACAACGCGAGCCCGGCCCAGAACACGGCATCCGGCGCGAGCGGCCAGTTGGGCAGGAATGAGAACGCCGACTTCATCGTGGTGACTTCTCCTTTGGAAGCAATCGCCAGCGGCGCGGGTTCAAGCGTCAGAAATGAGATGCGCGCCGGCTGGGTATCGCCCCGAATGTGATTGTTGTGGTCGACGACGGCGGGACATGGGATCCGCCTTTTTCCGCCGTCCGGCGGAACTGTCGTTCAGGCTGCCGATCTGGATTGTCGGCCTGGTGTGTGAACGGACTGCGCAGTCTCGAAGATTCAGATTCGAAAACGTGCCGACCGTTCCATTGAAGCATGTCCGGCGCCTGGCCGAACGAACGCGAAGGAAACCGATTGTGCCACAGCTTTTTCGCTCCGGAACCGACCGAATCGACTCGCGGGCCTGTGAGGCGTCACAGGTCTTTGGTTTCAATGGTTTACTTGTATATATACGTAGTAGAAGTTAACAAGGCGCGCACAGTTCTGTGGATAACTTCGGTTTACGCAACAAGATCAAGGTGTTGGCACAGCCATAACCCGTTGCACAGGCTGTTTGCTCACAGAGGTTTGAGTTGAGCAACTTTCGGGCCGCCCGATGACTGTGCCGAGTTGCCCAGTTTACGTCCACTGTGATTGCACACGAACTGCGTGCGGAATTCGCGCGGTTATCCACAGCGTCGAGTGGATAACCTTGCGCGAAAAAATCGAAGCACTGTGAGGATTCGACCAGCGAGATCAGCCTATCTGGCGGCCGCGCAGCGCGCGGATCAGGAACCGGGCCGGGTCGACGGCATCGGCGAGTTCGCGCTCGAGCGGCAGCGGCTCGCCTTCGAGTTGCGACGCGATCAGCTCGGCGCCGAGCGCCGCCCACACCAGGCCGCGCGAGCCGTAGCCGAATGCGCCGTAGAGGCCCGCGGTGCGTGGCAGGTCGCGCGCCTTCGCACCGCTTAGCGCGCGTGCGTTCGCGACGGTCAGCGCTTCATCGGCAAGCGGGCCGATCACCGGCACACGGTCCGCGACGACCCAGCGAAACGCGACGCGCCCGCGCAGCGTCCCGACGTCCGGCAACTCGCCGATCAGGCCGGGCAGCAAATGCCGCACGCGCGCGATATTTTCGACATGTCCGGCGGTGCGAAGCGCTGGATCGAGGTCGTCGGGTTCGAACGTCGCACCGATCAGCAGCGTGCCGTCGTCGAGCGGCACCGCGTAGCCGTCGCCAATCGCCGGGCACGGCAGCGGCGCCGTGCTGCCGGGTGGCAGCAGCGTGAGCTGGCCGCGCACCGGTTGCAGCGACACATGCCGGAGGCCGGCGAGACGCACGGCATCGCCCGCGTTCGCGAGCACGACGACCGGTGCTTCCGCAAGCGTCGCACCTGCCGCATCGACAGCGCGCCACGTGTCGCCATCACGCTCGAGTCGAGCGACTTCAGTGCCGGCCAGCAGCTTCACGCGCTCGCCGGACGCCGCGACCTGCGCAGCGCAGAGCGCTGCCGGCCATACGGCGCCGCCGTGCGGAAACAGCAGGCCGCCATGTGCGACAGGCAGGTTCAGATGCGCGCGCGCGGCGTCGGTGTCGAGCAACGATACGTAGTCGGACGGCGCGCCGAGCGCGTCGAACGCATCGCGCATCCGCACGAAATCGTCGGCCGATTCCGCGAGATGGATCATCCCGCGTGTGCTGCGCGCGAACGCGTGGCCCGCACGCTCGAGCGCGCGCCAGCGTGCGAGCGCATGCATGAAACCGCTGCGCGTGAGCCGGCTCGCGACGTTGTCGTCGCGCGTCATCAGCGGATGGAATACGCCGGCCGGATTGCCCGATGCATCGCTGGCGATCCGCGCGTGCCGCTCGATCAGCGTGACGTTCCAGCCACGAGCGGCGAGCCGTTCGACGACCGCACAGCCCGCCAGACCTGCGCCGATCACGATCGCATCGCGCGCGGCAACCGGCAATGCGCGCGGTGGTTCGTGCCGGCGCATCCGCCAGCGCGGTGCGTATTCGCCGACGCGTAACGCGGGCTCACCTGCGCAATCGTCGACGTCGCGACTCGTGAAACCTGCTTCTTCGAGCGCTTGTTTCAACGCGTCGTCGCGAGAATGCGTCGCATAGGTCGCCCCATCGCCTGCGATGCGCGCGAGTGCGCGCGTCATGTCGGGCGACAGCAGATCGCCGTGCGCGGCCTGCACCGCATTGCCGAGATAGAACGCATCCGCGCGGGCGACGAGCTGTTGCAACATGCCGTGCGCATCGCCGAACGCGAGCGTGAGCACCACGCGGCCTTTGTCGAATTCGAGACGGTGCAGGCCGGGTACGTGCATCGGCCACGCAGCGACCAGTGCATCGACACTTTCGGAAATGGTTGTGTTCGCAACGATATATGAAGCGGCTCGCCGCAGGTCCTCACGCGAGAATGGATGCGGTTCGATTGCGACGAAATGCAGCCGCTCGCAGCGTGCGGGATCGTCGCGCCACGCGGCCCACGTCGCGAGAAACCGGCCGCCTGCACCGAAACCCGTCTCGACGATCGTGAACGTCCGGCGGCCCTGCCAGCGGGCCGGCAGCCCGTTGCCGGCGAGCATCCGGCCGGCGTGCGCGCGTGCGCGCGACGCGTCGCGAGGGAGCTCGCCATACTCGGGCGAGACGAGAATGCCGTCGTCACGGCGGACGAGCGTGGCGGGAACGAGTCGGTCGGGCATGCGAAACAAAAAACGTGGCAGCCAAGCCTGGCAAGGGATTGCGCGGAGGCGTCCGGTCGGCCGTTGGCAAAAACCAACGGCGTTGCGCGACGGCGGACCCGGCTGCGTATCCTGTCCGGTTGGCGCAGGTCAAAAAACGGGCAATCGACGATTCATTCGGCGAAATACCGATGAAAATCTTTGAAACCCTTGTCGTTATTGGGTTTGCGCTGCGCTATCATAGCAACGCCGTACCGCGGGGTGGCCGCCGGCAAGCCGGACGGCACGTCGCGCGGGCCAGGATTCGGCGCTGTGTCGTCGGAGTCTGACTCTCGACGGCACGGTTCGCGCACGTATAATCGGCGCGTTCGCGCTGTTCGTGTCAAACCTAACCTGAAAAAGGAACCTTAATGAACAAACAGGAACTGATCGACGCCGTCGCCGCCCAAACGGGCGCCAGCAAGGCTCAAACCGGCGAAACGCTGGACACGCTGCTCGAAGTCATCAAGAAGGCCGTGTCGAAGGGTGATGCGGTTCAGCTGATCGGCTTCGGCAGCTTCGGTTCGGGCAAGCGCGCAGCACGTACGGGCCGCAACCCGAAGACGGGCGAAACCATCAAGATCCCGGCAGCCAAGACGGTCAAGTTCACGGCTGGCAAGGCGTTCAAGGACGCCGTCAACAAGCGTTAATCCAGCGCCTGTTCCAGAAAAAAACCCGCCTTCAGGCGGGTTTTTTGTTGGGCGCGCGCGGCATTTTCGCCACAGTTCGCGCCACTCTTGCAAGATTTAACGGTTGCCTTTCGCCGCGCGTTTTTTACCGTGCGTTACGCATGCACGATCTGCGCGTCGGGATCGTCGTCGTCGTGCGCATCGACATCCCATGCCGGGAACGGATCGTCGAATGCGCTCCATTGAGTTGCGCCGAGCGCGAATTCCGCATCGGTGAGCAGGCATGCGTCGAGTTTCGCGCGCCATGCGTCGGCATCGAGCCCGATGCCGATCAGCACGAGCTCCTGACGGCGATCACCGACCGAGCGGTCGTCGAGGTCGCCCTGCCACTCCGCGCGAATTTCGGCGAGCAGCTCGTCGTCGTCCGGCCATTCCGCGCGATCCTGTGCGGCCCACCAGAGGCCTGCGGGGCCATGCCGGCACACACCGCCCGCCTGCGACAGCGAACCCGCGATGTCGTTGCGCGTCGCGAGCCAGAAGAAGCCCTTGCTGCGCAGCACGCCCGGCCACTCCTGATGCAGCAGCGCCCAGAGCCGTGCCGGATGAAACGGCCGGCGCGCGCGGTAAACAAAATTGCCGATGCCGAATTCGTCGGCCTCGCCATGCACGTGCGCGTGATGCGGATCGTCGCCGTGCGTGTGATCGTGATCGAGCGATGCGAGCCAGCCCGGCGCATTCGCGGCTTCGTCGAAATCGAAGCGGGCGGTGTTCAGCACTTCGACGAGCGGCACGTTGCCGAACGTCGACACGACCTGGTGCGCGCGCGGGTTGAGCCGCGCAAGAATGCGCTGCAGGCGCGCGAGTTCGTCCGCGCCGACGAGGTCGGCCTTGTTGATGACCAGCACGTCGCAGAATTCGATCTGCTCGATCAGCAACTCGACGAGCGTGCGATCGTCTTCGTCCGATGCGGCGATGCCGCGCGCCGCGAGCGCGTCGTCGGAGCCGTAGTCGCGCAGGAAATTGTAGGCGTCGACCACGGTGACGAGCGTGTCTAGCCGCGCGACGCTCGACAGCGACGCGCCGTCGTCGTCGACGAACGTGAAGGTTTCGGCGATCGGCATCGGCTCCGCGATGCCGGTCGATTCGATCACGATCGCATCGAAGCGGCCCTCCGCCGCGAGATTGCGGATCTCGACGAGCAGGTCGTCGCGCAGCGTGCAGCAGATGCAGCCGTTCGACATCTCGACGAGACGCTCCTCGACATGCGACAGCGCCTGCGCATCGCGCACGAGCGACGCGTCGATGTTGACCGCCGCGAGATCATTGACGATCACGGCGACTTTCAGGCCCGCGCGGTTCGCGAGGATGTGATTAAGCAGCGTGGTCTTGCCGGCGCCGAGGAAACCGGACAGCACGGTGACGGGCAACGGCTGGTTCATTGCCGGATTCATAGCGATTTGCACCAACGGAAAAGAGGGAAACGCGGCCGCGGCGCCCTGGCGGGGCGCGATCGGCCCGGAGCCGGTCGCCCGGGGCCGGTCGAAATCGCGGCGTGAGACTCGCATTGTGCATCAAACGCGCGCCGGCCGAGCAGCGCGGCGTCGGCCGTGCGCTGCGGCGCCGCGTCACTGCTCGGGCGGCAGCAGCTTCCACTGGGCCAGGATTGCCGCAATCTGCCGCGCGTACTTGTCGCGCAGCGACGGCGTTTCGGAATGGTAAGCGCCGACGGCCTGCCATGTGTTGCCGTAGCGATTCATCTTCTGGCGCAGATGCCACGCGGCGATGTACACGTTCTTGCACGGCTGCATCAGCGTGTCGCGGCCAATGCCGTAGCGCGACAGCGTCGGCAGGTGGATCGAATTGATCTGCATCAGGCCGTAGTCGACCGAGCCGTTCGTATTCTTGTTCAGCGCGTCGGGCCGGTTGCGCGACTCCTGCCACGCGATCGCGCGCAGGATCAGCGGATTGACCTTCTGGTACCGCGCGGCCTCGTCGAAACAATCCGCGCGAGCGTTTCCGCAGGCGAACCACGCGCCGGCGGCGATCAACGCGATCGAAGCGAACCGTCTGCTCATGTTGCGGAAACGAAAAGGAAATGACGCAAGGATCGGGAAAACCCGTGTTTCTAATTCGTACGACTGGAAACGCGCCGCCCGTATCATACAGACAGTCCGTCACGTGGCGAGAGGCGAAAGGCGGCAGCCCGTTTATACCGCATTTTCGTGTCGATTCATCGTAAAAAGGCGGCGATGGCCAGAATGCCGGGGCATTGCCGAAATCTTACATATTGCATACGGTGCGCCGAATACATGTCGTATGTGAGACAGTCCTCGGATCAATGTGATATTTCGGACATGAAAAACTGCTAATGTCGCGCCTTTAGGACCTGGATCCCAGCACTACCGCCGGAAGTGGCCTGAGCCGGCATCGACCCATTCATCCATGACAAGAAATCGCTTCGTTATGCGGCGCATCGCCACGACTCTGATGGTCGCCGGCATCATCGTCTCGCAGGCCGCCTACGCTCAGGTCACGCTCAATTTCGTGAATGCGGATATCGACCAGGTCGCCAAGGCGATCGGCGCCGCAACCGGCAAGACGATCATCGTCGACCCCCGCGTGAAGGGGCAGCTCAATCTCGTGGCCGAACGGCCGGTGCCGGAAGACCAGGCGCTGAAGACGCTGCAGTCGGCGCTGCGCATGCAGGGCTTCGCGCTCGTGCAGGATCACGGGGTGCTGAAGGTCGTGCCGGAGGCCGACGCGAAGCTGCAGGGCGTGCCGACCTATGTCGGCAATGCGCCGCAGGCGCGCGGCGACCAGGTCATCACGCAGGTGTTCGAGCTGCACAACGAATCGGCGAACAACCTGCTGCCGGTGCTGCGGCCGCTGATCTCGCCGAACAACACGGTCACCGCCTACCCGGCGAACAACACGATCGTCGTCACCGACTACGCCGACAACGTGCGCCGCATCGCGCAGATCATCTCGGGTGTCGACAGCGCCGCGGGCGCGCAGGTCCAGGTCGTGCCGCTGCGCAACGCGAATGCGATCGACCTTGCCGCGCAGCTGCAGAAGATGCTCGACCCCGGCGCGATCGGCAACAGCGACGCGACGCTGAAGGTGTCGGTCACGGCCGACCCGCGCACCAACTCGCTCATGCTGCGCGCATCGAGCGCATCGCGCCTCGCGGCGGCGAAGCGCCTCGTGCAGCAGCTCGATGCGCCGAGCGCGGTGCCGGGCAACATGCACGTCGTGCCGCTGCGCAATGCCGACGCGGTGAAGCTCGCGAAGACACTGCGCGGGATGCTCGGCAAGAGCAGCAACGACAGCGGTTCGTCGGCGTCGTCCAACGATGCGAACAGCTTCAACCAGAACGGCGGCTCGTCGTCGAGCGGCAATTTCTCGACCGGCACGTCGGGCACCCCGCCGCTGCCGTCGGGCGGCCTCGGCGGTTCCTCCTCCTCGTCGTACGGCAGCGGCGCGTCGGGCAGCGGCGGCATCGGCAGCGGCGGCCTGCTCGGCGGCGACAAGGACAAGGGCGACGACAACCAGCCGGGCGGGATGATCCAGGCCGATGCGGCCACCAACTCGCTGATCATCACCGCGTCCGATCCGGTCTACCGGAACCTGCGCTCGGTGATCGACCAGCTCGACGCACGGCGAGCGCAGGTCTATATCGAAGCGCTGATCGTCGAGCTGAACTCGACGACGCAGGGACAACTCGGCATCCAGTGGCAGGTCGCGAGCGGCCAGTTCCTCGGCGGCACGAACCTGGCCGCCGCGGCCGGCAACGTCGCGGGCAACAGCATCATCAACCTGACGACCGGCGGCACCGCGGCCAGCACCGGGCTGGCCGCCAATCTCTCGAACCTGAACCAGGGCCTCAACATCGGCTGGCTGCACAACATGTTCGGCGTGCAGGGCCTCGGCGCGCTGCTGCAGTATTTCTCGGGCGTGAGCGACGCGAACGTGCTGTCGACGCCGAACCTGATCACGCTCGACAACGAGGAAGCGAAGATCGTCGTCGGCCAGAACGTGCCGATCGCGACCGGTTCGTACTCGAACCTGACGAGCGGCACCACGAGCAATGCGTTCAACACGTACGACCGTCGCGACGTCGGCCTGACGCTGCACGTGAAGCCGCAGATCACCGATGGCGGGATCCTGAAGCTGCAGCTCTATACGGAAGACTCGGCGGTCGTCAGCGGCACGACAAACTCGCAGACCGGCCCGACCTTCACGAAGCGCTCGATCCAGTCGACGATCCTGGCCGACAACGGCGAGATCATCGTGCTCGGCGGCCTGATGCAGGACAACTACCAGGTGTCGAACAGCAAGGTGCCGCTGCTCGGCGACATTCCGTGGATCGGGCAGCTGTTCCGTTCGGAATCGAAGCAGCGGCAGAAGACGAACCTGATGGTGTTCCTGCGTCCCGTGATCATCTCCGATCGCGGCACCGCGCAGGAAGTCACGGCCAATCGCTACGACTACATCCAGGGCGTGACGGGCGCGTACAAGTCGGACAACAACGTGATCCGCGACAAGGACGATCCGGTTGTCCCGCCGATGCCGCTGGGTCCGAGCCAGGGCGGCACGGCCGCCGGGAACCTGTTCGACCTCGACAAGATGCGGCGCCAGCAGCTGCAGCGCCAGGTCGCGCCCGTGCCGGCCCAGCCGTTGCCGGAAGCGACGCCCGCGCAGCCGCAGGGCGTGCCGCAGCAGGCGGTGCCGCAACAGCCGCTGACCACCGCGCCGGGAGCGTCGCAGTGACCGACGTGCTCGCGTCCTCCACCCACGACGGCGCGCCGGGCGAACGGCAGCCGCCGTCGCCGCTCGCCGCCCGCCTGCTGCCGTACGGCTTCGCGAAGAGCGGCCAGGTGCTGATCGCGCATCAGCTCGACGACACGCTCGAGGTGTGGATCAGCGAGCGTACGAGCGATGCGGCGCTCGCCGAGATCGCGCGCAACTTCGGCTCGATCTCCGTGCATCGCGTGCCGGCCGACGAGCTCGCGCAGGCGATCAACCAGGCCTACGCGCGCCAGGACGGCAGCGCGGCGCAGATCGTCGGCGAGGTCGAAGGCGAAGTCGACCTGTCCCGGCTGATGCAGGACATCCCCGAGGTCGAGGATCTGCTCGAATCGGAAGACGACGCGCCGATCATCCGGATGATCAACGCGCTGCTCACGCAAGCGGCGCGCGAACAGGCATCGGACATTCACATCGAGCCGTTCGAGAATGCGTCGGTCGTGCGGTTTCGCGTCGACGGCACGCTGCGCGACGTCGTGCGCCCGAAGAAGGCGCTGCACGGCGCGCTGATCTCGCGGATCAAGATCATGGCGCAGCTCGACATCGCCGAGAAGCGCCTGCCGCAGGACGGCCGCATCACGCTGCGCGTCGGCGGCCGGCCGGTCGACGTGCGCGTGTCGACGCTGCCGACCGGGCACGGCGAGCGCGCGGTGCTGCGTCTGCTGGAAAAGGATGCGCAACGCCTGAACCTCGAAGCGCTCGGGATGGGCCGCGACACGCTCGTGCAGTTCGACAAGCTGATCGGCCGCCCGCACGGGATCGTGCTGGTGACGGGTCCCACCGGCTCGGGCAAGACGACGACGCTGTATGCGTCGATGTCGCGGCTCGAAACGGCGACGACCAACATCATGACGGTCGAGGATCCGATCGAATACGACCTGTCCGGCATCGGCCAGACGCAGGTGAACGAGCGGATCGGGATGACCTTTGCGCGTGCGCTGCGCTCGATCCTGCGGCAGGATCCGGACGTGATCATGATCGGCGAAATCCGCGACCTCGAAACCGCGCAGATCGCGGTGCAGGCGTCGCTGACGGGCCACCTCGTGCTCGCGACGCTGCACACGAACGACGCGGCCTCGGCCGTCACGCGCCTGACCGACATGGGCGTCGAGCCTTACCTGCTCGCGTCGTCGCTGCTCGGCGTGCTCGCGCAGCGCCTCGTGCGCCAGCTCTGCCCGGTCTGCAAGGAGGAGCGGCACGAGGAAGGCCGCACCGTGTGGCATCCGGTCGGCTGCGACAAGTGCGGGCATTCGGGCTATACGGGCCGGCGCGGCGTGTACGAACTGCTGGTGGTCGACGATTCGATCCGCTCGCTGATTCACCGCAACGCGGCCGATGCCGAGATCCTGGCCGCCGGCCGCGCGGAAGGGATGCGCACGCTGCGCGACGACGCCGAGCGCTGGCTCGCCGCCGGCGCGACGTCGCTCGAGGAAGTGCTGCGCGTGACGGGAGGCGCATAGCGCGATGCCGGCATTCCGTTTCGAAGCAATCGATTCGGCGGGGCGCGCGCAGAAGGGCGTGATCGATGCCGACAGCGCGCGGTCCGCGCGCGGCCAGCTGCGCACGCAGGGGCTCACGCCGCTCGTCGTCGAGCCGGCCGCCAGCGCGACGCGAGGCGCGCGCTCGCAGCGTCTCGCGTTCGGCCGCAAGCTGTCGCAGCGCGAGCAGGCGATCCTCACGCGCCAGCTTGCGAGCCTGCTGATTGCCGGGCTGCCGCTCGACGAGGCGCTCGGCGTGCTCACCGAGCAGGCCGAGCGCGACTACATTCGCGAACTGATGGCCGCGATCCGCGCGGAAGTGCTCGGCGGCCATTCGCTCGCGAATGCGCTGGGCCAGCATCCGCGCGATTTCCCGGAAATCTACCGCGCGCTCGTCGCGGCGGGCGAGCACACCGGCAAGCTCGGCATCGTGCTGTCGCGCCTCGCCGACTACATCGAACAGAGCAATGCGCTGAAGCAGAAGATCCTGCTGGCGTTCACGTATCCGGGAATCGTCACGCTGATCGCGTTCGGCATCGTCACGTTCCTGCTGAGCTACGTCGTGCCGCAGGTCGTCAACGTGTTCGCGAGCACGAAGCAGCAGTTGCCGGTGCTGACGATCGTGATGATGGCGCTGTCGGATTTCGTTCGCCACTGGTGGTGGGCGATCCTGATCGCGGTCGCGCTCGTCGTGTGGTTCGTGAAGGCGACGCTGTCGCGCGACGGGCCCAGGCTCGCGTTCGACCGCTGGGTGCTGACCGCGCCGCTCGCGGGCAAGCTCGTGCGCGGGTACAACACGGTGCGCTTCGCGAGCACGCTCGGCATCCTGACCGCGGCCGGCGTGCCGATCCTGCGCGCGTTGCAGGCGGCCGGCGAGACGCTGTCGAACCGCGCGATGCGCGCGAACATCGACGACGCGATCGTGCGCGTGCGCGAAGGCTCCGCGCTGTCGCGCGCGCTGAACAACGTGAAGACGTTTCCGCCGGTGCTCGTGCACCTGATCCGTTCCGGCGAGGCGACGGGCGACGTGACGACGATGCTCGACCGCGCGGCGGAAGGCGAGGCGCGCGAACTCGAGCGGCGCACGATGTTTCTGACGAGCCTGCTCGAGCCGCTCCTGATTCTCGCGATGGGCGGCATCGTGCTCGTGATCGTGCTGGCCGTGATGCTGCCGATCATCGAGCTGAACAACATGGTGCAGTGACGGCCCGGGCATCGGCCGGGCCGCCGCCGTTCAACGCATGTAGATCGCGGGGGACGGCGTGTTCGCGGGGAGCTGGATTTCGGCGCGGGCGCCGTTGCGGTCGACGATGATCGAGCGGCTGCGGACTTCGGCGAGCTTCGCGCCGGGCGTGACTTCCGCGCCGAGCGACACGGCACGCGGCGGTTCGCCGCCGACGCCGACGATCGCGGCGCCGCCATGCTCGAGCGCGAGAATGCCGAACAGATGGATGTCCTGCACGGGATTCTTGTCGAGCTGTCCGCCGAAGAGCGCGGCGGCGTCCTCGGTGCGGATCGGCAACCGCGCGGCGGCGGCGGGCAGCGGCGCTTCGCGGGCCGACAGCGTGACGACCCAGTAGGTGGCCGTCGCGCACAAACCCGCGAAGAGGGCTAGGGAGAGGATCCGGATCGAGAGCGCGTTCATGCGCGCTATTGTACGGATGTATATGAAATTTGCGTTGGGTGAAAGCCCTCGGCAATGCGCGCCTTACAATGCGTGCTCCGTGCCCGGGGAAACGGAAGCCAGCCGTCAGGCAAGCGTCCGGAATGCCGCGGGTGCGTCACTCAATCGACGACATTTTTTGGAAAGAGGTAGTCAGTCATGCAAACGTGGATCACTCGCCGTAATGCGGCCGTGCGCCGTCAGCGCGGTTTCACGCTGATCGAGATCATGGTGGTGGTCGCGATCCTCGGGATCCTGGCGGCACTGATCGTGCCGAAAATCATGAGCCGTCCCGACGAGGCGCGCCGTATCGCCGCGAAGCAGGACATCGGCACGATCATGCAGGCGCTCAAGCTGTACCGTCTCGACAACGGCCGCTATCCGACCCAGGAACAGGGCCTGAACGCGCTGATCCAGAAGCCGACCACCGATCCGATCCCGAACAACTGGAAGGACGGCGGCTATCTCGAGCGCTTGCCGAACGATCCGTGGGGCAACGGGTACAAGTACCTGAACCCGGGCGTGCACGGCGAGATCGACGTGTTCAGCTACGGTGCCGACGGCAAGGAAGGCGGCGAAGGCAACGACACCGACATCGGTTCGTGGCAGTAAGCCCGCGCTGACCGGCACGACGTTTTTACCCGTTCTCACTTCATGCCCGCCCTTCGCACGCCCTTGCGCTCCGCTCGCGCTCGCCGCGATGCCCGCGACGGCCGCATGCGTCGCGGCGCGGCCGTGACTGCGGCGCACACGCGCGGCTTCACGCTGCTCGAGATGCTGGTCGTGCTCGTGATCGCGGGCCTGCTGGTATCGCTCGCGTCGCTGTCGCTCACGCGCAATCCGCGCACCGACCTGCGCGAGGAAGCGCAGCGCGTCGCGCTGCTGTTCGAGACGGCCGGCGACGAAGCGCAGGTGCGCGCGCGCCCGATTGCGTGGCAGCCGACCGCGCACGGCTTCCGTTTCGACGTGAGCTCGCCCGACGGCTGGCGCACGCTGCGCGACGACGTGCTGCGCCCGCGCGACTGGGACGGCGGCGTCACCGGCGCCGATATCGACTATCCGGGATCCGACACGCGCGCGAGCCGTGTCGTGTTCGGCATCGAAAGCATCGACACGCCGGTGCGCGTGACGCTGCATTCGGCAGTCGGCAGCGCGACGATCGTCGGCACCGGCAACGGCCGCTACGAGGTGCAATGACGATGCGTCGTCGCCTGCCCTTCCCGATTGCTTCCCGAGGCTTCACGATGATCGAGGTGCTGGTCGCGCTCGCGATCATCGCGGTCGCGCTCGCCGCGTCGATCCGCGCGGTCGGCACGATGGCGACCAATGCGTCCGATCTCCATCGCCGGTTGCTCGCCGGCTGGAGTGCCGACAACGCGCTCGCGCAGCTGCGCCTCACGCACGCGTGGCCGGAGGTCGGCGAGCAGAGTTTCGACTGCTCGCAAGGCAACGTGCAGCTGGTCTGCACGCAGCGCGTGAGCACGACGCCGAATCCGGTGTTCCGGCGCGTGCAGATGTCGGTGAGCATGCCGGGGCACGCCGGCGTGCTCGCGCAAATGGTGACGGTGGTCGCGAATGAAACCAGCCGTCCGCTCTGACGCGCCGATGCGGCGCCGGCCCGTGCATCGCGCCGACGCGCGCCGCGTGCGCGGCTTCACGCTGATCGAACTGATGATCGCGATCGCGATCCTCGCGGTGGTCGCGATCCTCTCGTGGCGCGGGCTCGACCAGATCATGCGCGGGCGCGACAAGGTCGCGTCCGCGATGGAGGACGAGCGCATCTTCGCGCAGATGTTCGACCAGATGCGCATTGACGCGCGGCTCGCCGCCACCGACGACGAAGCCGGCCAACCGGCGATCGGCGTCGCCGGCAACACGCTGCAGATCGTCCGCGAACTCGATGTGCCGGGCGCCGCGCCGCGGCTGCAGGTGGTCCGCTACCGGATCGCCGGCGGGCGCGTCGTGCGCTATGCGTCGCCGCCACTCGACGACGCGAACCGCTTGCGCGACGTGCTGAAGGACAGCAGCGTCGACGGCTGGAGCTGGGTCGCGCTGATGGGCGGCGTCGGTGCGATCGACGCGAAGCTGTACGTGCCGCGCGTCGGCTGGACCACCAACCTGCAGACGGCCAACGACGCGCTGTCGCAGAACAACGATGCGCTGAAAGTGCCGCAGATCGGCAACGCGCCGCCGACACGCGCGGTGACGGGGCTGCAGGTCCGCATCGGCGCGACGTCGCTGCGCGTGCCCGTCACGCGCATCTTCCTCGTCGGGGAATGACGATGCGCGCGCGCCCTCGCCGTTCCCGGTTCGCCGCTCGCCGCGGCGCACGCGCGCATGCATCCATCCGCCGCGAGCGCGGCGCGGCGATCATCACCGCGCTGCTCGTCGTCGCGCTGTCGGCAATCCTCGTATCCGGGATGCTGTGGCGCCAGCAGGTGCAGATTCGCCGCATCGAGAACCAGCGCGTGATCGCGCAGGCGCAGTGGGTCGCGCGCGGCGCGCTCGACTGGACGCGCATGATCCTGCGCTCCGAGGGCGACACGGCGCCCGGCATCACCTATCTCGGCGGGATCTGGGCCGTACCGATCGCGAAGACCAAGCTGTCGGACTTCCTCGGCCGGATCGGCGCGCCGAACGACAACGGCGGCGAAGACACCTACATCTCCGGATCGATCGAGGACGCGCAGGCGAAGTACAACCTGCGCAACCTCGTGTCGTCGCCGGCGCCGGGCGTGCTGCAGTTGAACGTGATACAGCTCCAGGCGTTCCAGCGGCTGCTGACGACGCTCGGCTACGACGGCGCGTTCGCGAAGCGGATCGCGCTGCAGATGCGCGCGGGCCTGATGCACTCGGCGACGCGCTTCCAGACGCCGACGCTGCCCGGCGCCGGGACGGCCGCGACCGCGCCGGTGCCAGGCGGCGACATGACCGGCAACATCACCGACGAACCGGGGATGTCCGACGGCGACCGCGGGCCCGCGCCGCTCGTGATGACGGGCGTCGACAGCCTGCTCGACGTCGACGGCGTGACGCCCGAGATGGTCGCGCGACTGCGCCCGTTCGTCACCGTGCTGCCGACCACCACGCCGGTGAACATGAACACCGCGCCGGCCGAGGTGATCGCGGCGCTGGTGCCGGGAATGAGCGTGTCGTCCGCGCAGGCGCTCGTGTCGCGCCGCGAGACCGTGTTTTTCCGCAACACCGGCGACGTGCAGCTCGCGCTGCGCGGCGCCGGCGCGCCGAACGTGACGATCGACTCGAGCCTCGTCGACGTCAATTCGAGTTATTTCATCGTGCATGGCCGGATTCAGCACGATCGCGCGGAGGTCGATCGCACCTCGCTCGTGTATCGTGATTCGACCACGCACTCGACGCGGGTCGTGCGCATCCGCGACCAGCTATAACGACGCCATTCGGGAGAGGAGCTCTTGAGCACGCTGATTGTTTCTTTGCCGCCGCGCGAGCCGGCCGTGCCGTTGCAGGAATGGCAGTGGCCCGAGCTGCCGTTCACGCTCGTGGACAAGGCCGGCCAGGTGCAGCGCGCGGGCCGCGCCGCGCTCGCGCTGCTGCCGCGCGCGAACGCGACGGTGCTGATCGTCGCCGCGCGCGACGTGCTGCTGCTGGCCGCGACCGTGCCGCCGCTCAAGGGGCCGAAGCTGCGCCAGGCATTGCCCAACATCGTCGAGGATCAGCTGATCCAGGATCCGCTCGGCTGCCATATCGCGCTCGATCCGGTCGCGCTGCCCGATGGCCGCCGCGTGCTGGCCGTCGTCGATCGCGCGTGGTTCCGCGCGATCTGCGACGCATTCACCGCGGCCGGCCACCGGCACCTGAGCGCGGTGCCCGCGACGCGCTGCCTGCCCGCGCCGCGGGCGCCGGCGGCGGACACGGCGCCCGGTGCGCCGGCCGACGGTGAGGCCACGCAAGCCGGGGCGATCGCGGATGCGACCGAACCCGTCGCGCGGCCCACTGCGGTCGCCGCGGTGCTCGGACTCGCGACAGCGGTCGAGCCGGCGCTCGTCGAAGCCGGCGCGCAGCCGGCAATGGCCGGTGCGCCGCGCCTCGAACTGGCGATCGCGCGCGGTGCGCTCGGCGAAGGTTTCGCGGCGCCCGCGTCGCGGGCCGGCGGCACGCTCGCCGCGCTCTCGGGTGGCGCCGAAATCGAACTCTACGAGCTCGGTGAACCGGGCGCGGAACCGCGCCTCGCATCTGTCGGGCACGCAGATGCCCCGCTGCTGCCGGGCGCGCAACCGCTGTCGTTCGACGCATTCGCGCGGCGAGCGCTCGCCGAGCGCTTCGATCTGTGCCAGTTCGAATTCGAGTCGCAGCCGTGGCGCTTCGACCGCGCGACGGTGAAACGCCTGCGCGTGCCGATCGCACTTGTCGCGGCCACGCTCGGCGTCGCGGTGATCGGGATGAACCTGCACTGGTGGAAGTTGTCGCGCGAGCGTGACGCGCTGTCCGCGCAGATCACCGAGACGCTGCTGTCGGCTTTCCCGAAGACGACGACGGTGCTCGATCCGCCCGCGCAGATGCAGCGCCAGCTCGATCAGCTGCGCCTGGCGGCGGGCGAGCTGTCGCCGAACGATTTCCTCGCGCTGGCGAGCGGGCTGTCGCGTTCGATGGGCGCGCTGCCGCTGAACGGAATCGCGTCGCTCGATTATCACGACCGGCGGCTCGACGTCGGCTTCAAGCCGGAGGTCAAGGTCGACCCCGATTTCCCGCAGCGTCTCGCGCGCAACGGGCTGGCCGGCGAAGTCGACAGCAGCACCGGCAAATGGACGATCCGGAGCCGCTCATGAAGACCGAACAACTGAACCAGACGCTGGCCCAGTTCTGGGGCGAACGCACGCCGCGCGAGCGGACGCTGCTCGGCTGGGGCGGCGCCGTGCTGGCTGTCGCGATCGCGTATTCGGTGCTGTGGTCGCCCGCGCAGGAAGGCCGCGCGCGGATCCGCCACGAACTGCCGACGATGCGCCGCGAGCTTGCGCAGATGACCGCGCAGGCCACCGAGGCGAAGTCGCTGACGGCCGCCGCGCAGGGCGTCGCGCCGACCGGTCTTGCCCTGAAGGACGCGCTCGCCGCTTCGCTGTCCGATCACGGGCTGCAGGGCGCACAGGCGCAGGTCGTCGGCAACGGCGTGCAGATCCAGATGAAGAACGTGCCGTTCCCGGTGTGGACGCAGTGGCTCGACGACGCGCGCCGGCAGTTCAAGGTCCAGGTCGGCGAAGCGCACGTGACCGCGCTGAAGGAAGACGGCCAGGTCGACCTGACGGCCGTGATGCAACCCTCGACGCAGAAATGACGCAGTGGATGAAACAAGCGGCGGTCGGCCGATGAGGCCAGGGGTCCGGCGGCTCGTCGCCGCATTGCCGTGGGTGGTGGCCGGCACGCTCGCGACGGCGCTGACGCTCGTCGCGCTCGCGCCGGCCGCCTGGATCGCACCGCAGTTCGCGCGCGCGACCGGCGGGCACGTGAATCTCGTGGATCCGGACGGATCGCTGTGGCACGGTTCGGGCACGCTGATGCTCGCGCCGGGCGCGGACCAGAGCGCGGCGACGCTGCTGCCGGGCCGGGTCGAATGGACCACGGGCTTCTGGCCGCTACTGACCGGGCGCGTGCGGATGCGCATGCGGCAGACCGAGGCGATGCCCGAGCCCGTCACGCTCGATGCGACGTGGCGCGGCGCGGTGCTCTCGGCGGGCGCGATGGCCGTGCCCGCGTCGCTGCTCGCCGGGCTCGGCACGCCGTTCAACACGCTCGACCTGCAGGGCGACGTGCGGCTCGGCTGGACCGACTGGCGAGTGATCGGCAACAACGCGTTCGGGCAGCTGACGGTGACGATCGATTCGATGAGTTCGCGCGTGTCGCGCGTGAAGCCGCTCGGCTCGTACCGTGCGGTGCTGCAGGCCAAGGGCTCGAGCGCCGATCTCGACCTGTCGACGACGCAGGGCCCGCTGTTCCTCGACGGGCACGGCAGCTTCGGCCCCGGCCAGGGTTCGTTTCGCGGCACCGCGCATGCGGCGCCCGAGCAGCAGGCGAACCTCGCGGGGCTCCTGAACCTGCTCGGTCATCCGATCGGTAACAACCAGGTATCGCTGATCTTCGGTGACGCGACGCGCTGACGCGCGCGGCGCGCTCGCCTTTTCCCGACTTACTTCTGCGCGAGCGGTGCGGGGGCCGACGGTGCGGTCGCGGCCGGCGCCGCCGCACCGGATGCCGACGCCGGCGCCGCCACGTCGCCCGTTTCGCGCGCCATGTCCGACGCATTCCAGCCGCCGCCGAGCGCCTTCACGAGCCCCACCGACGACACCATCCGCTGCCCGCCGATGGTCGCGAGCTTCTGCTGCGCGGTGAACGCAGTGGTCTGCGCGGTCAGCACGTTCAGGTAGGCGACCGTGCCGGCTTTGTACTGGTTCGTGACGATCGCGAGCGCGTGCTCCGCGCTGTCGACGGCCTGTCGCTGCACGTCGACTTCCTGCGCGAGGATGCGCTGCGATGCGAGGTTGTCCTCGACGTCCTGGAACGCGGTGAGCACAGCGAGGCGGTATGCGGCGACGTCCTGGTCGTAGGTCGCGCGTGCGGCATCGGTCTGCGCGGCGCGCAGGCCGGCGTCGAACAGCGTCGCCGCGAGCTGCGGGCCGACCGTCCAGAACCGCGCGGGCAGCGTGAACAGTTGCGACCACACCGAGCTCTGAAAGCCGCCGCTGGCCGACAGCGTGAGCGTCGGGAAGAACGCGGCGATGGCGACGCCGATCTGCTCGTTCGCGGCCGCCGCGCGGCGCTCGGCCGCCGCGATGTCGGGCCGGCGCTCGAGCAGCGCGGACGGCACGTCGACCGGCGTGATCGGCGGTTCCGTCGCGAGCGGGTTCGGTGGCAGCGAGAATGTCGATGCGGGTTCGCCGATCAGCGTCGCGATCGCATGCTCGTACTGCGCGCGCGCGACGCCATTGTCGATCGACGCGGCTTGCGCGCTCTGCAGCTGCGTCTGCGCCTGGATCACGTCCGCGCGCGCGGCGACGCCCTGCGCGTACTGGTTCTGCGTGAGCCTCAGCGACTCGCCGTACGACTTCACCGTGTCGTCGAGCAGCTTCTGCAGCGCATCGGACGTGCGCAGCTGAAAGTACGTCTGCGCGAGCAGCGCCTGCTGCGAGAGCCGCGCGTTCGCTAGATCGGCCGCGGCGGCCGCCTCGCCCGCGCGCTGCGCGCTGACGCTGCGGCTCACCTTGCCCCACAGGTCGGGCTCCCAGCTCGCATCGAGACCGACGCTGTAGCTGTTGCCGATCGACGCGCTGCTGCCGAAGCTCGATGCGCTCGACGACGTGGACGTGCGCCCGGTGCGCGAGCGCGAGCCCGACGCGGTCAGCCCGACGGTCGGAAAGTACGCGGCACGCGCTTCGGCGACGAGCGCGCGGGCCTGCCGGTACGCGGCGGCCGATTGCGCGATGGTCTGGTTCGATGCGTTGAGCTTGCCGATCAGCGCGTCGAGCTGCGGATCGTTGTAGACAGTCCACCATGGGCCGCGGTCGGTCCGGTCGGCAGGCTGCGCGACCTTCCAGCCGGCCGGCGCTTCCTTGAAGGCGGCGGGGATCGACGTGTCGGGCCGGTGATAGTCGGGCCCGACGGCGCAGCCGGCGAGCAGCACGGCCGTCGCAACGGCGACGGCGGCGCTCAGCGGGCGAAGGGCGCGCGGGAGGGGGGCATACGGCATCGTGGTATTCCTGTCTGGGCGCGATGGCCGGCGAGCGGCGTCGCGCGATGCGGTCGTCGTGCCGCTGGCGGACAAATGGTAACTGACGGCGGGGAAGCTGCGCAGCCCTAAGGGTACGGTGCGCGCCGGCACGAATGTGTTACCGGCGCGGCCGGCCGGTTTACCGGTCATTACGGATCGCTTGCGCGCGAGACGGGCAACGAATGCGCCGCGGACGGCGCCGGGCCGCGGGGTTGCGGGCGGCGTTCAGTCGGGATGACGGGGGCGGTGCGGCGTCAGTGGCAATGCACGGGCACCGGGGCGGGATCGGCGGCGGACCGCCATGTCGACGGCTCCGATGCCGCCGGCTGGCTCGCGCGGCGGGCGGTCTGCTTCGCATTGCGCTGCCGGCGATGATCGAACCATGCGAAGCCGAGCGCCGCGAGCGATCCGCCCGGCACCACCAGCATCGTCACGTACAGCGCGATCTTCCAGCAGCGGTGCGGGCCGGAGAACACATGATGAGCGGTATCGGTCAGGTTGCGGCGCAGCGCGCCGGCGGCATTTTTCAGGAACAGCATCGCAAACATCCTCGGGGTGCCCGGCAGCGCGGGCTAAGCGGTCAGAACATCGTCTCCGGCAGTGCAACATGCACGTCGTAACTGGTTGCCTGAAATAATATTGACTAAGCAATCATTTTTCAAGATACTGGGCGCGTTCTGACCTGAAACGCACTATTGCTGCGCGCGCAATTCGCATGAACGGCGGCCTCTACGATCCCGACACCATCGCGCTGGAAACGAGCCTCGGTTACTACCTGACCAAGGCCCGGCAGGCGCTCGTCGACAGAATGGATCGCGCACTCGAGCCGTACGACCTCACCGCGCAGCAGATCGGCGTGATCCTGCTGTTGTCGCGCGGCTATGCGCGCACGCCGTTCGAGCTGTCGCGCAAGATGTCGTACGACAGCGGCTCGATGACCCGGATGCTCGATCGTCTCGAACGCAAGGGCCTGATCGCACGCTCGCGCAGCGAACAGGACCGCCGGGTGATCGAGCTGACGCTGACCGAACGCGGCGCCGAAGCGGCCCGCGCGCTGCCGTCGCTGATCGCGACCGCGCTGAACGCGCAGCTTGCCGGCTTCTCGGCCGACGAACTCGCGCTGCTCACCGGACTGCTGCAGCGGTTCATCGCCAACGGGCCCGGCGGCACCGGCTGCCCGAAGCCCGACGTACCGGACTGCTGAGCGCGGAGGCCCGATGTCTAGGTTAAGCATTCGCTTATTTCTCTGTCTGGGCAGAAGATGACAAGACACGTGCTCCATCTCTCCCTTCGTCCGTTCCAACCAGCCGGGCCGCGCGGTATCGTGCGCCCGTGCGCCGTGCCGGCGCGTTGCGCGCGCCGCGTCTAGGAGATTCCGATGTCCGCCACCACGGCATCCGCCGCGCCCCGTGCCGCCGAACCCGCGCCGCTGACCGGCGGCGCGCTCGCGCTCCTCACCGTCGGGCTCGCGCTCGGCACCTTCATGGAAGTGCTCGACACGTCGATCGCGAACGTCGCGGTGCCGACCATCTCGGGCAGCCTCGGCGTCGCAACGAGCGAAGGCACGTGGGTGATCTCGTCGTATTCGGTCGCGTCCGCGATCGCTGTGCCGCTGACCGGCTGGCTCGCGCGACGGGTCGGTGAAGTACGCCTGTTCACGCTGTCGGTGCTCGCGTTCACGATCGCGTCGGCACTGTGCGGCCTCGCGGAGAACTTCGAGACGCTGATTGCGTTCCGGCTGCTGCAGGGGCTCGTGTCGGGGCCGATGGTGCCGCTGTCGCAGACGATCCTGATGCGCAGCTATCCGCCCGCGAAACGCGGGCTCGCGCTCGGGCTATGGGCGATGACCGTGATCGTCGCGCCGATCTTCGGCCCGTTGCTGGGCGGCTGGATCAGCGACAACTACACGTGGCCGTGGATCTTCTACATCAACCTGCCGATCGGGATCTTTTCGGCGACCTGCGCGTACTTCCTGCTGCGCGGCCGCGAGACGAAGACGACGAAGCAGCGGATCGACGCGGTCGGCCTCGCGCTGCTCGTGATCGGCGTGTCGTGCCTGCAGATGATGCTCGACCTCGGCAAGGACCGCGACTGGTTCAACTCGACCTTCATCGTCGCGCTCGCGCTGATCGCAGTCGTGTCGCTGGCGTTCATGCTCGTATGGGAGGCGACCGAGAAGGAACCGGTGGTCGATCTGTCCCTGTTCAAGGATCGCAACTTCGCGCTCGGCGCGATGATCATCTCGTTCGGCTTCATGGCGTTCTTCGGCTCGGTCGTGATCTTCCCGCTGTGGCTGCAGACCGTGATGGGCTACACGGCCGGCAAGGCCGGCCTCGCGACCGCGCCGGTCGGGCTGCTTGCGCTGGTGCTGTCGCCGCTGATCGGGCGCAACATGCACCGGCTCGACCTGCGGATGGTCGCGAGCTTCGCGTTCATCGTGTTCGCCGGCGTGTCGGTCTGGAACTCGACGTTTACGCTCGACGTGCCGTTCAACCACGTGATCCTGCCCCGGCTCGTGCAGGGCATCGGCGTCGCGTGCTTCTTCGTGCCGATGACGACCATCACGCTGTCGAGCATCTCCGACGAGCGGCTTGCAAGCGCGTCGGGGCTGTCGAACTTCCTGCGCACGCTGTCTGGCGCGATCGGCACCGCGGCCAGCTCGACGTTCTGGGAGAACGACGCGATCTACCATCACGCGCGGCTGTCGGAATCGGTGAGCATCTACGCGCAGAACACGACCGACTACCAGGGCGCGCTCGCGCAGCTCGGGATCCTCGGGCAGACGGCCAACGCGCAGCTCAACCAGCTCGTCACGCAGCAAGGCTTCATGATGGCGACCAACGACTTCTTCCACCTGTCGGCGGGCGTGTTCATCGCGCTCGCGGCGCTCGTGTGGATCACGAAGCCGAAGAAAGGCGCGGGGCCGGCGATGGGGCACTGAACGCACGGCGGGCCGCGCCGGCACCCGCCGATTTCCCGTACCGTTTCGCCGCCCGCGCCGCGCGCCTCACTCGCGCGCCCGCAACCCGCCGAAGGCCAGATCGTCGCCTGACGCGATCGGCAGCGTCGCCCGCGCGACGTCGAGCCACGCACGCGCCGCGTGCGACAGGTAACCCTTCTTCAGCCAGCCGAGCGCGATCGCCCATGTGATTTCCGGCTCGACGATCGGCCGGCACGTGAACTGCCGCGCGTCGAGCCGCCGGCAGTACGGCTCCGGCAACAGCGCGATGCCGACGCCCGCGTGCACGAGGGCCGCCATGAAATCCCAGTGTCCGCTGCGGCTCACGATCGACGGCGTGAAGCCGGCCTGCCGGCATGCGTCGAGCACCGCATCGTGCAGCGCGAGGCTCTCCGCGTAGAACACGAACGACTCGCGCGCGAGATCGGCGAGCGGCACCGCCTTATGGTGCTCCCAGCGCGACTCGCGCGGCGCGACGAGCCACAGCGGCGCGCGCACCATCGGCAACCGGTCGAACGTGGCGGGATCGACCGGCTCCAGCAGCCCGCCCAGCTCGAGCTCGCCCGACATCAGCGCGGCCTCGATCATCCGTGCGCCCTGCTCGAACAGCTTCAGCTCGATGTTCGGATAACGCTGCTTGTACGCGGCGATGATCGGCGTGAACAGCGACCCGCCGAGCGGCGGAATGCCGATCGTCAGCTCGCCGCGCCCGAGCGTGCCGAGATCCTTCAGCTCCGACTGCAATTGAGCCTGCGCGGCGAGCACGTCCTGGCCGCGCTGGAACACGATCCGCCCGGCGTCGGTCAGCACCATCTGCCGGCCGTCGCGCAGCAGCAGCGGCGAGCCGATCTCATCCTCGAGCGCCTTCACCATCTTGCTGATGGTTGGCTGCGTGACGAACAGCCGGTCGGCGGCCGCCGTGAAACTCTGCTGACGGACCACCTCGACGAAGTACCGCAACGCGCGCAATTCCATCGATCACTCCCCAGGTTGGTGCAGCGAATACAACCGAATTCCGAATTGGAATGACAAGGATAGAGACAAGTCATTTTATTTATGGTTAGGGGAAACCCTATACTCACACCATCGACGCAATATCTGTATGGAGCCCGCCATGACCAAGCCAGACGCCACTGCCGCCGCCCGCCCCGCCGCTTCCGGCAACGTTGCGCGTACGGGCCGGATCGTGCTTCAGGCCACCGCGCTCGGTGTGCTGTGGATGGCCGTCGACTGGACCGTGCGCGCGGTCGGGCTGCCGGTGCCGTCCGGCGTGATCGGCCTCGCGGTGCTGCTCGCGCTGCTGTTCTCGGGCCGCGTCGCGCCGGCGTGGGTCAAGGACGGCGCGAACTGGCTGCTGTCCGACATGCTGCTGTTCTTCGTGCCCGCCGCCGTCGCGGCGGTTCAATACGGCGGGCTGTTCCGCGAGGACGGCTGGCGCATCGCGCTGGTCATGCTCGCCGGCACCGCATTCGTGATGGTCGCGGTGGCGGTGGCCGTCGACCTCGCCGCGAAGCTCGAACGCCGGCTCGCCGCGCAGCGCGTGTTCGCCGAGCGCCGCCGTGCGCGCCTCGCCACCGTGTCCGCCCACTGAACCGGAGCCCGGGATGCCTGCGCTGCTGTCGAACCTGTCCGCCGACCACGTGAATACCGCGATCTCCGTCGGCTGCTTCGTGCTGACGGTCGCCCTGTATTTCGCGTCGAAGCGGCTCTACGCATACAGGAAGACGCTGCTGTTCTCGCCGCTCGTGTTCGTGCCCGGGGTGCTCGTGCTGCTGGTCCTGCTGACCGGCATCCCGTATTCGGTCTACTTCCGCGACACGCGCTGGCTGATGTGGCTGCTCGGCCCGGCAACGATCGCGTTCGCGGTGCCGATCTACGAGTACCGCGATCTGATCCGCCGCCACTGGCTGTCGCTGTCGGTCGGCGTCGCGGTCGGGATCGGCGCGGGCGTGTGCGGTTCGCTGCTGCTCGCGAAGCTGCTGCACCTGTCGCCCGAGCTGCAGCGCTCGCTGATGACGCGCTCGGTCTCGACTCCGTTCGCGCTCGCCGTGTCCGACAAGATCCATGCACCGAAGGACCTCACCGCCCTCTTCGTGATCGCGACGGGCATCTGCGGGATGCTGCTCGGCGAAATCGTGCTCGCGCTGGTGCCGATGCGAACGCGGCTCGCGCGCGGCGCGCTGTTCGGCGCGGCCGCCCACGGCGTGGGCACCGCGAAGGCGCGCGAGATCGGTAGCGAGGAAGGCGTTGTGTCGAGCCTCACGATGATGATCGCGGGCGTCGCGATGGTGCTGATCGCGCCGTTGCTGTCGCTGTTGCCGATCTGACACTGTACGCGGAGGCTGCCGCCTCCGCCCCTTCCGGCGGCTTCCCGCCGTCCGGGCCCTTGCCGCGGCGCCCCGATGTCCGCCGGGCGCGCCCGCTGCGGCCGGATTCCGTCGCGATCCTTCCCTGCATCGAGCCGACACCCGGCCGACAATCGGCTGAGATAGCCGCAATTCCCCCCTCTTTTCCGCCCATCGGGCTCGGCCCGGATGCCGAACAATGCATGCTACGAGACATCACGCACGCATTCACATGGCCTCCACGACTGCAAACCCGACCGCCGACAAGCCGGCTTCGCCCGGCAAGTTCAAGCGCATCGCGCTCATCGCCGTCATCGCGCTGGGCGCGGCCGCCGCCGCCGCGGGCGGCATGTACGTGTTCCTGAGCAAGGCAGGCGTCGGCCATGCGAGCGCGCCGGTCGAACCCGCGCCGCTTGCCGCGCCGGTGTTCTTCCCGCTCGACCCGCTGACCGTGAACCTGCAGTCGGACGACGGCATGCAGCACTACCTGCGCGTCGGCCTGTCGCTGAAGCTCACCGACCCGAAGGCGCAGGAGCAGCTGACCGCGCGCATGCCGGAGATCCGCAGCCGGATCCTGCTCGCGCTGTCGAACAAGCATCCCGAGGATCTGGCGACGCCGGACGGCAAGCGTTCGCTCGCCACGGAACTGCGAGAGCTGATCGAACAGCCGACTCAGCCGGGCAACCAGCGCGCGAAGGTCGACGACGTGCTGTTCACCGAATTCGTCGTCCAGTAACGCGGCCGGACAAGGAGCGCGCATGGGCCACCAGGAGTTCATGTCCCAGGAGGAGGTCGACGCCCTCCTCAAGGGCGTCACGGGCGAAACCGATTCGGTCGACGAGCAGCGCGACACGTCGGGCGTCCGCCCCTACAACATCGCGACGCAGGAGCGGATCGTCCGCGGCCGGATGCCCGGCCTCGAGATCATCAACGACCGCTTCGCGCGCCTCTTGCGGATCGGCATCTTCAATTTCATGCGGCGCACGGCGGAAATCTCCGTGAGCCAGGTGAAGGTGCAGAAGTACAGCGAGTTCACCCGCAACCTGCCGATCCCGACGAACCTGAACCTGGTGCACGTGAAGCCGCTGCGCGGCACGTCGCTGTTCGTGTTCGACCCGAACCTCGTGTTCTTCGTCGTCGACAACCTGTTCGGCGGCGACGGGCGCTTTCACACGCGCGTCGAGGGCCGCGATTTCACGGCCACCGAGCAGCGGATCATCGGCAAGCTGCTGAACCTGGTGTTCGAGCACTACACGACCGCGTGGAAGAGCGTGCGGCCGCTGCAGTTCGAATTCGTGCGCTCGGAGATGCACACGCAGTTCGCGAACGTCGCGACGCCGAACGAGATCGTGATCGTCACGCAGTTCTCGATCGAGTTCGGGCCGACGGGCGGCACGCTGCACATCTGCATGCCGTACTCGATGGTCGAACCGATCCGCGACGTGCTCGCGTCGCCGATCCAGGGCGAGGCGCTCGAGGTCGATCGCCGCTGGGTGCGCGTGCTGTCGCAGCAGGTGCAGTCGGCCGAGGTCGAGCTGAGCGCGGATCTCGCCGAGATCCCGTCGACCTTCGAGAAGATCCTGAACCTGCGTGCGGGCGACGTGCTGCCGCTGGAGATAGAGGACACGATCACCGCGAAGGTCGACGGCGTGCCGGTGATGGAATGCGGCTACGGCATTTTCAATGGTCAATATGCGTTGCGCGTGCAGAAGATGATCAGCGCGGGCGACACGATGAAGGAAGGTGGATATGAGTGAGCTGAACCCGACGCCCGAACTCGACCCGCAGGCGCTCGCCGACGCAGCGCTCGCGGAATCGGCCGCGGCCGTGCCGGCGGCCCCCGCCGCAGCGGAAGAGGAATCGGGCCTGGACGACTGGGCTGCCGCGCTCGCCGAACAGAACCAGCAGCCCGTGCAGGCGGGCGCGACCGGCGCCGGCGTGTTCCAGCCGCTGTCGAAGGCCGCGGCCAGCTCGACGCACAACGACATCGAGATGATTCTCGACATCCCGGTCAAGATGACCGTGGAACTGGGCCGCACGAAGATCGCGATCCGCAACCTGCTGCAGCTCGCGCAGGGTTCGGTCGTCGAGCTCGACGGCCTCGCCGGCGAGCCGATGGACGTGCTCGTGAACGGCTGCCTGATCGCGCAGGGCGAGGTCGTGGTCGTCAACGACAAGTTCGGCATCCGGCTGACCGACATCATCACGCCGGCCGAACGCATCCGGAAGCTGAATCGGTGAACGGTGTGAAGTCCGGCCGCGACGCGCGCCTATTGCTCAGCGTGGCGGCGCTGGCCGCCGCCGCGTCATTCGCCTGCGCGCCGGCCGTCGCCGCCGACATGAACGCGGTGAACAACGCCGGCGCCATCGCATCGAGCGTGGCGGTCGGCTCGGCCGTGCCGTCGCTCGGCGTCGGCGCGGTGCTGCAGACGCTCGTCGGGCTCGCGGTCGTGATCGGCCTCGTGTTCGGCTGCGCGTGGCTTGCGCGCCGCTTCGGATTCCAGCCCGTGCGGCGCGGCGGCCCGCTGAAGGTCGTGTCGAGCGTCGGGCTCGGCGCGAAGGAAAGTGCGACGATCGTCGAGATCGGCGATACCTGGCTCGTGCTCGGCGTCGCGCCGGGCAACGTGCGGCTGCTGCACACGCTGCCGGCCGGCTCGGCGGCGATCACGACGACGGCGCCGGCTTCGGCCGATGCACCCGCCGCAGCCGCAGCGGGCGACGGCGGCCAGCCCGGCACGTTCGGCGCGCGGTTTCGCGATGCGCTCGCGGAAGAAGCCGCGAAGCGCTTCGGGCGCGGCAAGGACCGTTGACATGGCGCCGCGCCTTCTTCCCGTATTCGCCTCACGATGAAACACGAATTCCTGCGTCACGCGGCGCGCTTCGCGCCCGTGCTGATCCTCGGCCTCGCCCCCGCGCTCGCATGCGCGCAGGCGGCCGGCCTGCCCGCGTTCAACACGAGCCCGGGCCCGAACGGCGGCACCACCTATTCGCTGAGCGTGCAGACGATGCTGCTGCTCACGATGCTGTCGTTCCTGCCGGCGATGCTGCTGATGATGACGAGCTTCACGCGCATCATCATCGTGCTGTCGCTGCTGCGCCAGGCGCTCGGCACTGCGACGACGCCGCCGAACCAGGTGCTGGTCGGCCTCGCGATGTTCCTCACCTTCTTCGTGATGTCGCCGGTGCTGGACCGCGCGTATGCCGACGGCTACAAGCCGTTCTCCGACGGCGCGATGCCGATGGAGCAGGCCGTGCAGCGCGGCGTCGCGCCGTTCAAGAGCTTCATGCTGAAGCAGACCCGCGAGACCGATCTCGCGCTGTTCGCGAAGATCTCGAAGGCCGCGCCGATGCAGGGCCCGGAAGACGTGCCGCTGTCGTTGCTGGTCCCCGCGTTCGTCACGAGCGAGCTGAAGACCGGTTTCCAGATCGGCTTCACGATCTTCATCCCGTTCCTGATCATCGACATGGTCGTCGCGAGCGTGCTGATGTCGATGGGGATGATGATGGTGTCGCCGTCCACCGTGTCGCTGCCGTTCAAGCTGATGCTCTTCGTGCTGGTCGACGGCTGGCAGCTCCTGATCGGCTCGCTCGCGCAGAGCTTCACGTAAGCGGAGGAAACGCGCGATGACGCCCGAACAAGTGATGACGCTGGCGCACCAGGCGATGATGGTCGGCCTGCTGCTGGCCGCCCCGCTGCTGCTGGTCGCGCTCGCGGTCGGCCTCGTCGTGAGCCTGTTCCAGGCCGCGACGCAGATCAACGAATCGACGCTGTCGTTCATCCCCAAGCTGCTCGCGGTGGCTGCGACGCTCGTGATCGCCGGGCCGTGGATGCTGACGACGATGCTCGACTACCTGCGGCAGACGCTGCTGCACGTCGCGACGCTCGGCGCCGGCTGAGCGGCACGCCAGGCTCCGTCCCGCCGCGATGTTCTCGGTTACCTACGCGCAGCTCAACGGCTGGCTGACGGCTTTTCTGTGGCCGTTCGTGCGGATGCTCGCGCTCGTCGCGACGGCGCCCGTGGTCGGCCACGCGGCGGTGCCCGTGCGCGTGAAGATCGCCATCGCAGCGTTCATGGCGCTGGTCGTCGCGCCGACGCTCGGCGCGATGCCGGGCGTCACCGTGTTCTCCGCGCAGGGCATCTGGATTGTCGTCACGCAGTTCCTGATCGGCGTGGCGATGGGCTTCACGATGCAGATCGTGTTCGCGGCCGTCGAGGCGGCTGGCGACTTCATCGGCCTGTCGATGGGGCTCGGTTTCGCAACCTTCTTCGATCCGCATTCGAACGGCGCGACGCCGGCGATGGGTCGTTTCCTGAACGCGATCGCGATGCTCGCGTTCCTTGCGGTGGATGGCCACCTGCAGGTATTCGCGGCGCTGGCCGCGTCGTTCCAGTCGCTGCCGGTCTCGGCCGATTTGCTGCACGCGCCGGGCTGGCGCACGCTAGCTGCATTCGGCGCGACCGTGTTCGAGATGGGGCTGCTGCTCGCGTTGCCGGTGGTCGCGGCGCTCCTGATCGCGAACCTCGCGCTCGGGATCCTGAACCGCGCGGCGCCGCAGATCGGCATCTTCCAGATTGGTTTTCCCGTCACGATGCTGGTCGGGCTGTTGCTCGTGCAACTGATGATCCCGAACCTCGTGCCGTTCGTGTCGCATCTGTTCGACATGGGGGTCGATGCGATGGGGAGGGTGCTGCTCGGCTGGCGGTGACAAGCGGGTCGTTCCTCGCGAACGACAGGCGCCGCGTCGGCCGAGTCATCAGAGTTTCGTGTGGATTCAGGGGCTTTCCAGCCGGCGCGTTTGGCGACGAATTTACTGATTGACCCGGGAATGATGCGTTCGCATCGACGGGGATACGCGCGACCGTGTTGCGGGCGGCATGGTCGGTGGCGCCCCTGTCGCAACTTACGACGCTTCTCACCCGAGCGATCCGTTACTGGTGACGGCATCTTGTTCTCACCTGATTTCCTGGGCATTCCTCTTCGCAGGAACGCGCATACCCGTGCTTTGCGCCGCGTGTCACCATTTCCGCTCAGTGCTCCGTCGCATTCCATGATTCGTGATCGTGCAGGCACCGGCCGGAAATTGGACGAACGACGATATCGTTCCGTCATGTACTACTGAATAATCCTCTGCTTTGCGGCATAACTTCCCCCCGGTTCCGTGGACCGACAGACCGGTAGCGCCCCGCACACGCAGATAATGTTGACACGATCCTTTCGGCTGGTGACCATTCTCGGCTGGCTCGGCGCCGTATGGCCGGCGCATGCCGCCGATCTACTCGACGCGGTGAACGCGGCGCGGCGGTTCGATGCGGGCATCGGCGCGGCGCGCAACGCGCAGCTCGCCGGCCGCGAGAAGCGCTGGCAAGGTATCGCGGGGCTGCTGCCGCGGGTCGAGCTCAATGGCGGCTACACGAAGCAGGACCAGCCCACCGCGGCGTATGCTGCTGCCGTTCGCCGTCACAGCGCTTCCGCAACCATCACGCAGCCGCTGCTTGATCTGTCCCGCGTTGCCGATTTCAAGCGCGGCCGCACGCTTGCCGACCAGGCCGACATCGAGTACGAAAAGGCGTCGCAATCCCTGATCATCGATGTCGCCAACGCCTATTTCGACGTCCTGTTCGGCCGCGAAGTGCTGCACGCCGCCGAAGCCGCGCAGCAGGCGTTCCATAAGCAACTCGACCAAGCAGACACCGCGCTGAGGATCGGCGACGGCACGCGGACTGACGTCGACGAAGCGCGCGCGAATCTCGACAAAGCGCTGGCGCATACAGTAAGCGCGCAAGCCGATCTGGCGATCGCGAGCGGCACGCTGCAGCGCATTACCGGGTTGACGGCGGCAGAGCTGTCGCCCATCTCGTGGCACTGCCCGCCTCGGGGCGCCCCGGTCGATCTCGCGACCGCGATGGACGACGCAGCCCACGACAACGTCGACGTGCGGATCGCGGGCAAGCAACTCGACCGATCACAGGCCGACATCGTCGCCGCGATTGGCGCGCACCTGCCGGTCGTGAACCTGCAGGCGAGCTACGGCACGAACTGGAGCCGGGGCGCCCACCAGAACGGGATCGACACTTTGTTCGGCACGACGTCAAAAACCCGTTCGTCCATCATCGGCGTGACGGTCACGATTCCGCTGTTCGCCGGCGGCGGCCCGCTGTCGGCGAGCCGCGAAGCCAACCGCCGACGCGATCACGCACGCGACGCGCTCGAAGACGCGCGCCGCAAGTCCCGCGAGCGTGCCCGTGCGGCCTATCTCGGTATCACCAACGGCGTCGCGCTGATCCGCGCGCAGGAACGCGTGCTCGCATCGGCCGGCAGCAAGGTGAAATCGACCCGCCTCGGGCGCGAAGTTGGACTACGCACGCAGATCGACGAACTGAATGCTCAGCAGCACTATTTCGAAGCGATCCGCGATCTCGCCGACGTCCGCTACCGCTACCTGCGGGCGCGCCTGCAACTGTCCGCCGCGCTCGGCACGCTCAGCGACGATGACGTAGCCAGCATCGGCTGCCGCGCTGACGGCACAGCGCCTCCCGCAGGCAGCGCATCATGACCAATTCCTTGTTTCGCCAAGAAGCGCTCGACGCGACCCGTCACAAGCTGATGGGTACCGTCAGCCTGTATTCGCCGCCCTGGCGCTGGCTGATGATCGGTGTCGCGACTGCGTTGACGCTGGCGGTCGTCGCGTTTTTCGTGTTCGGCAGTTACACGAAACGCGAGCACGTGACGGGCCAGCTGTTGCCGGCGGCGGGGCTGCTGACGGTGGCACCGCCGTTGACGGGCACAGTGGTCGGCACGCGGGTCCGCGAAGGACAGATGGTGGCGGCCGGTGCCGAACTGCTTGCGATCTCGGCCGAAGTGGCGACCGAGCTGGGCGGCACACGTGAAACAGTCACCCGGCAATTGCGGTTTCAGCGCTCTCGCCTGGAGACCGATCTGGCTAGCCAGTCGCAATTGAGCGGCGAAGCGCAGCGCGGCCTGAGGACGCGTGCGGCAGCACTCGACGACCAGCTTATACAGATCGAGCGGCAGAAAACGCAGCGGCTGCGCCAGCTCCAACTCGCGCAACTCCAGCTCGACAAGCTGCAGTCGATGCGAGAACTGGGCTATGCGTCGAATAGCCAGGTCGAGCAGCAGGAAGGCGTGCTGCTCGACGCACAGGCGCGCCTGCATGAGCTTGCCCGCCAGCGCCTCGATGTCAGCCAGCAACTCGACCAGACCCGCCAGCAGTTACGTGAGCTGCCTCTGACCACCCGAAACCAGCAGAACGACATTCACCGCAAGCTCGCGGCTGTCGATCTGTCGATAGCCGAGAACGAAGCGCGTCGCACGGTCATTTTGCGCGCACCGCAGCCGAGCGTCGTCGCCGCACTGCTCGCGAAGCCCGGGCAGATCGTAAACGCAGGCCAGTCGGCGGTATCGCTGTTGCCGCAAGGTGCGCCGCTCGAGGCACAACTGATGGTGCCGAGCCGTGCGATCGGCTTCGTGCGCGCCGGCGCGCGCGTGGTGCTGCGCTACGAAGCGTACCCGTTCCAGAAATTCGGCCAGCAGTTCGGTCGCGTGACCGAGGTGTCGCGTACCGCGCTGTCGCCGCAGGAAGTCGCCAATCTCACCGGTCACACTAACGTGCCGGAGCAGCTATACCGCGTAGTCGTCGCACTCGATCGCCAGGACATCGTCGCGTACGGCAAGCACGAGGCGCTGCGGCCAGGTATGGCGCTCGAGGCCGACGTGCTGATCGACCGGCGCCGGCTAATCGAGTGGGTGCTTGAGCCGCTGTACGCGCTCGGCCACCGCGTGTCGACCTGATGTGCGCCCTCAACGTATTCGTCACGGAGCCCGTTCAATCATGAAATGGATCGATGCACTGCAATTCGGGTGTTGCCGCCGCTTGCCGGTAATCCTGCAGACGCAGACCGCCGAGTGCGGGCTCGCTTGCGTCGGGATGGTCGCGAGCCATTTCGGCCACGACGTCGATCTCGCCAGCCTGCGCCGACGCTTCAACCCGTCGCTGAAGGGGGCGACCCTCAACGACGTGATGCTGATCGCGTCCCGGCTCGGCCTTGCTTCGCGTGCGTTGCGGCTCGAACTCGGCGAACTGGGCAAGCTGCACCGCCCATGCATTCTGCACTGGGACATGAATCACTTCGTCGTGTTGAAGTCGGTGTCGCGCGGCCGGATCACGATCCACGATCCGGCGCGCGGGCGTCGAGACCTGCCGCTCGCTGAAGTCTCCAAACACTTTACGGGGGTCGCGCTGGAGCTGATGCCGTCGCCGTCGTTCGAGCGCACCCGGGCGCGCGAAGCGATCTCCATGACCAAGCTGGTCGGCAACGTCACCGGCATCCGTGCAACGTTCGCCCAGGTGCTACTGCTATCCGCGGCACTGGAAGCTTTCGGCATCGTCACGCCGTTCTACATGCAGTGGGTGATGGATCAAGTATTGGTGTCGGCCGATGCGGATCTGCTGACGCTGCTCGGCATCGGTTTCCTTCTTGTCGTGCTATTCCAGAACGCGGTGTCAGCGTTGCGCTCATGGGTGGTGACGTGGTTCTCAAGCCTGCTCGGGGTGCAGTGGACTGCCAATGTCTGCGCGCACCTGCTCCGGCTGCCAATGGCATATTTCGAGCAGCGCCACATCGGCGACGTCGTGTCACGATTCAGCGCAATCAATACGATCCAGGCGACGCTGACCACGCAGTTCATCGGCGCGCTGCTCGACGGCGTGATGGCGATCGCAACGCTTGCCGTGCTGTTCGTCTACAGCCCGGTGCTCACGTGGCTCACGCTCGGCCTATTTACCGTGTACGGCGCGATTCGGTGGATCGCGTACCGGCCGTTCCGGCAGGCGAACGAGGAACAGATCGTCCATGCGGCGCGCGCGCAGACAAACCTGCTCGAATCGATCCGCGGCGTGCAGGCGATCAAGCTCGCGAACAAACAAGAAGCGCGCGTCGCCACCTATGTGAACGCGGCAGTCAAGACCACCAATCGACACATCGCGATCGAGCGGCTGTCGATCGGCTTCTCGACGTTGCATGGCGTGATTTCCGGTGCGGGCCGCGTGGTGCTCGTCTGGCTGGCGGCCAAGCAGGTGCTCGACGGGCAGTTCTCGGCCGGGATGCTGGTCGCGTTCATCAGTTTTGCCGACCAGTTCACGGCTCGCGGCGCCGGGCTGATCGGAACGCTGATCGATTTCAGAATGCTGCGCCTGCACGGTGAGCGTCTCGCTGACATCGTGCTCACCGACATCGAGGACGACATGGAGGCGAAGGTCACTCGCTCGACGGATGTGAGCGGTGCGACACTGCCCGCGATCGAGGTACACGACTTGCGGTTCCGTTATGGGGAAACGGAGCCGTGGGTACTCGACGGCTGCTCGTTTTCGATTGCGCCCGGCGAGTCGGTTGCGCTCGTCGGTCCGTCGGGCCATGGCAAGACGACGCTGGTGAAGCTGCTGCTAGGCCTGCTGACACCCGAACATGGCAGCGTGCATGTCGATGGTATCGACATCCGTAAGCTCGGGCTGCATCCATATCGCGACCAAATCGGTTGTGTGATGCAGGACGACATCCTGTTCGCCGGGTCGATCGCGGACAACATCGGCTTCTTCGATCCACAACCCGACGACGCGCGAATCGAGGAGGCAGCGCGGCACGCGCAGATTCACGATGACATCGCCGCGATGCCGATGGGCTACCGAAGCCTCGTCGGTGACATGGGATCGTCGCTGTCGGGCGGGCAGCGCCAACGCGTGCTGCTCGCCCGCGCGTTCTACCGCCGGCCCGCGATCCTCGTGCTCGACGAGGCGACGAGTCATCTCGACACCGATCGCGAATCCCTGATCAACGACGCGGTGCGTCGCATGAACATCACGCGCATCATCATCGCGCACCGGCCGGAGACGATCCGGAGCGCAGATCGCGTAATCGAAATTGCATACGGCCGCACACTCGAACTGGATATCGATGCCTTGTTCCCGACGCAGCCCGCATAGCATTGCGACACGTCAATTCGTACGCTTGCATTTCCCATGAAGTTGCATGTTGCCAATTGCTATGAGACGGATTGCTGTTGGCCATCCCGCCGCGCCACGCGTAGCGAGCCCGGTGGAAATCACGGCGGTGCGCAGGGTGCGCCTGCTTGGTGTGGTTCCGATTAGGGGAGGGGGCGGGAGGGACGGTCGCCGACGTATGACGGGCTGTATCGGCTGCATGTCGACGGCTGGCGAGGGGATGTCCGTACCCGCACTCCCGTAGTGTGGCGGCAACGTCGCGGAAAGGAGCGTGCGTCCCCAACCGGCCAGAACCGAATAGACGCGCGGTATCGTATGGCGGCTCCCGGACGCAAGCTATTTCGATGCGTCCGGGAGCCGGTTCTCAGCTAATGCTTTATTAGCGCGGGCTAGACCACCCGGCGAATGCACCTTGGATAGCGCCCGTCGCCATACCCGCGAGGCCGTTTACAGCCCAAGGGACACCGAGCATTGGCCCTGTAACGGCGCCGCCGATCCCACCGACTACCGAGCCTTGTAGACCACCAACTACTGCTCCCCAAGGGTTGCCGGCGCCTGCGATCAGCAATCGCTCCTCGTCGGACAGAATGCGAATATTGCCGAAAGTATCGTTGGTATCGAACACATTGCAGACAAGCATCATTTCCTTGCTATGGACAGAATATGCCAATTTTGTCATCTCCTTCGGTTAAAAATATAAAAGAACGACTCACTTAATGTGACACCTATCGCTGTGGCCAATAGCGTAGATGCCGTTCCCGCCGGCAGGATCGTGAACTTCATATTTATAAAATTAATCGCGACAATCGAGAGAATTGCGTTGATTATTCTCGCGACAAAAATCATGACCCACCTCTCGTAATGTTTGTCGGCAGTTTCTTAAACGGACACGCCGGATATGAAGCGTACTCACTCAATCCAAATTCGGGCATCGCAAAATATCCATTTCTGCAGAAACTTGATTGTCATTCGACTGACGGCCAGCTGGCACTGCTTGCCACATGAGAAGGTGGCTAATCGCCGGCATAAAGGACCCGACGAGTTTCACGGCTACTTGCCGACAGCGCGCCAGTGCACCGCGTCAAATCAGCCCGCTTTCGTACGCGTAGCGGATCAAGTTGATATTCGTATCGGCCTGCAGCTTTTTCATCGCCGTGTATTTCTGCGTCGAGACGGTGCTGACTGAGCGACCGAGCATCTTCGCAATGGTTGCGAACGAGTAGCCCTGCGCGAACAGGCGCACGACGTCAAGCTCCTTCTGCGTCAACGTTGGAAGTGCATCGCGGCCGTTCGCGCCTGACTGTGCAACGATCGCGCGGACCGTCGGCGAAAAATATCGCGTTCGACTGGCTCGCACATGTCGGCACGCATGCACGATCTCGTCGATCCCGTCTTCCTTGCTGGCGACGGCTTTCACACCCAGGCGCAGCGCAGCCGCGAAGATGCTCGGATTTTTTTGTGCGGTCAGCATCACGCATTGCGCACTCGGCGCGACGTCGCGCAGCTTGCGCAGCAACCTCAGACCGTCGATCGATTTCTCGTCGCGATTCATCGAATAGTCAACGACGACGAGATCGACCGGGGAGCGCGTCAATGCGTCGATCAACTCCTCCCCGCTATTGCAGCACTGAGAGATGAAGAAATCCGGCTTCCATTGCGGCAGGCGCTTCAACATTTCGATTACCAACGGATGGTCGTCGGCAATGGCGATGGTGGTTGGTCTCATTGGATCGTCGAAATGAAATATCACGTCAGAAGGCGAACCGACAACCAGAAATCACAGTCGGCACGGTGCGCTACGCGGTGCGTCCCGGTCGACCAGCACCTTTGTCGTGATGCCATGCTGCCGCTGTTGGTCTGGGCGCAATGGATGATTCTCTTTGTGCTCGCCAAAGCGTAATTCCGAGAAATCAGCATAGATAGGCCTGTTGCCACGCCGACCCGCTGCGCAAACCGCCTTGCGCAGCGCTCTTCGAGCATTCGCGCCGGATTCGTGGAAAACCCCTAACCGAATCGCCGGACCGCGAAAGGTTGCGGAAGGTTTCGTCTCCCTATACTCGTCAGGACGATGCAGCAAGCATCGCGCCATACGAATACAACGAAGGAGACGACCCCGATGCGACCCATCCTGCGCACCCTCGCCGTTGCAGCCAGCCTGAGCTGCGCGCTCGCCGCTCACCCCGCCTTCGCCGACGACGGCGGCAAGGTCACGATCATGGTCGGCGGGATCGCCAAGCTGATCTATCTGCCCGCGCGGCTCACGCAGGAGCTCGGCTACTTCAAGGCGGAGGGGCTCGATGTCGAACTGCTGTCGCAGCCGGCCGGCGTCGACGCCGAGAACGAGCTGCTGGCGGGCGCCGTGCAGGGTGTCGTCGGCTTCTACGACCATACGATCGACCTGCAGAGCAAGGGCAAGGAAGTGAAGGCCATTGCCGTGTTCGGCCAGGTGCCGGGCGAGGTCGAGATGGTGTCGACCAAGGCCGCCCCCACCTTCAAGTCGATGGCCGACGCGAAAGGCAAGACGCTCGGCGTGACCGGCCTCGGCTCGTCGACGAGCTTCCTCACGCAATATCTCGCGCTGCAGCATGGCGTGCCGTCGACGCAATACACGATGCTGCCGGTCGGCGCCGACGCGAGCTTCATCGCCGCGATCAAGCAGGGCCGCATCGACGCCGGGATGACGACCGAGCCGACGGTGTCCGCGCTCGAGAAGATGGGCGACGCGAAGGTGCTGGTCGACATGCGCACCGTCGACGGCACGCGCGCCGCGCTCGGCGGGACCTATCCGGCCGCGAGCCTGTACGTGCAGTCGGCATGGGCCGATTCGCACAAGGCGGAAGCCACCAAGCTCGCGCATGCGTTCGCGAAGACGATGCAGTTCATCCACACGCACAGCGCGGAGGAGATCGCCGCGAAGATGCCGGCCGACTACCAGAAGGACAAGGCGCTGTACGTGTCCGCGCTGAAGGCGTCGCTGCCGATGTACACGGCCGACGCGAAGATGCCGGCCGACGGCCCAGCGACCGTGCTGAAGGTGTTGTCGGCGTTCAACCCGTCGGTGAAGGGCAAGCACATCGACCTGGCGCGCACCTACACCAACGATTTCGTGAACGCGAAGTAATCGATATCGGTACAGGCGCCGGCGGCGGCGATCCCGCCGCCGCGCGTTCCCCGTTCCGGCCCGGCTGACCGGCCCGGCGTCGCCACGATGCGGCGCCCTCCTCACCCGCAGGACGAATGCGATGAACCAGGCAGTTTCCCCGAGCACACCGGCGATCGAGTTTCGCAATGTGTCGTGCCGCTTCATTTCGCCGGAAGGCAAGGCCACCGTCGCGTTGCGCGACTTCAGCATGAGCGTCGCACGCGGCGAGTTCATCGCGATCGTCGGGCCGACCGGCTGCGGCAAGTCGACGACGCTGAACCTGATCACCGGCCTGCTGAAGCCGGCGTCGGGCGAGGTGCGCGTGATGGGCCGCCCGGTCGACGGGATCGACCCGCGCATCGGCTTCGTGTTCCAGGCCGACGCCGTGTTCCCGTGGCGCAACGTGATCGACAACGTCGCGGCGGGCCCGCTGTTTCGCGGCCGCTCGAAGGATGTCGCGTATGCGCAGGCCGAGGAATGGATCCGCAAGGTCGGTCTCGACAAGTTCACGAAGCACTACCCGCACCAGCTCTCCGGCGGGATGCGCAAGCGCGTCGCGCTCGCGCAGACCTTCATCAACCAGCCGGAAATCCTGCTGATGGACGAGCCGTTCTCCGCGCTCGACATGCAGACGCGCACGCTGATGCAGGACGAGCTGCTGCAGTTGTGGTCCGCGAACAAGGGCTCGGTCGTGTTCGTCACGCACGATCTCGAGGAGGCGATCGCGCTCGCGGACCGCGTGTTCGTGCTGACCGCGCGCCCCGCGACGCTCAAGCGCGTGTACGAGATCGACCTGCCGCGCCCGCGCGTCACGTCGGAGATTCGCTACGACACGCGCTTCATCGAAATTTCCAAGGACATCTGGCACGACCTGCGCGAAGAAGTGCAGATCGGCTGACAGCAGCAAGGACAGGACAGGAGCATGACCGACATGACGCTTCCCCCCACCGCCATTCCGGCAACGTCGCTCGAGGACGAGTCGCGCGCCGCTCAAACCCGGCTGCGCCGTCGCCGGCAACTGATCATCGGCCTGCGGATCGCCGTGCTCGTCGTCGTGCTCGGCGGGTGGGAACTCGCCGCGCGGCTCAAATGGATCGATCCGTTCTTCTTCTCGCAGCCGACGCTGATCTTCGCGCAGATCCAGGACTGGTTCGTCAACGGCACGTCGCAGGGGCCGCTGCTCACGCAGGTGTGGGTGACGCTCGAGGAGACCACGATCGGATTCCTGATCGGCTCGGTCGCCGGCGTGATCTGCGGGATCGTGCTCGGCCGCAACAAGTTGATGGCCGACGTGTTCGGCCTGTACATCCAGATCGCGAACTCGATTCCGCGCGTCGTGCTCGGCTCGGTGTTCGTGATCGCGCTCGGCCTCGGGATGGCGTCGAAGATCGCGCTGGCCGTCGTGATGGTGTTCTTCGTCGTGTTCGGCAACGCTTTCCAGGGTGTGCGCGAGGCCGACCGCTACCTGATCGCGAACGCGCAGATCCTCGGCGCGTCGCGCCGGCAAATCACCACGTCGGTCGTGATCCCGTCCGCGCTGTCGTGGATTCTCGCGAGCCTGCACGTGAGCTTCGGCTTCGCGCTGGTCGGCGCGGTCGTCGGCGAATTCCTGGGTTCCAAGCAGGGCATCGGCCTGCTAATCTCCACCGCCCAGGGCGCGTTCAACGCAAGCGGCGTGTTCGCGGCGATGATCGTGCTGGCCGTGGTCGCGCTGGCCGCCGACTACCTGCTGACCTGGCTCGAGAAGCGCTTGCTCAAGTGGCGCCCCGCCGCGTTCTGAGCTGCGCACGCATCGGACGACACACCCGAACCGCGCCGGTGGCCCCGGCGCGGTTCGGCATTGAGGAGAAGGAATGGCGCACAGCCTGCGCGGGCGGCTCTTGTGGTGGCTGCTGCTGCCGCTCGCGGCTTTCGTGCTGATCGCGGGCGCGATGTCGTACGACACCGCGCGGCGCACGGCCGGGCTCGTGCAGGACAGCGCGCTCGTGGCTTCCGCGCGCACGATCGGCGAGGACGTCGAATGGCGCAACGGGCGGCCGGCTGCCGACGTGCCGCCAGCCGCGCTCGAGATCTTCGAATCGCCGTCGCGCGACTCGGTGTTCTACAAGGTGATCGACGGCCACGACCGGCTGCTCGCCGGCAACCCGGCGCTCGCGCTGCCCGAGCGGCACGACGTCGAGCCGACGCTGTATGACACGTCGCTCGACGGCGTGCGGCTGCGCGCGGCCGCTTACGATCGCCAGCTGTACGACGAAGGGCAGATCGAGACGGTCACGGTGGTCGTCGCGAAGACGACGCGCTCGTACGACGCGATGGTCGCGACAATCTGGCGCCCGCAGCTCGTGCGCCTGTCGCTGATGCTGGTGCTGGCAGTCGTGCTGGTCTATCTCGGCCTCACACTCGAGCTGCGCCCGTTGATGAAGCTGAAGGACGACGTTGCCGACCGAGGGCCGATGGAGCTGGAGCCGATCCGCCCGGAGCGGCTCCAGCACGAGTTGCGGCCGATCGTCGACGCGATCAACCAGTGCATCGCGCGGCTCAATACGCACACGGCCACGCAGCGCCGCTTCATCGCCGACGCCGCGCATCAGCTGCGCACCCCGATCGCCGTCCTCGACACGCAGATCCAGTACGCGCAGCAGCGCGAGCACAACGATGCGGAACTCGCGTCGGTGCTCGACAGCATGCAGCGCAGCAGCCGCAAGATGGCCGACGTGACGGACAAGCTGCTGCTGCTCGCGCACGCAGAAGCGACGCCATCGACACTGCTCACGCATCGCGTCGATCTGGCCGCCGTCGTATCGAGCGTGCTGGAGGAAACGATCGTGCTCGCGCAGCGGCGCGACATCGACCTCGGCGCCGATCTCGGCGAACGGCTCGACGTCGCGGGCAGCGACAGCCTGCTGACTGCGCTTGTGATGAACCTCGTCGACAACGCGGTGCGCTATACGCAGCCGGGCGGCTGCGTGACGGTCGCCGCGCGGCGCGACGGCGACGCGGTCGTGCTCGACGTGGTCGATAACGGCCCCGGCATTCCGGCCGAAGCGCGGCCGCACGTGTTCAAGCGGTTCTACCGCGTGTCGGCCGACACCGAAGGCTCGGGCCTCGGCCTCGCGATCGTGCGCGAGATCGCGCAGGCGCACGGCGGCAGCGCGTCGCTCGCGCCGGGGCCCGGCAATCGCGGTATCGTCGTGACCGTGCGGCTGCCCGCCTACGCTTGAAGAGAAGTCACCCATGAAACTCCTGCTGGTCGAAGACAACGCCGAACTCGCGCACTGGATCGTGAACCTGCTGCGCGGCGAGGATTTCGCGGTCGACTGCGTCGGCGACGGCGAGCGCGCGGACACGGTGCTGAAGACCGAACGCTACGACGCGGTGCTGCTCGACATGCGGCTGCCCGGCATCAGCGGCAAGGAAGTGCTCGCGCGATTGCGGCGCCGCAACGACAACGTGCCGGTGCTGATGCTGACCGCTCACGGCTCGGTCGACGACAAGGTCGACTGCTTCGGCGCGGGCGCCGACGACTACGTGGTCAAGCCGTTCGAATCGCGCGAACTGGTCGCGCGAATCCGCGCACTGATCCGCCGGCAGGCCGGTGTGGGCACGACGCAGCTCGTATGCGGCGATCTCGTCTACGCGTTCGGCACGCGCGAATTCCGTTGCGGCAACGCCGTGCTCGCGCTGCGCCGCCGCGAGCATGCGATTCTCGAAACGCTGATGCTGCAGCAGAACAAGACGGTGTCGAAGGCGCGGCTGATGGACAGCGTGTTCGCGCTCGACGACGAACCGAGCGCGGATGCGATCGACATCTACATCCACCGGCTGCGCAAGCATCTCGCGGGCAGCACGGCCGAGATCATCACGCTGCGCGGGCTCGGCTACATCCTGCGCGAAAAGAACGCGCAGGACTGACGGGCTCGCCTCCGGCATCGATTCGTAGGACGTAACGTCTCGGCAACCCGCGTCCCGCCTGCCTGATTCGTGATTGTTGCGCGTTCGGTGTTTTCACCGATCCGATTCTTTCCTCCGGGAAAGCGGCGTGAAGGATTGCACCCTCTACGATGCTACACGTCGGCCTCCTCGCTGTGGCCGGCAACAGCCGGCATACATTACGTACTGCCAACGAATAGATTTCAATGCGGCAGCTCGGAGGAGACAATCTTGAAACGAAAAACCCTTGCCCTTTCCATCGCGGCGGCAGGCCTGTGCGCCGGCACCCAGGCGCATGCGCAGTCGAGCGTGCAGCTCTACGGCCTGATGGACCTGAGCTTTCCGACCTACCGGACCCACGCCGACGCGAACGGCAACCACGTGATCGGCATGGGCAACGAAGGCGAGCCGTGGTTCAGCGGCAGCCGCTGGGGCCTGCGAGGCGCCGAGGACATCGGCGGCGGCACGAAGATCATCTTCCGCCTCGAAAGCGAATACGTGGTCGCGAACGGCCAGATGGAAGACGACGGCCAGATCTTCGACCGCGATGCGTGGGTCGGCGTCGAGGACGAGCGCTTCGGCAAGCTGACGGCCGGCTTCCAGAACACCATTGCGCGCGACGCATCGGCGATCTACGGCGACGCGTACGGCTCCGCGAAGCTCACGACCGAGGAAGGCGGCTGGACCAACTCGAACAACTTCAAGCAGATGATCTTCTACGCGGCCGGCCCGACCGGCACGCGTTACAACAACGGCCTCGCGTGGAAAAAGCTGTTCAGCAACGGCATCTTCGCGAGCGCCGGCTACCAGTTCAGCAACTCCACCGCGTTCGCGACCGGCTCCGCGTACCAGGTCGCGCTCGGCTACAACGGCGGGCCGTTCGCCGTGTCGGGCTTCTACAACCACGTGAATCACGGCGGCTTCACGAACCAGACGTTCTCCGTCGGCGGCAACTACGCGTTCAGCATCGTGCGGCTGAACGCAGGCTACTTCCGCTACAACGGCGATCAGGGTTCGCTCGGCCAGCGCCACGACGATTCGTGGACGGTATCGATGAAGATCGCGCCGAAGGGCGCGCTCGACTACGAGCTCGGCTACCAGCAGATGCGCGTCAAGAACGCCGCGTACAACGCGGACGGCTTCGTGCCGAACGCGAACCTCGGCGCGTTCAGCCTGACGAACGGCGTCGGCAACGGCTTCAAGGAAACGATCTACGGGTCGGTGTTCTATCACCTGAGCAAGCGCACCGAGCTGTACCTGGCCGGCGACTACATGAAGCTGCATGGCGGCTACACGGTGTCGTCGACGTTCGGCGCGAAGAACCAGCTCGAACTGACCTCGGGCATCCGCACGCGCTTCTGACCCCACGGCCGGGGCGCGTCGCGCCCCGTCGTCCTCGTTCGGGATTCTCCATGCGGGCACGCCGGCGCATTGCGCTGAACGTGCCCTTTTTTTCGTCGTATTGGAAGCGCCATGCGCCCCGGCGCCGCGACACCCCGGTCCGAAGCCGCTCGCAGCCCGTCGGACGGGCGTTTCGCGGCCGATGCGCGCACGATCGCCTCACATCGGTGCTTGACCAGCGCCGACCGACTCGCTAGCGTTTCGGGTTTGCCCGGGCGGCCATTGCCGCCGGTGCCGCGAGTGCGCCCGACGTCCTGGCGCACGCGGCCGGGCTCCGATGGAAAAAACGATGCAGAAACTCGATGCGGCGAGCCCGCAGGCGATGTCGACGGATTTCACCACCGACAACGTCGCGCGCCTGAAGGCGCTGTTCCCCGAACTCGTGACCGAAGGCCCGGACGGCGCGTCGGTCGACGTCGACGTGCTGAAGGCGCTGGTCGGCGAGCGCACCGTCGGCGCCGCCGACGAGCGCTACGGCTTCCACTGGCACGGCAAGCGCAGCGCGCGCCAGGCCGCGCTCACGCCGTCGACGGGCACGCTGCGTCCGTGCCCCGGCGACAGCGTCGCGTGGGACGACACGCGCCATCTCGTGATCGAGGGCGACAACCTCGACGTGATGAAGCTGCTGCACAAGAGCTACGCGGGCAAGGTGAAGCTCGTCTACATCGACCCGCCGTACAACACCGGCAGCGATTTCGTCTATCCGGACGACTTCAGCGACAGCATCCGCCACTACCTGGCGATGACGGGCCAGACCGAAGGCGGCGTGAAGCGCAGCACCAACACCGAGGCGAACGGCCGGTTCCATACGGACTGGCTGAACATGATGTATCCGCGCCTGAAGCTCGCGCACGCGCTGCTGTCCGATGAAGGGTTGATCGCCGTGCACATCGACGAGCACGAAGTGCATGCGCTCGTGCTGATGCTGCGCGAGATCTTCGGCGAGGAGAACGAGCTCGGCGTCGCCGTGTGGGACAAGCGCAACCCGAAGGGCGATGCGCGCGGCGTCGCGTACCAGCACGAATCGCTGGTGCTGTTCGCGCGCAACGCCGAGACGCTGCTCGAGCAAGCGCCGCTGAAGCGCCCGAAGCGCAACGCGCAGCGCATGCTGGACGCCGCGCACGACGCGGTGTACCGCAGCGGCAACGCGAAGGATGCGCAAAAGGCCTACCGCGCCTGGATGAAGGCGCAGACCAACCTGTCGGGCGGCGAGGTGATGTACGACCGGCTGTCGGCCGACGGGCGCGTGTACCGCCTCGTGTCGATGGCATGGCCGAACAAGAAGAAGGCGCCGGAAGAATATTTCACGCCGCTGATTCACCCGGTCACCGGCAAGCCGTGCGCGATGCCTGCGCGCGGCTGGCGCAACCCGCCCGCGACGATGCAGGCGCTGATCGAGCGCGGCCAGATCGAGTTCGGCCCGGATGAAACCACGCAGCCGCAGCGGATCTATTACCTCGACGAGAACATGTACGAGAACGTGCCGTCGGTGCTGCCGTTCGCGGGCTCCGACGACGCGTTGCTGAAGACGCTCGGCATCCCGTTCGACCAGCCGAAGCCGGTCGATTTCGCGGCGGCCGTGATCGGCTGGTGCACGCGCGGCGACGACATCGTGCTCGACTGCTTCGCCGGCTCGGGCTCGACCGGGCACGCGGTGATGCAGGTGAACGCGACCGACGGCGGCGCGCGCCGCTACATCCTCGTGCAGCTGCCCGAGGCGCTCGACCGCCGCGACAAGACGCAGCTGGCGGCCGCCGATTTCTGCGCGAAGCTGAAGAAGCCGCTCACGCTCGCGGAAATCACGAAGGAACGGCTGCGCCGCGCCGCGCAGCAGGTCGCGCGCGACTATCCGGAAAGCTATGGTGATCTGGGCTTCCGCGTGTACCGGCTCGACACGACCAACGTGATCGAATGGGATCCGCGCCGCGATGACTTCGACCACGCGCTCTTCGCATCCGTCGAGCACGTGAAGACCGGTCGCAGCGAGGACGACCTGCTCGCCGAGCTGACGCTCAAGCTCGGCCTCGACCTGTGCACGCCGGTCGAGCATCACGCGGTCGCGGGCAAGACCGTGCACCTGATCGGCCGCTCGATCGTCGCGTGCTTCGATGCGCGCATTGCGCGCGACGACGCGGGCCCGCTCGCCGACGGCATCGTCGACCTGCTCGACGCGAGCGGCGCGACGCGCGACGTCACGTGCCTGTTCCGCGACAGCGGCTTCGTCGACGACGTCGCGAAGCTCAATCTCGCCGCGCTGCTCGAACAGCATGGCGTGAAGCGCGTGCGGAGCCTGTGATGCGGCTGCATTTCGAAGCGGATCTCGACTACCAGCGCGAGGCGATCGACGCCGTCTGCGACCTGTTTCGCGGCCAGGAATCGTATCGCGGCGACTTCAGCGTACTCGCGAACGCCGCGCCCGGCACGACGGCCGCGGCGCAAGGCTCGCTCGGCTTCGCGGTGTCGGAGCAAGGCGTGGGCAACCGGCTGTCGCTGACCGACGACGCGCTCGCGCGCAATCTCGCCGACGTGCAGCTGCGCGGCGGGCTGCCGCCGTCCGGCCTGCCCGGCTCGCGCGACTTCACCGTCGAGATGGAGACCGGCACCGGCAAGACCTACGTGTACCTGCGCACGATCTTCGAGCTGAACCGCCGCTACGGCTTCACGAAGTTCGTGATCGTCGTGCCGTCGATCGCGATCAAGGAAGGCGTGCACAAGACGCTCTCGATCACCGAGGATCATTTCCGCGCGCTGTACGCGGGCGTGCCTTACGACTACTTCCTGTACGACTCCGCGAAGCTCGGCCAGGTGCGCCACTTCGCGGCGAGCGCGGCGATCCAGATCATGGTGATGACGGTCGCCGCGATCAACAAGAAAGAAATCAACAACCTCTACAAGGACAGCGAGAAGACCGGCGGCGAGAAGCCGATCGACCTGATCCGCGCGACGCGGCCGATCGTGATCGTCGACGAGCCGCAAAGCGTCGACGGCGGGCTCGAGGGGCGCGGGCGCGAAGCGCTCGCCGCGATGGCGCCGCTCTGCACGCTGCGCTACTCGGCGACGCACGTCGACCGGCATCACATGGTGTACCGGCTCGATGCGGTCGACGCGTACGAGCGCAAGCTCGTCAAGCAGATCGAGATCGCGTCGGCGATCGTCGAGGATGCGCACAACAAGCCGTACGTGCGGCTCGTCGGCGTGTCGAACCGGCGCGGCGCGATCAGCGCGCGCATCGAGCTCGACGTCGCTACCGCGGCCGGCGTGAAGCGCCAGATCGTGTCGGCGACCGACGGAGACGATCTTGAACGCCTGACCCGGCGCGCGCTGTATGCGGGGCTGCGAATCGGCGAGGTGCATGCGGTGAAGGGCGCCGAATACGTCGAGCTGCGCCATCCGGAAGGCGAGGCGTTCCTGTCGCTCGGAGAAGCGTTCGGCGACATCGACACGCTCGCCGTGCAGCGCGAGATGATCCGCCGCACGATCCGCGAGCATCTCGACAAGGAATTGCGTCTGGCCGAGCGCGGCGTGAAGGTGCTGTCGCTGTTCTTCGTCGACTCGGTCGAGCGCTATCGGCGCTACGACGAGAACGGGATGCCCGTGAAGGGCGACTACGCGCTGATCTTCGAAGAGGAATATGCGCGCGCGGCGCGCGTGCCGGCCTACCGTGCGCTGTTCGACGGCGTCGACGTCGCGCTCGAAGTCGAGCGCGCGCACAACGGCTACTTCTCGATCGATCGCAAGGGCGGCTGGACCGACACGAGCGAAAGCAGCGCCGCCGCGCGCGAGAACGCGGAGCGTGCGTACGGGCTCATCATGCGCGAGAAGGAAGCGCTGCTGTCGTTCGACACGCCGCTGAAGTTCATCTTCTCGCACTCGGCGCTCAAGGAAGGCTGGGACAACCCGAACGTATTCCAGATCTGCACGCTGCGCGACATCCAGACCGAACGCGAGCGCCGCCAGACGCTCGGCCGCGGGCTGCGCCTGGCCGTCGACCAGGACGGCGAACGCGTGCGCGACCCGGGCGTGAACACGCTCACCGTGATCGCGACCGAGCGCTACGAGTCATTCGCGGAGAACCTGCAGAAGGAAATCGAGGCCGACACCGGCATCCGCTTCGGAATCGTCGAGGAACACCAGTTCGCGGCGCTGCCGGTGCAGGAAGGCAACGGGCCCGCGCATGCGCTCGGCATCGAGCTGTCGCGCGTGCTGTGGGCGCATCTGCACGAGCAGGGCTACGTCGATGCGCAGGGCAAGGTGCTCGACCGGCTGAAGGATGCGCTGCGCCAGAGCGCGCTCGTGCTGCCGGAGGCGTTCGAGTCGCTGCGCGCCCCGATCGTCGCGACGCTGCGCAAGCTGTCGGGCCGCTTCGCGGTGCGCAATGCGGACGAGCGTCGCGCGATCGCGTTGCGGCGCGACGCATCGGGCAAGGCCGTCGTGTTCGGCGACGACTTCCGCGCGTTGTGGGACCGCATCCGCCATCGCACCGTGTACAGCGTCGAGTTCGACAACGCAAAGCTCGTGCGCGATTGCACGGCCGCGCTGCGCGACGCGCCGGACATCGCGCGCGCACGGCTGCAATGGCGCAAGGCCGAGATCGATATCGGCAAGGCCGGCATTGAGGCGATCGAGGTGGCGGGCGCCGGCACGGTGCTGATCGACGAAGGCGAACTGCCGCTGCCCGACCTGCTCACCGAACTGCAGGACCGCACGCAGCTGACCCGCCGCTCGCTTGCGACGATCCTGGCCGACAGCGGCCGGCTCGACGACTTCCGTGTGAATCCGCAGCAATTCATCGCACTGGCCGCCGACGCGATCAACCGCTGCAAGCGGCTCGCGCTGGTGGCGGGCATCGCCTACCGCAAGCTCGGCGAACGCCACGTGCATGCGCTCGAGTCGTTCGAGAGCGAGGCGCTGACCGGCTACCTGCGCAACCTGCGGCCCGATGCGCGGAAGTCGATCCACGAGGCGGTCGTGTGCGAGACCGACGCGGAGCGCGCGTTCGCCGACGCACTCGAAGCGCACGACGGCGTGAAGCTCTACGCGAAGCTGCCCGCGTGGTTCCGTGTGCCGACGCCGCTTGGCAGCTATCACCCGGACTGGGCGGTGCTTGCGGAGCAGGACGGCGGCGAGCGACTCTATTTCGTCGTCGATACGCCGAATGCCGACGGCGACGTGGCGAGCGAGCACGAGCGCGCGAAGCTCGCGTGCGGCGACGCGCATTTCCGGGCACTGGTGGACGGCAGCGAGGCCGCGCGGTTCGTGCGCGTCAGGCACGCCGATGCGTTGTTCGAGCCTGTTGCAGCCGTCGCGCCGCTGGCCGGCGCGGGACGCTGAAACGAAGGGCGGCGACGAGCCGCCCTTTTTTCATTTCTCCGATCGGCCGCGGTGAACCCGCTTGTCATCCGCGTGAAAGCGATTCGTATTCTCGCGGGCTCGCGCGCCTGGTTACGGCTGGTTGCAAATCGGGGTCGATGCGATGGCGATGCGTGACACTTCCGTTGCGCCGCCGCCATGAAAAAAGGGCGCCGAAGCGCCCTTCCTCCACATGCGTCACGCCGCAATTACAGCGTGCGGCCGAATGCGTTGCGATGCGTGTGATGCGTGGACGTCGACGCATGCGCGGTATGGCCGTGCGTGTGCCCGTGGTGACCGTTGCCCGGCTGCGTGCCTGCACGATCGGCGATCGTGTCGGAGCGATCTGCTGCGCGCGCGAGGCCCTTGTCGCGGTCGCCCGCGTGCATGCTGTTCGAGTTGCTCAGCGCTTCACCGCTCATGTGGCCGCCGGACATGCCGCCCGCGTTGCCGCCCATTCCGCCCGCGCCATGACCGCCGCCGTTGCCGCCACCATTACCGCCGGCTGCTGCGTTCGCGGAAACGGCGCCGAGTGCGAGGAGCGCGGCGGCCAGTACGGACAGATATCGTTGCGTTTTCATTGTTTGCTCCCTGGAGCGTGTTCGAATGATTGCATTCTAGGAACACGCGATTTCCGCGCGACTCGACGTTGTAAATGATCGTAACGGTGCGCGCAATGCGCATTCGTCAGATCAATGTGCGGCATGCTGGCCGCGTGCGCGGACCGCGCGGCCGGCCGCTGCCGGAAGAAGGAAGATGAAAGGCGGAAACGGCACCGTGGCGCCGTTTCCGCCGGTGAGCCCGCTTACTGCGCCGGCTGCACGCCCTGCTGCGCGGCGGCCTTGCGCTGCGCCGCCACTTCCTGCTCGTGCTTCTTCGCCATGTGGTGGCCGACGATACAGCCGCCGACCGCACCAACCACGGCGTGATGTCCCGCGTAGTGGCCGGCGACGCCGCCCACCACCGCGCCCTTCATGCAGCCCGCCGCATGCGCGCTGCCGATCGTTGCGAGCGCAACGACGGCGGCCGCCGCGCACGACCTGATGTATCGAATGGGCATCATGCGATCACTCTCCTCTTGTCGTCGTGATCAGTGTTCTCGTGAGCGGGTCGCCCGGTTCAGTCCCAGCGGCCGCGCCAGCCGTCGCCGTCACGCCACGCGCGCTCGCGCCACTCGTGCTCGCGCCATTCGCGGCGGCGCCACTCGTGTTCGCGCCACTGACGCGCACGCCACTCGTCGTCGCGATAGCCCACCGGTGCATACATGACCGGCGGCGGCGGCGCGACGTAGACCGGTTCCGGCGCCGCATAGACGCCCGGCACACCGATGCCCACCGACAGGTCGACGTGGGCCGATGCGACGCCCGAAGCTGCCAGCGCCGCTACACCGAGAACTGCACCGAGAATTAGTTTCTTGCTCATTTCGCGACTCCCTGCACGTGTCGTGCGTCATGTGACTACGGTTTGGAGTCTAGGCATCGGGCGCCGACACAGGTGAAACCGCTGTGCGAGACCGGTAACGGTCGTTTACGGAGGGGCGCAAAGCCTTGCAGGACAAGGGTGAATGGCGATCCGACACGCCGTTGCAACGGCGCATCGAATCGGTATGGGCGGGAATTTTTGCCGGAAAACGCGCCGGCGACGCACACCATGCGAGCGGATCGAACGACGTTACGCGCGGATATCGTCGACGCTGCGCAGCCAGTGCACGCTGAACAGGTTATCCGCGTCGGTCCATACGGTGTCGGGTTCGAAGCCCGCACGGCGCGCGATCGCATGAAAACCGTCGATCGTGAACTTGTGCGAGTTCTCCGTGTGAATGCGCTCGCCGGCCTCGAAGCGGAACGCATGGCCGCGCACGTGCACCGTTTGCGCGATACCGCTGACGAGATGCATCTCGATGCGCTGCCGCTCGCGGTCGTAGAACGCGCAATGCGAGAATGCGTCGAGATCGAAGTCCGCGCCGAGCTCAGCGTTCGCGCGGGCGAGCAGGTTCAGGTTGAACCGCGCGGTCACGCCCTGCGCGTCGTTGTACGCGCGATGCAGCGCGCGCTCGTCCTTCACGAGATCCACGCCGACCAGCAGGCCGCCGCCGCGCAACAGCGTCGCCGCGTCGCGCAGGAATGCATCGGCTTCTTCCGGCGAGAAGTTGCCGATCGTCGAGCCGGGGAAGAAGCCGACGCGCCGGCGCGGCGTCTCCGCCAGCTCGGCCAGTTGCTCGGCCTTCGTGTAGTCGGCCGCGATCGGCGCGACGTCGAGCCACGGATACGCGGCACGCAGCCGCGCAGCCGCGCCGTGCAGGTAGTCGGCCGAGATGTCGATCGGCACGTAGCGCGCCGGCGCGTTCGCGTAATTGTCCGCGCATGCGTCGAGCAGCACGCGGATCTTCTCGAGCGATCCCGCGCCGAATTCGACGATATCCGCATGCGGGCCGACGCGCCGCACGATCTCGGCCGCGCGATCGCGCAGGATGCCGAGCTCGGTGCGCGTCGGGTAGTACTCGGGCAGTTCGCAGATGCTGTCGAACAACGCCGAGCCGGCCGCATCGTAGAAGTATTTCGGCGAAATGCTGCGCGGCGTGCGCGACAGTCCGTCGATCAGGTCGCGCTCGAACGCGCTCGGCCGCGAATCGCGGGCGGGTTGCAGGCCACCGCTCGTGGCCGTCAGATCAGACGTCTCGCGCAAGTCGCACTCCCGTGAATTGCCAGCGCGCTGCCGGCGGAAAGAAATTGCGGTACGTCGGCCGTTCGTGCCCAGGCGGTGTCGCGATGCTGCTGCCGCGCAGGACCTGCTGGCCGACCATGAACTTGCCGTTGTATTCGGCGGCGACGCCCGCCAGCGGCCGAAAGCCCGGATACGGCTCGTATGACGAACGCGTCCACTGCCACACGTGCCCGAGCATCTGTTGAATACCGTCCGCGCCGAATGCGGCTTCCCATTCGAATTCGGTCGGCAGGCGCGCGCCGGCCCACTCCGCGTACGCGGCCGCTTCGTAGAAGCTCACGTGACACACGGGTGCATCGGGCGCGAGCGGCTCCACGCCGTGCAGACCGAACGCGCGCCATGCGTGTACGGTGTCCGGCTCACCGCCGTCGTCCGCAATCCAGTACGCGGGCCCTTGCCACCCTTCCCGCTGCACCGTCGCCCAACCGTCCGACAGCCAGTATTCGGGGCGTGCGTAGCCGCCGTCCGCGATGAAGGCCGCGAATTCCGCATTCGTCACGAGGCGGTTCGCGATCTCGCACGGACGCACAAGCGCCGTATGGCGCGGCCGTTCGTTGTCGAACGAGAATGCGTCGCCGTCGTGGCCGATCTCGACGAGCCCGCCCGGCTGCGGCAGCCAGCGCAACGGGCCTGCATCGCCCGCGGCCAGTGCGGCTTGTGTATCGGCGCTGTCGCGCGGCCGGAACGCCGGCTTCAGCGGATTGCACGAGAACGCATGCAGCATGTCCGTGACGATCAATTCCTGATGCTGCTGTTCGTGATGCAGGCCGAGTTCAATCTCGGGCGCGATCGTGGCGAGCATCGCCGGATCGGCGCCGTCGAGCGCGCGCAGCATCGCATCGTCGACATGCTGCCGGTACGCGTGCACCTCGTCGAGCGACGGACGCGTGAGCAGCCCGCGCTGCGGTCGCGGATGGCGCGGGCCGAGTGCTTCGTAATAGGAATTGAAGAGGAACTGGAATGCGACGTCGAACGGCGCGTAGCCGCGCACGCGACGCATCAGCACGACGGTTTCGAAGAACCAGGTCGTATGCGCGAGATGCCATTTCACCGGACTCGCGTCGGGCATCGACTGCACGGCCTGGTCTTCGGCGGACAGCGTCGCCGTCAACGCGATGCTGTGGGCGCGCACGTCCTGATAACGGCGCTGAAGCTGGGATGCAGGGAGGCTCATCGGTTTACCGTCCACGTCGCGATTCGCTGCGTTGCGTTGCCGGAAAAAGGAAAGCCTTGCGCTCGGATGCGCGCGGCTGACGTGCGACCTTCATTGCTGCGTCGTCGGACAGCCGGCGCGCGCGCCGGGCCGCTGGTGCGGCTTCACTTCATCTGCCCGTGCAGAACAGTATGGGCCAGAAATGTGAACGTCGCGAATCGGATTTCGGGCGAAACAAATGCGAAAGACAAATGTAAGCACTCGCGCTTCCCGCAGCGACTGCATGACGAACCCTCGATGCCCGTGATGGCTGGCCCGGAGCGTCCGCGCAATGAGCATGCCTGCGCGCCGACATTACCGACGCCTCATGACAACCGCTCGGCACGCAGGAAAGGTCGACGATTCGGATTCGCCCGAGGAACGGCGTCATGCAGTGGATTCCGGCCCCGATGTCGGCTCGTTGACGCCGCGGCCATCTGATCGACGTTCAACTGCCCTGTCCTTCGCCCGCTTCCCGGTTTTTGAAAAAAATTTCTCGCCGATGTCACATGCGCGGGAGCCTCGCTCGTCATATCACCGGAACCCACACGAAAGGAGAAGGAACCATGACTGCGAAACTCAATCCGTTTGCCGCCGCGCCCGCGCTGATGAAGAGCTGGATGACCGTATCGGTTGCCGCTGCCGGGAGCCTCGAGCCGACGCTGATCGAGCTGGTCAAGATTCGCGCATCGCAGATCAACGCGTGTGCGAACTGCCTTAACATGCACACGGTCGAGGCGCGTGAGCAAGGCGAGACCGAGCAGCGCATCAACCTGTTGGCCGCGTGGCGCGAAGCGCCCTGCTACACCGACCGCGAACGCGCGGCGCTCGGCTGGACCGACACGCTCACGCGACTGTCGGAGGGCCATGGCGCGCACGAAGCCGCGTATGCTGCGCTGAACGATCACTTCAGCCAGGAGGAACAGGTGAAACTCACGGTGATGATCAACGTGATCAACGGCTGGAACCGGCTGGCCATCGGCTTCGGGCTGTGGATCGATCCGGCTGAAGCGAAAGCCGCTGCCGCGAAGATGGTGGCCTGATGACGAACCTCGATCCGGCCACGGGCAGTGCCGAAGACCGGGCCGACGCGGCGGCGAGCTTCGATCCGCTGCGTCGCACGCTGATCCGCGTCGCGTACCGGATGCTCGGTTCCGTCGCGGACGCCGAGGACATCGTGCAGGACGCGTTCATCCGCTGGATGGACGTCGATCGCACCGAGGTGCGCGTGCCCGAGGCGTTCCTGCGCCGCATGGTGATGCGCATGTGCCTCGATCTGCTGAAGTCCGCGCGGCACCAGCGCGAGACCTATATCGGCCCGTGGCTGCCGGAGCCGGTCGTTGAGGAAGATGATCAGGAGGACGTCACGCTGCCGCTGATGCTCGCGCTCGAACGGCTGTCGCCGCTCGAACGTGCGGCATTCCTGCTGCACGACGTGTTCGGCCTCGAGTTCGACGAAGTGGCGACGACGATCCAGCGCGACCCGGCCGCATGCCGGCAGCTGGCCGCGCGAGCGCGTACGCACGTGCGCGAGGCGCGGCCGCGGTTTCATGTCGAGAAGCAGCGCGGAATCGAGCTGGCCGAGGCATTCTTCGCGGCATCACGCAGCGGCGACATGCGCGCGCTCGGCGCGATGCTCGCCGAGGACGTGAGCCTGCATTCCGACGGCGGCGGCAAACGCACGGCCGCGGGCAAACCGGTGTTCGGTTTCGAGCCCGTGATGAAGGTGCACGAGTATCTGGCCGAGCTGTTCGCGACGCATGCATCGAAACTCGTGCGGGCCGGGTTCATCAACGGGTTGCCGGGGTTCGTCACGCTGGAATCCGACGGCGAACTGCAGACCACGGCGCTCGAGATCGAGGACGGGAAGATCATCGCGATCTATGTCGTGCGGAATCCTGACAAGTTGAAGCATCTGCATTGATGCTTGACGAGCGGGGGCTGTGCGCCCGCTTTTCGTGCTCTGCGCACTGCCCTTGCCTGCCGTGCGTTGCCGATTGCCTTGCTGCTTGCCGTGCGTGAATCGCACCAAGCATCGCGCAAGTGCATGCGTGGTTTCGGCCGCAAAAAGAAAAACGCCACGCGATGTTGCCGCGTGGCGTTTGTATGTTGGCGAGCCGGATTGCCTGTAGGCAATGCGCGCTGCCGGACCCCTTCATTTTGTTCGTTGGTAGGCTCGATTGGATTCGAACCAACGACCCCCACCATGTCAAGGTGGTGCTCTAACCAACTGAGCTACGAGCCTAAGAAGCCGCGAATTATAGAGAGGGTTTTTGAGGAGCACAAGCCCCTTCGTGAAAATTTTTTGAATCGGAGACGATGCCCCGGGGATTGTCCGGCGCTCGAGGCAAACCGCAATCGCATCCGGGTTCATCCTCACTTCGACGTCTTACCGGTCCGGAGTACGTTCCGTCATAATGGATTCGTCGCGAATCCTGTGCCGGGGATCGCGAACGACAATCAAGCGCTGGAACCGGCCCGGGCCGGTCACGGGGAACAGGCGCGCGTGATGCACGACCCGCCTGCCGCATTGCGCGGCCCCGTAGCGCCTCATGACGACGGCGGATCGCAACGTACGCGTAACGGTATCGGGGTGGGTATGGTCGCGCTCAATCTGGTGATTCCCTGCTTCAACGAAGAAGCCGTGTTGCCGGAAACCGTACGCCGGCTCACGATCCTGCTTGACCGGCTTATCCGCGACGGCATCATCGACCCCGCGAGCGGCGTGACGTTCGTCGATGACGGTTCGCACGACCGGACCTGGTCCCTCATCGAAGGCTTCCATGCAGCCGATCCTCGTATTCATGGCCTCAAGCTGTCGCGCAACCACGGGCACCAGAATGCATTGCTTGCGGGCCTCATGAAAGTGAACGGCGACGTGCTGATCAGTCTCGACGCCGATCTCCAGGACGACCTCGACGCGATCCCGCGCATGCTCGGCGAGTACCACTCCGGCGCCGAGATCGTATTCGGCGTACGGCAGCGCCGTGACAGCGACGGCTTCTTCAAGCGCGTAAGCGCGCGCGGTTACTACCGGCTGCTGCGCCGCTTCGGCGTCGACATCTTGCCGGATCACGCGGACTTCCGCCTGATGAGCCGCCGGGCGATCGAGGAATTGCGCGGCTTCCGCGAGGTCAACCTGTTCCTGCGCGGCATCGTGCCGCTGCTGGGCTTTCGCACCGCGATCGTCCGGTACGACCGGCAACCGCGCTTCGCCGGCAAGAGCAAATATCCGCTCGCGAGAATGATCTTGCTCGCATCGGACGGCGTCGCATCGTTTTCGACGAAGCCGCTGCAATGGAGTGCATACGTTGGCGCCCTGCTCGCGCTGGCCTCGACCGTGTGCGGCATCTGGGCGCTGTCGATCCGGCTGTTCACGGACCGATCGGTGCCCGGTTGGGCGTCCACCGTGATCCCGATGTACTTTCTAGGCGGCCTGCAGTTGCTGTTCCTCGGCGTGATCGGCGGCTATGTCGCGAAGATCTATGCGGAGACGAAGCAGCGCCCCCGCTTCATCGTCGAGAAGACGCTATGACGGCCAATCGGTCCCGTGCCGCAACGATCCGGCACGAGGCCGCGGCGTCGAAATGTCACTCGGGGGGCTCGCGCAATGGATGACAGCACGGTAAGCGAACGCCTGCCGCGCGCGTGGCCATATCGCGCAGTGGATCGCGCATTGCGCGCATTGTTCGTTGCGACGGTCGCGGCGGCCGGCCTGCTGTTCTGGCTCGCACCGCACCCGCCAATGGTCGATCTTCCGCAGCATGCGGCACAGGTCGCCACGCTGCATGACATGCTGCGCGGCCAGTCGCCGTGGGCGCCACTACTGCGGATCAACCTGTTTACGCCCTACCTGCTCGGCTATGGCGCGGCGGCCGCACTGTCGTTCGTGATGCCGGTCACTGCCGCATTCAAGGTCATGCTGACCCTGTCGTTCTACGGTTTCGTCGCCGCGTACATCGCGCTGCGCCGGCGTCTCGGCACGGACCCGCGCCTCGACTGGCTGTGCGTGCCCGGTTTTTTCGGCTTCGCGTACGAATTCGGCCTCTATTCGTACCTGGTCGCCGCGCCGGTGGCGATGCTCTTCCTTGCACTCGCGCTCGACTATGCCGAGAACCCGACGTCTCGCCGCGGCACTGTACTGACGCTCGTCAATCTTGCGCTGTTTTTCTCGCACGGGCTGATCTTCGTGTTCGCGAACGCCATCGGTGGATTGTTCCTGCTCGTGCGCCGGCCCGGCATGTTTCCACGCGCACTGCTCGCCGCGTGGCCATATGGAGTGCTCGCGCTTGTCACGATGATGTACACGCTGCTGCATCGTGACGTGGATCTGGCGCCGATGTATCCGTTCACCGTGATCTGGACTATCAATCCGGTGATCCGAATATTGGCCGCCGTGTTCTATCCGTGGGGTATTGCCGCCGACAACGGTTCGCTGCTGGCATTCCTGCTGATCGCCGCCGCACCGTTCCTGATGGCGTCGACGGCAAACCGGCACATCGCAGCCTATGTACCGGCGATCGTCATGGCCGCTGTCTGGTTCGGCGTGCCGCTGTTCGCGATCAATACGTTCTTCCTGTTCCCGCGCTTCGCGCTGTTCATGTTTCCGTTCTACGCTTTGATGTTCAGGGGGCCGATGCCGACGGAACCGGATAGACGGGGGGCATCATGGCTCGCGCTGATGACGCAGTTGATCCTTGCAGGAATCTGCGCCGGCTTCGTCGCGCAGCAAGGCGCGCGTGTGCTGCGCTTCGCCGACGAGAGCGCCGATTTCGACCGGGTCGCCAACGCGATCGAACCGGCGCAGCGCGGCCTCGGGATCATCGTCGACCGGGCGAGCGCGGCCGCGGATAATCCGTTTGTCTACGAGAACTTTCCGGTCTGGTATCAGGCGGAGCATCGCGGTTTCGTTGATTTCAATGCCGCGCGGTTCCCGCCGCAGATCGTTCGCTTTCGGCTCGACCGGCTGCCCGGCGTCGGGCCGTCCGACGTCTCGCCGCAGCAGTTGTACCGGCACTTCAACTGGCAGCGGCACCAGGGACGCCTGTACCGGTATTTCTTCGTCCGCGCCGAGACACCGCTGCCGGACGCGTTTTTCGCCAATTCGGACTGTCGCGTCGTGCGCGTGAAGACGGCAGGCGAATGGTCGGTGTATGAGAAGCAGGCTTGTCGGGGCGATTGACTGGCTTGCCGGTGCACGAGGTGCGTTGCGTCGCGCCACGTCATGCACCGATCGCGCCATCGGGAGATTGCGATGTCACCTGGATTCATTGCGGACGACACGCCGCGGCCGTATGACGAGACGTTTTACCGGTATCAGCGCGAAGGATCGGTACGGTCTGCGCGCGGCGTACTGCCAAGCGTCAATGCAATGCTGAGGCCTGCGAGCATCCTCGACGTCGGTTGCGGCGCCGGAGCATGGCTCAGTGTGCATCGTGAGCTCGGCGTGCAGGACGTGACAGGCATCGACGGCGACTATGTGGATCGTTCTGTGTTGCTGTTCGACCATGCTCGCTTCGTGCCGGCCGATATTTCGAAGCACTTCGATCTCGAGCGGTCGTTCGACCTCGTCCAGTGCCTCGAAGTCGGCGAGCATGTCCCGAAGGCATCCAGCGAGATACTCGTCGACAATCTCGTCCGGCATGGCAAACATGTGCTGTTTTCCGCAGCCGTGCCCGGCCAGGGCGGCGAAAACCACATCAACGAACAGGGCTACGGGTTCTGGCGTGACCTGTTCGCGCGGCGCGGCTATCTGCTGTTCGATTTCGTACGGCCGTTGATCGCGGCGGACACCCGCATCGAGCCGTGGTACCGCTACAACCTGCTCTTCTTCGTTGCCGCCGAGGAAGCGGAACGGCTGCCGGACGCCATCAAGCAACATCACATCGACAACCGATCGGGCATACCGGACGTGTCGCCGCGCGGCTACAAGACACGCAAGTTGCTGCTGCGCTGGCTGCCGGTGTGCATGAAGACCGGCATCGCCATCCTGAAGAGCCGCATGGTCGCCAACCGATTGAAGCGCAACGAGGAAGACCGGTGAAACTGTCCGTATACGTTGTCATTCTGGCCGGCGTGTTCCTGGCTGCAACTGGGCAGATCGCGTTCAAGGTCGGGGCCGATGGTCGCCACGCAATCGCCGAATTCATCAACGCCTGGGTTGCGCTCGGGCTGATCTGCTACGGCGGCGGCACGGTGCTCTGGATCTTCGCATTGAGCAAGGCCGGGCTTACCGCCGTGTATCCGTTTACCGCGCTCACGTTCGTGCTTGTCTTTTTGGCTGGAATCGTATTCTTCGGCGAACGCGTGTCGTATGCGCAATGGGGAGGCGTCGCGATGATCCTCGGTGGGCTGTACCTGACTGCCGTGGCTCGATAGCAGACCAGCTTGCGGCGAAACTTATCCACAGCGCTCTATGGATAACTGTCCGACAAGCCTCTGGATTCACAGTGGATCGATTGAGGATAGATCGCCACGGCTGTGAATCGGCGAAAAGTTGTTCTGTGCTGCACAGAGTTTTGCGTGTGTATCGCCTGTGGTTATGCGTTCCGTTTAATGTTGAAAATTCAGGGCGTTGCGGAGGTTATCCACTGTGACGGTGCGAGCTTGTTAACTATCACTACGTATGTATACGAACCCTGTTAACACCTTTGGATAAGCACAGTCCGGCGACTGTGTTTCGAGCGAGATGTGCACTGCGTGATCTGGACAGGCAGAGCGAAGCCGCAGCCTGAAAAGGGCCTGTTCCACCGTATCTGTAGAACCGCCGAGGTTCGGAACGCAAAGGCCGACGGATCGGGTCATCGCAAATAACTGATTCCGCCTTGACTCGGATCGACGTGCTCGATGTCAACGCCTTCGTGCACCCGATGCGGCAACATGTGAGCGACATCGCACTCAAGCAACGTGTTTCGCTATCGGCAGCACAAAGCCCTGTGCTGTCGCTACAAGAGAGAACGGTTCAACGTGAAGTTCGATCTTGACTATGGGGTGTTTGTCGATCGTGTCGGCAAGCTGTTCGGCCAAGACATCGCGGAATCGGCGGACATGCCGATCTGCACGTCCAACGGGAATTCGACGGCGTCAAGATCGAGTTCCACAAGACGAATTGGGAGAATGTCGAGAAGGTTTACGGTTACAGCAAGTATGAAGATGACATCCATTACTCGACGAAGACGCGCCGGCTGGCGAGTGACGAAATCCAGACCAAGGCGTCCAACAGCAAGGTGACCGCAACGACACGATCGGCGGCGAATTACGAAGGTCAGCGATGACGAATACGATCAAGCAGTACGACATGACGGACGACGCGACGCGGCGCAAAATCTTCTGGTTGCTTCAACGCCTGACCAGTTTTTCGCTCTGGAGGCGCAAGCGCGATGCGTTTGCAATCTTCGCGAGCGAATATGAGAACACGGTGAAGACCCAGCCGGAAGATGATCCGGAGCCCATGCCGGCCGACAATCTGCCAACCATATTCGAGATACTTGCTGCCTACGATCGAGGGTTGTCAGAACTGGCCCGAGGGTACCGGTTCGTCTGGCAGCGAGGTGAGTCGCTGCAATACGCGGTTGACCGGTATCGGCATCTGAACGCGTATTTCTTCCCGCACCCCGATTACTGGGATCGCGGTGCGCAAGCTGCTCCCTATCCACCGAAGGTCGAGGCGCTCGCTCAGCTACTGCATGCATCGGAATACCAGATGGAGCATGTGCCCTTCGAGCCGGGGCATACCGAGCTTGCACAACTGCGCTCGGTAGGGCTGCTTCTGTCGCAGAAGGCATACGAGCACGGCTTCTACACGCTCCCGTATCCAGTATTTCCCGAGAGCCTGCCCGAGGTCCCCGAACCGGTCGGCCCAGTGATCAAATCCGGTGACAAAGTGCCCTGCGACGGCATCTGGGAACCCGTTGCCGTCGAGCAACAGAAGGTGCTGGGTGTCGTGCCGGTTGGCAATCGCAGTCTGCGCAACAACGGCTGCTTCAATTATTTCATTCGGGACATCCGCGCGCCGAACCTCAGGGACGACGAGGCGCGAGTGCCGGTCAAGACGCACTGGCGACTGTTGTGGGAAGACGAACGATACGCGGATGGCGTCATTCCCGATGAATCGCAGTACTTCCTGGAGCCGCCGTCAACGCCGCAGGTGGACCAGGAAACCGTCGCGCAGGTCCGCACTGGCGATATCTGCCCGGTTTCTGGTGAATGGCAAACGGATGAATATGGCGGCAAGACGCTGCGCGTCCAAGCCGGGGCCGCGATGCCGGATATGCTGATCAGGGACAATCTGGGCGAGCTCAAGGTGCACTGGGTAACCTGGCGTCTGGTGAAGCGCGCGTAGTGCGGAAGGGCTGGGGGGATGGCCCATCTCGGGCGAGCGGCATGGGCGAATTGAATTTCGGTCCGGTGAAGCTGTTTCGTCAAGCTCAATACCGCGACGCTTCTTGGCTTGCAGACGGCCCGCGAGAATTTCTCCGCTATCGGTCGGGGGCCGCGCAATTGCGTGTCGCGTGTGGACAATGCCCATGCAAAATAATCGGAAACGCTGTGCAACTCACCGAGGAACATCGATTCGAAGCGCTCAGGTGCATATGAACAACCAGCGTCCGAATCGAATTCCTTTGTGCTCGCTCGGTGGGTGGGTGCAGTGTGGACATCGCGCTCAGAGGCACTCGAAATGCTGTGTACCTCGAAGGTGAGTGGTCCGACAGGAGGCGGTATGTCGAGCCGTTACGGGCGATGTGGATATCCCGCGCCCAAGAGAGGCCAAGCCCTGTGACATCGGAACCGAAGAGAGTCTGCCCATTCGAGAATACATCGCAACGAAGTTCATGATGTGGATAACCACCACAAAAGCGAATCCAGACGCTGTGGACCCGAACGGAGGGCGTGAGCGCTTCAGACTGACCGAGCCGCGTCGGCCGAACCGCGGGCAGCGCGGGCCACGCATGGCCCACTCAAATCTGCTGATCGAGCGCCTGCACGACGGCCCGTTCCGCGACCTTGTCCACCGGCCCGACCACCGCGTAATTGAGCCCGTTCACCGACCCATACCGCGCGAGCAGCGCACCATCCACACGTTGCCCGGCCGGCAGCAGTCGATGTTTCGATTCCGCCGGCCGGAGGTAGAAGCTCAGCGTTCGCCCGGCATCGTCCTCATAGAGCACCATCGCGGCAGTAGCGCCACTGTCGGTCGTAAACAGCCGCCCGCCAACCGGCCTGAACCCTGCCGCACCCAAATCCGGCAGCCTCGCCGATGCTCCCACGCGTCGGGTGAGCCACCCTTGCAAATCGCGCGCACCCGTCGGCCGGTAATCGACCTTCGCGGTTTGATCGACCACCATCATCCGATAAGCCTCGACCGCATCGCTCATCGGCGCGATGGGCGGCGGCGCGTTCCACCCGCGCGCCTGCCAGCCGCCGAGCGTCCCGAGCCCGATACAGAACACGAACGAAGCGGCCATCGCGAACCGCATCCGCGAGCGTTCTGCACGCTTCGCCCGAATCACCGCCGGATCGAGTGCAGGATTCTCACCAGGCATCCGCACGCTCTCCAGCGCGGCCCGTAATCGCTGCGCATCCAGTTGCCATTGCTTCACCTGTTCCGCGCTCTCCGGATGCAGCGCGAGATATCGCTCGACCGCGGCGCGCGCATCGTCGTCGAGCTGGCCGTCGACATAGGCCTGGAGATCGTGTTCGTCGGGACGGAGCGTATTCATTTCATCAAGCGGAGAGAAGGAGCGGGAAGCTCGCCGTCGCTGAGCTGGCGAAGTGCCTGGCGCGCGCGGGAGAGTCGCGACATCACGGTGCCGATCGGCACGTCGAGCAGGTCGGCGACTTCCTGATACGTGAAGCCCTCGACCGCGACGAGCAGCAGCAGGCTGCGCTGTTCGTCGGAAAGCCGGCCGAACGCTTCGAGCGTCGCGCGTGCGGCCACCTCGCGTTCGGCTGACGGCCAGTGCGCTTCGTCGTCGTCGCGAATGCGGCCGAGCAGCCATGCGTAGCGCTTCGCGCTGCGTTTGCCGTCGAGAAACTGCCGGTAAAGGATCGTGAATAGCCAGCTGCGCAGCGATGCGTCGTCGCGTCGGCTTGCCCAGCGCGACAGCGCGCGCTCGAGCGTCGACTGCACGAGATCGTCGGCCGCATGGACATCGCGCGCCAGCCAGAGCGCGAAGCGGCGCAGCCGGGGGATGAGTTCGCGCAATGCGTCGTCGTCGGGGGCGTTGGAGGGCATGGCCGGGGCGCGAGCCGATAAGCGTGGAGATGCTGCGTAGGACGCCGGTCGGCGCCGCTTATTCCGTCAGCATACGAAAAATTTCTTCATGGAATAAAGCGGCGCGGGTGGCGTCCTACACGCGTTCGACAATGATCTGACGATCGGGAGTGCATCCATGAAGCAATCTTCCTCTTCTTCGCCGCCGCGCGAGCCCGGGCGTGGATGGTGGCGCTGGGCTGTGATCGGCGGTGCTGTGGCCGGCGTGGCCGTGGCGTTCGGGTATGTGGGCGGCTGGCTGGCGCCGGCGCGTCTGACCCCACACCGGCTCGTCGACGCGCTGCAGACGGCCGGCGGCGAGCATCCGGGCTTCCGGCGCAATCACGCGAAGGGCGTGTGCGTGACCGGTTACTTCGAGAGCAACGGCGCGGCGAGCGCGTATTCGATCGCGCCGTTCTTCAAGGCGGTGCGCACGCCGGTGGTCGGGCGCTTCGCGCTGCCGGGCGGGAATCCGTATGCGCCCGACAGCAGCGTGCCGATCCGCAGCCTCGCGCTGAAGCTCACCGCGCCGGACGGCCAGCAATGGCGGACCGGGATGAACGCGATGCCCGTGTTTCCGGTGGCGACGCCGAAGGCGTTCTACGCGCAGTTGCTGGCGACCCGGCCGGATCCGGCAACGGGCAAGCCCGATCCGGAGAAGGTGAAGGCGTTTTTCGGCGCGCATCCTGAGACGGCTGCATTCCGCGCATGGGTGAAGGGTGCGAAGCCGAGCGCGAGCTACGTCACCGAAAGCTATTACGGATTGAACGCGTTCTACTTCGTCGACGCGGCCGGCAAGCGTCAGGCGGTGCGGTGGCGCGTCGTGCCGGAGCAGACGACGGGCGCTGGCGACGTCGCGACGGCTGCGGATCCGAACGTGCTGCAGCAGGATCTGACGCGGCGCATCGCGGACGGTGCGCAGAAATGGAAACTGCTGATCACGCTGGCGGAGCCCGGCGACCCGGTGGACGACGCGACGAGGACCTGGCCCGCGCAGCGGACAACGATCGACGCCGGCACGCTCGTGCTCGACCGTGTGGAGCCGCAGGACAGCGGGCCGTGCCGGGACGTGAATTACGACCCGACGGTGTTGCCGCAAGGGATTCAGGTGTCGGGTGATCCGTTGCTGGCGGCGCGGTCCGCGGCTTACGCGGATTCGTATTTGCGCCGGACGAGTGAAGAGGCCGGTGTGGCCGGCGCGGCGCGATTGAGTGCGGAGGGACGATGATGAAGGCGACTACGACGTTTAGCTTGCCGGCGAGGCTGCTGCATTGGGTGATGGCCGCGATGATCGTCGCGATGCTGTTCATCGGAGTGGGGATGGTGGCGTCGGTTTCCGGGCGGCACGAATTCCTGGTCGCGTTGCACAAGCCGCTGGGGATTGCCGTGCTGGTGCTCGTTTGCGTGCGGATCGTGGTGCGGTTCGTGTCGAAGCCGCCCGCATTGCCCGAAGATCTGCCGTGGTGGCAGAAGGTTGCTGCGCATGGGTCGCATCTCGTGCTGTACGCGCTGATGCTTGCGATGCCGCTGATCGGATGGGCGATGCTGTCGGCGGGCGGGTATCCGGTGACGCTGGGTGGCGGTGTGCAGTTGCCGGCGCTGGTCTCGGCCGATCCGGTGGCGTTTGCGTGGCTCAGGGTCGCGCATCGCGTGCTGGCTTATCTGTTCTTCGTGACATTCCTCGCACACTTCGCGGCGGCGCTGTATCACGGGCTGATTCGGCGCGATGGGGTGGTGAGGGCGATGGTGGGGCGGTGAGCGACGGGGGTTGCATTCGAGACGGCGGGGCTCTTCACGGGCGACCGAGGCCAGTCCCGCCGTGTTTTTATGTATGACCACGAGGAGGGCTCAGCAGCCTTCCGATGCAGCGTGTCAAAATATTTTCACAAAAGGGCTTGCGCAGACCGGAGCAGATGCTTAGAATCTCGCCTCTTTCGCGCTAACGGCAACACGGCGCGGGGGAAGAAGGGAAGCGGTGCGGTAGAGGTCGGTCGTAGCGGCCCTTGGCGCACATGAAATTAAACCGCAGCCCGTCGCAACGAAGTAGTTAAAAAGTTGTTGACGAGTTTTAAAAGGTGGTTAATAATTCCGCTTCTCTGCTGCTGAAAACGCAGCGCTGCTGAGAAACTTCAGGTTTCTCGCAGAAATGCTCTTTAAAAATTAACAGCCGATAAGTGTGGGCGCTTGATGGCCGCGAGCTGATCTTCGGATCAGATAGCGAAAGTATCAAGAGTCTCACACTAAAGTAAGTCAGGTTTATGAAGTGATTCATATACCTGTCAGCTTTGAGTGAGCGACCGGTTCTTAACCGAACCGAAAACAGTAACAGGTTTAAACTGAAGAGTTTGATCCTGGCTCAGATTGAACGCTGGCGGCATGCCTTACACATGCAAGTCGAACGGCAGCACGGGTGCTTGCACCTGGTGGCGAGTGGCGAACGGGTGAGTAATACATCGGAACATGTCCTGTAGTGGGGGATAGCCCGGCGAAAGCCGGATTAATACCGCATACGATCCACGGATGAAAGCGGGGGACCTTCGGGCCTCGCGCTATAGGGTTGGCCGATGGCTGATTAGCTAGTTGGTGGGGTAAAGGCCTACCAAGGCGACGATCAGTAGCTGGTCTGAGAGGACGACCAGCCACACTGGGACTGAGACACGGCCCAGACTCCTACGGGAGGCAGCAGTGGGGAATTTTGGACAATGGGCGAAAGCCTGATCCAGCAATGCCGCGTGTGTGAAGAAGGCCTTCGGGTTGTAAAGCACTTTTGTCCGGAAAGAAATCCTTGGTCCTAATATGGCCGGGGGATGACGGTACCGGAAGAATAAGCACCGGCTAACTACGTGCCAGCAGCCGCGGTAATACGTAGGGTGCAAGCGTTAATCGGAATTACTGGGCGTAAAGCGTGCGCAGGCGGTTTGCTAAGACCGATGTGAAATCCCCGGGCTCAACCTGGGAACTGCATTGGTGACTGGCAGGCTAGAGTATGGCAGAGGGGGGTAGAATTCCACGTGTAGCAGTGAAATGCGTAGAGATGTGGAGGAATACCGATGGCGAAGGCAGCCCCCTGGGCCAATACTGACGCTCATGCACGAAAGCGTGGGGAGCAAACAGGATTAGATACCCTGGTAGTCCACGCCCTAAACGATGTCAACTAGTTGTTGGGGATTCATTTCCTTAGTAACGTAGCTAACGCGTGAAGTTGACCGCCTGGGGAGTACGGTCGCAAGATTAAAACTCAAAGGAATTGACGGGGACCCGCACAAGCGGTGGATGATGTGGATTAATTCGATGCAACGCGAAAAACCTTACCTACCCTTGACATGGTCGGAATCCTGCTGAGAGGCGGGAGTGCTCGAAAGAGAACCGGCGCACAGGTGCTGCATGGCTGTCGTCAGCTCGTGTCGTGAGATGTTGGGTTAAGTCCCGCAACGAGCGCAACCCTTGTCCTTAGTTGCTACGCAAGAGCACTCTAAGGAGACTGCCGGTGACAAACCGGAGGAAGGTGGGGATGACGTCAAGTCCTCATGGCCCTTATGGGTAGGGCTTCACACGTCATACAATGGTCGGAACAGAGGGTTGCCAACCCGCGAGGGGGAGCTAATCCCAGAAAACCGATCGTAGTCCGGATTGCACTCTGCAACTCGAGTGCATGAAGCTGGAATCGCTAGTAATCGCGGATCAGCATGCCGCGGTGAATACGTTCCCGGGTCTTGTACACACCGCCCGTCACACCATGGGAGTGGGTTTTACCAGAAGTGGCTAGTCTAACCGCAAGGAGGACGGTCACCACGGTAGGATTCATGACTGGGGTGAAGTCGTAACAAGGTAGCCGTATCGGAAGGTGCGGCTGGATCACCTCCTTTCCAGAGCTTCTCGCAAAATTGAGCGCTCACGCTTATCGGCTGTTGATAAAGACAGAAAGGCTGTCTGTTAGCGGTTTAATCGGTTATAATGCCGGCCGCTTTCGATAATCCTCAATGACAAACATTCGAATGAAGTTTGGTTCGAGTTTTTCTCATTGGCGATTGAGCCAGTCAGAGCGATATGAGTAACACCATATCGGCTGTCGTTCTTTAACAATCTGGAAGAAGTAAGTAATTTGGATAGCGGAAGCGTCTTTGAGATGGACGTGGAAACTATCCGGGTTGTGATTGTATCGATGTATCTCAAGATGATTCGAACTTCATGTTCGGCTCAATTGGAATACGGCACAACGCGAGAACTCAACCTGTAACGACTGTCGATGAGACAGACTCGTTATAGGGTCAAGCGAACAAGTGCATGTGGTGGATGCCTTGGCGATCACAGGCGATGAAGGACGCGGTAGCCTGCGAAAAGCTACGGGGAGCTGGCAAACAAGCTTTGATCCGTAGATGTCCGAATGGGGAAACCCACTCCTTTTGGAGTATCCATGGCTGAATACATAGGCCATGTGAAGCGAACGCGGTGAACTGAAACATCTAAGTAACCGCAGGAAAAGAAATCAACCGAGATTCCCAAAGTAGTGGCGAGCGAAATGGGATGAGCCTTGCACTCTTTATTTGTATTGTTAGCCGAACGCTCTGGAAAGTGCGGCCATAGCAGGTGATAGCCCTGTAGGCGAAAACAGTATGAAAGAACTAGGTGTGCGACAAGTAGGGCGGGACACGTGAAATCCTGTCTGAAGATGGGGGGACCATCCTCCAAGGCTAAATACTCGTGATCGACCGATAGTGAACCAGTACCGTGAGGGAAAGGCGAAAAGAACCCCGGGAGGGGAGTGAAATAGATCCTGAAACCGCATGCATACAAACAGTCGGAGCCTCGTAAGGGGTGACGGCGTACCTTTTGTATAATGGGTCAGCGACTTACGTTCAGTAGCAAGCTTAACCGTATAGGGCAGGCGTAGCGAAAGCGAGTCCGAATAGGGCGTTCAGTTGCTGGGCGTAGACCCGAAACCAGGTGATCTATCCATGGCCAGGATGAAGGTGCGGTAACACGTACTGGAGGTCCGAACCCACTAACGTTGAAAAGTTAGGGGATGAGCTGTGGATAGGGGTGAAAGGCTAAACAAACCTGGAAATAGCTGGTTCTCTCCGAAAACTATTTAGGTAGTGCCTCGTGTCTCACCTTCGGGGGTAGAGCACTGTCATGGTTGGGGGGTCTATTGCAGATTACCCCGCCATAGCAAACTCCGAATACCGAAGAGTGCAATCACGGGAGACAGACATCGGGTGCTAACGTCCGGTGTCAAGAGGGAAACAACCCAGACCGCCAGCTAAGGTCCCCAAATATAGCTAAGTGGGAAACGAAGTGGGAAGGCTAAAACAGTCAGGAGGTTGGCTTAGAAGCAGCCACCCTTTAAAGAAAGCGTAATAGCTCACTGATCGAGTCGTCCTGCGCGGAAGATGTAACGGGGCTAAGCTATATACCGAAGCTGCGGATGCGTGCTTAGCACGCATGGTAGGAGAGCGTTCCGTAAGCCTGCGAAGGTGCCTTGTAAAGGGTGCTGGAGGTATCGGAAGTGCGAATGCTGACATGAGTAGCGATAAAGGGGGTGAAAGGCCCCCTCGCCGTAAGCCCAAGGTTTCCTACGCAACGTTCATCGGCGTAGGGTGAGTCGGCCCCTAAGGCGAGGCAGAAATGCGTAGCTGATGGGAAGCAGGTCAATATTCCTGCACCATTGTTAGATGCGATGGGGGGACGGATCGCGGAAGGTTGTCCGGGTGTTGGAAGTCCCGGTCGCTGCATTGGAGAAGGCGCTTAGGCAAATCCGGGCGCGTAATTCAAGGGTGTGGCGCGAGCTCCCTCGGGAGCGAAGCAATTGGAAGTGGTTCCAAGAAAAGCCTCTAAGCTTCAGTCTAACGATGACCGTACCGCAAACCGACACAGGTGGGCGAGATGAGTATTCTAAGGCGCTTGAGAGAACTCGGGAGAAGGAACTCGGCAAATTGGTACCGTAACTTCGGGATAAGGTACGCCCTTGTAGCTTGACTGGCCTGCGCCAGGAGGGTGAAGGGGTTGCAATAAACTGGTGGCTGCGACTGTTTAATAAAAACACAGCACTCTGCAAACACGAAAGTGGACGTATAGGGTGTGACGCCTGCCCGGTGCCGGAAGATTAAATGATGGGGTGCAAGCTCTTGATTGAAGTCCCGGTAAACGGCGGCCGTAACTATAACGGTCCTAAGGTAGCGAAATTCCTTGTCGGGTAAGTTCCGACCTGCACGAATGGCGTAACGATGGCCACACTGTCTCCTCCCGAGACTCAGCGAAGTTGAAGTGTTTGTGATGATGCAATCTACCCGCGGCTAGACGGAAAGACCCCATGAACCTTTACTGTAGCTTTGCATTGGACTTTGAACCGATCTGTGTAGGATAGGTGGGAGGCTATGAAACCGGAACGCTAGTTTCGGTGGAGCCGTCCTTGAAATACCACCCTGGTTTGTTTGAGGTTCTAACCTTGGCCCGTGATCCGGGTCGGGGACAGTGCATGGTAGGCAGTTTGACTGGGGCGGTCTCCTCCCAAAGCGTAACGGAGGAGTACGAAGGTACGCTAGGTACGGTCGGAAATCGTGCTGATAGTGCAATGGCATAAGCGTGCTTAACTGCGAGACCGACAAGTCGAGCAGGTGCGAAAGCAGGTCATAGTGATCCGGTGGTTCTGTATGGAAGGGCCATCGCTCAACGGATAAAAGGTACTCTGGGGATAACAGGCTGATACCGCCCAAGAGTTCATATCGACGGCGGTGTTTGGCACCTCGATGTCGGCTCATCTCATCCTGGGGCTGTAGCCGGTCCCAAGGGTATGGCTGTTCGCCATTTAAAGAGGTACGTGAGCTGGGTTTAAAACGTCGTGAGACAGTTTGGTCCCTATCTGCCGTGGGCGTTGGATATTTGAAGGGGGCTGCTCCTAGTACGAGAGGACCGGAGTGGACGAACCTCTGGTGTACCGGTTGTCACGCCAGTGGCATCGCCGGGTAGCTATGTTCGGAAGAGATAACCGCTGAAAGCATCTAAGCGGGAAACTCGCCTTAAGATGAGATATCCCTGGGGACTAGATCCCCTTGAAGGGTCGTTCGAGACCAGGACGTTGATAGGTCGGGTGTGTAAGCGCAGTAATGCGTTCAGCTAACCGATACTAATTGCCCGTAAGGCTTGATCCTATAACAAGTCTGCCTTGTAGATCGGCGCCGTGCGACAGCACCGGCCGCCAGATCCAGAGCGACAAGTTGGATTCTCGTGTGTGATACACACAACTCAAAATTACTGCTTCTTCCAAGATTGGTTCTGTTGGCCACGCCAGCAGGACAACCCTCTTTGCCTGATGACCATAGCGAGTCGGTCCCACCCCTTCCCATCCCGAACAGGACCGTGAAACGACTCTACGCCGATGATAGTGCGGATTCCCGTGTGAAAGTAGGTAATCGTCAGGCTCCCTAAGCCAAGAACCCCCGCCCGATCAGGCGGGGGTTTTTGCATTTCAGCGACCGAAATGTGTGGTGCGCCTGGTATGGGTTGCAGCTCGTGCCGACAGGCTAAACGGCAGCGGACCTGAGTGTCCGGCCCGCTGCGCTTGCATCGCAATCGTCGCTTGTCACAGTTACTAACGGTATCGAGTCTCGGGTATTGAGCTACCTGATCGGGGGTGACTTGCGATGCCCACCATGGGCAATGTGCTGATCACATCGGCGTGATGATGAGCCGCTTGTCCTCGACGGTAATCCGAACGCGTTCTCCAGCCTCGAATCCCGCGTCCTCAAGCCATACTCCAGTGACCTGCCCCCGGTTTTAGTCCGAACTGCAGTTAGAGTCCGAAGTTAAAAACTGCTGCTTCGCGTCGTGCGCCCGGGCGAACTGCGCAGGCGTCAGATAGCCGAGCGAACTATGAGGCCGCTCGGTGTTGTACTCGATACGCCATTCCTCAATCAGCCGCTTGGCGTGGCGCATTGAGACGAACCAGTGCTCGTTCAGGCATTCGTCGCGGAAGCGACCGTTGAAGCTCTCGATATAGGCATTCTCCACCGGCTTGCCAGGCCTGATGAACGACAGCGTGACACCGGCTTCGTAGGCCCATGCATCCAGCACCTTACCAGCGAACTCCGGCCCGTTGTCGACCGTGATGGATGCGGGTAAGCCTCGCATCTCCTTGAGCCGCTCGAGCACTTGCTGAACGCGTAGGCCCGGCAATGAAGTATCGACCTCGATGGCCAAGCACTCGCGCGTGTAGTCGTCGACCACGTTCAGGCATCGAAACCGCCGACCATAGGCCAGCCCGTCAGAAACGAAGTCCATCGACCAGCTCTGATTCGGGCCTGTTGGTAACGGTAGCGGCGTGCGCTCGACAGCCGCAATACGCTTGCGTCGCCGCTTGCGCACACTCAGTCCCGCCTTGGTGTACAGGCGCCAGATACGCTTGTGATTGACGAAGTAGCCATCCCGCTGCAACAGCACGTGAATCCGGCGATAGCCGTAGCGGCGCTTCTGCGCGGCGATGGCCATCATCCGGCCAGTCAGCACTTCGTCGTCAACTCGGCGGCGTGATTCGTAATAGAACAGAGAGCGCGAAATCCCTACCAGCCCGCAGGCCCGGGTAACACCCATGGCACGTTCGGTCATCAATATCCGGACCGCTTCGCGCTTGGCCTGCGGGCTTGCTACTTTCGAGCCAGCAAGTCCTTCAGCGCGGCGTTGTCGAGCATCGATTCGGCCAACAGACGCTTGAGCTTACTATTCTCCTGCTCCAGTTCCTTCAGGCGCTGCGCTTCGGAGACCGTCATCCCGCCGAACTTCGCTTTCCAGTTGTAGTAGGTCGCTTCCGAGATGCCGTACTTGCGACACAGCTCCGCCGGCTTCAGGCCAGCCTCGGCTTCCTTCAAGATACCGATGATCTGTTCTTCGGTGAATCGCTTTTTCATTGCCGTTCCTCTCTGGAACGGACTCTACACCGTCACCGTACTAAACGCGGGGAGCAGGTCAATTGTCCATCGCCAAGAAACGCAATCCAAGGAACTTTGGCAAAGTTGCCTTTACCGAAACTCACTCGTACTTTGAGGTCGCGATATTGGCTGAGGTAGCCCTTTGTGGAGAGATTTTTTGCTTCGCGCGCCTGTTCAAGAAAGCGATCGAGAAGCGCTGGAATGCCATCGGAGGACTCTTCTTTTGACTCGACTTCAAAGTCAAGACGCCGTAGAAAACGAAATGCGGACGAGTCGTCGCCGCCAGAGAACGTTGCGCGATCCAGTGGTTCCCCAGTTGCGTGCTTAACAGCTAGCGATAGAACCAGTTTGGGCGGGTAGCGCTTGCCGTCGTGGAGCAAATCGTATCCGGTAGATTCAGCGTCCTTTGGCACACCGTCCCGATCGATTTCCTGAATAGCTAGTCGAATGTGCTCTGGTGTTACGTTCTCAGTTGCTGCGGCGAATGTTTCGCTACCCCATTCTCCTTTCAACGGGGGCACGTAATAGTCGAGCTGGGTTGTACCTCGTTCTGTCTCGAGGCGTTTCCGAATTGTTTGCAGTTCTCTATCCAGTTGAATCGGATCCATGCGATTGACGACGCGGCGCTCGCGTTGCGAGTAGTGTCGAACGATGGTCTTCCGATCGTTCTGACCGAAGATGCGTTCGAAGTCATCAGGGAACAGCAAGAAGAGCAGCATGTGACGAAACTGTCTTGCTTCCCAATCGGGGATCTGGCGAAGCCATTCATCAAATGCCCACCCGTCTGCGATCAGCTCCAATTGTTGAATGTTGCTTAGCCCACTGAAATGACGGAGAAAGTTGATTAGGAAGACGAGCTCGCGCCATTGATTTTGATTGAAGCCGGGGCCGGCGCTACCGACGCCCGCGAGCACGTCGTCATCTAGCCAGCGCGAATCCGTGGGAAATGGTTCACCAGACCACGACCAAATAATCTGGATGGTCTTGCGTTTGCGACCTGCCGTTAGGCTGCTTGGGCAGAGGTACAAAAGCCACATCATTTCCGCGACCAATTGCTTCGTAGAGTTCGAAGTTGGTGCGAGTTGATGCTCTAACTTCTCAAGAAATTTTCCGTCGCCGAGATCTGGGTTGCGTACGAAGTGTTCATCGAGCAAGTCGAGAGCTGGCGATGTCCAGAGCTGCTGATTTTTCAGGACTGAGCGGTTACCTAAGAGCGCTGCGTCGCGCCAGTGGATGGCCGCTTCTAGAATGGATTTGGGATCGTCGTCCCCGCAGTACCTGCTCATACTTTGCCCTGTAGATTTCCATATGTGAAAGAGTCAAGCGATTGTATCGGTAGGTCGTCGGTATTGTGTCGTTACCGCCCCATGAGCGGCATTGCGCAGCAGGATTTGCCGAGAAATCCCGGGGCAGCAGACTTGCAGCCGTTGAATGCCAAACGGCAGCAGGGAACACTATCAAACTGTTAAAATTTCCACCAAGCTGTACGTCTGGCAAGCGCCCATAGATCAACGGCTTGGCTGTGTGCACCTCTTGACAACGGACATGGACTAGCTTATCCGCCACACGTGCAAGGCGCCGTAAGACGGCTTACCAGTTCGGGAGATCGAGTGGTGGATATCCGAGTTAAGCGCCTCGGCGGGTGAAATTGCAAAGTACCACTGGGCTTAGCGGACTAATCGTTTGCGAAGCGGCATCAATCAGAGAATAAGGAAATAGGGGGAAGATCGGTGGCGTTGACAGAAGCTGACACTTGCCGCGAGTACGTTACGCCTGCTTTGCAGAAAGCCGGCTGGGGCGACGCTCCTTACGCCATTGGCGAACAGCGGCCGATTACGGATGGGCGGATCCTGCTGATCGGTGGTAAGGCCCGGCGCGCGAAGGTGCGCAAGCCGGACTACATCCTCTACTACCGCCGCGATTTCCCGATTGCTGTGGTCGAGGCTAAGGAAACCGGATTGCCTGCCGAGAACGGCGTGCAGCAGGCTCGCGAGTACGCACAGATCATGAATCTGCGCTTCGCCTATGCCACCAATGGCCTGTGCATTATCGAGATCGACTACACCAATGGTACCGAGCGCGAAGTAGAACGCTACCCTACGCCGGAAGAACTTTGGGCACGCTTGAGCCAATCCGCTGAGCTTACGGCAACCGCGCAGCAAACTCTGTTGGAGCCGTACAACCTCGTTTCTGGCAAGAAGCCACGCTACTACCAAGACGCGACGATCCGCTCCGTAGTTGAGGCTGTCCTGTCTGGCAAGAAGCGCGTGCTGGCAACGCTTGCTACCGGCACAGGTAAAACGAGTGTGGCTTTTCAGGTGTGCTGGAAACTCTGGAACAGCCGATGGAATCGCAATGGTGAATACCGTCGTCCGAAAATCCTGTTCCTCGCCGACCGCAACATTCTGGTGGACGACCCGAAGGATAAGGACTTCATCCATTTCGGCGATGCGCGCCATAAGATCAGCAGCGGCGATGCCAGCCAAGCGCGCGACATGTATTTCGGCATCTATCAGGCACTGACCACGGCGAATGAGGATGTTTTCCGCCAGTATCGCCCCGAATTTTTCGACCTCATCATCATCGACGAATGCCATCGTGGCGCGGCCCGCGACGAGAGCAGTTGGCGCAGGGTGCTGGACTACTTTTCTGAGGCGGTCCACTTCGGCATGACCGCCACGCCGTTGCGCGACGAGACGCGCGATACCTACGAGTATTTCGGCAATCCTGTTTACCTTTACAGCCTGAAGCAAGGTATTGAGGACGGCTTTCTCGCACCGTATCGCGTGCATCGCATCATCACTAGTGCCGATGCCGCAGGCTGGCGGCCGAGCCGGGACGAGGTTGATCGCTACGGGAGGACCATTCCCGACGACGAGTACCAGACCAAAGATTTCGAGCGTGTCGTCGCTTTGCGTGCTCGCACCAAAGCTATCGCCAAGCACCTGACTGGCTTCATGCAAGGCAGCGATCGCTTTGCTAAGACCATCGTGTTCTGCGTCGATCAGGAACACGCGTCCGAAATGCGGCAGGAGTTAGTGAACCTCAACGCTGATTTGGTGAAGGAATACTCGGACTATGTATGCCGCGTCACCAGCGATGAGGGCGACATCGGCCTCGCCCACCTTGCTCACTTTCAGGACCTGGACAAGCCGACGCCGGCCATTGTGACCAGCTCGCAAATGCTCACGACCGGCGTGGACGCGGCCACGGTCAAGAACGTGGTACTTGCCCGCGTCGTCGGCTCGCAATCCGAGTTCAAGCAGATCATCGGGCGGGGGACGCGCTTGCGTGTTGACTATGGCAAGGAGTTCTTCAACATCATTGACTATACCGGCACGGCAACCCAGCACTTCGCCGATCCGGATTTCGACGGCTTTCCGGTACTCGTGGAAGAACAGTCGGTAGACGCTGACGGCACCGTTACCGCCACGGAAAGCAGCGAGCCGCAGCAGACGGACATTCCCCCGGTCGATAGCGCCGACGGGGAATCTGAAGCTGGCGAAGGCGGCGAGATTGGCGGCGACGACGAGCCGACCGAACCGCGCAAATATTATGTCGATGGTGGCGAGGTTGAAGTCATCGGCCATCTGGTTTTTGACTTGGATGCTGACGGCAAGAAGTTGCAAGTGGTGCGCTATACCGAATACACCGCGCGCTCGGTGCGATCGCTATTTCCCACCCGCGGGGAACTGGAAAGTGCATGGGCGAAGCCAGACACCCGTGCAGCAGTGCTGCATGAGCTCGCTGAGCGGCACATCAATTTCGATGAGCTCGTTGCCGCGGCCGGCCAACCCGATGCGGATCCACTGGACTTGCTATGCCATCTAGCCTGGAATGCACCGCTGTTGACCCGCCGCGAACGGGCCGAGCGCGTGAGGCGGTTGCATCCCGACTTGTTTGCGCAATACGGCGATATTGCGCGCGAAATCCTTGGTCTGGTGATTGAGCGCTATATCGAACGCGGCCTCGCCAAGTTCGAAAAACCCTCCGAATTGCTGACGGTGGAACCCTTCGACCGCTTCGGCAGACCGTCCGAAATCGCCGCTTACTTTGGTGGCCCGAAAGCACTGCGCGCGGCTTTTGGCAGGCTACAGTCGGCTTTGTATCAGTAAATGAAAGAAATTATGGCTCGCAAAGCAAAAACCGAAAAATCTGCGCAAACCACGGCGCAGCAGCTTTCCGCCCTCATCAAGTCCGTGCGCCAGATTCTGCGCAAGGACAAGGGCCTGAACGGCGATGCTGACCGCCTGCCTCTGCTGACGTGGGTGATGTTCCTGAAGTTCTTCGATGACCTTGAGCAAGGCCACGAAGATGCCGCCGCACTCGATGGGGAAGACTACGAGCCACTCATCGAAGCGCCATACCGCTGGCGCGATTGGGCGGCGAAGCCCGATGGCATCAATGGCGATGAACTGCTCGCGTTCCTGAGCAACGACGCCGCCGTGCGCCCGGACGGCAAGCTGGGGCAAGGCTTGTTCGCCTATTTGCGCGCGCAGGGCGACCGTGGTGACCGCAACGGCCAGCGCCGGGTCATCGCCAACGTGTTCAAGGGTGTGCAGAACCGCATGGTCAGCGGTTACCTGCTGCGTGACGTGTTGAACAAAATCAACGGCATCCACTTTACTTCAAGCGAAGAAATCCACACCCTTTCACACCTTTACGAATCCATGTTGCGCGAGATGCGCGACGCGGCGGGAGATTCTGGCGAGTTCTATACCCCGCGCCCGGTGGTGCGTTTCATGGTGCAAGCGACCGATCCACGCTTGGGCGAAACTGTGCTCGACCCGGCGTGCGGCACCGGCGGCTTTCTGGTTGAGGCCTACGAACATTTGCGCACGCAGGTTGGAAAGGACGTGAAGCTGCGGGCGATGTTGCAGAACGATACCCTGTATGGCAAGGAAGCCAAGCCGCTGCCGTACATGCTGGCGGAAATGAACTTGCTGCTGCATGGGCTGGAAACGCCGCAAATCGGCTACGGCAATACGCTGGACATCAAGCTCAATGACATTGGTCACAATGAGCGCGTGGACGTGATCTTGACCAACCCACCGTTCGGCGGCGAGGAAGAGGCGGGTATCAAGGCGAACTTCCCGCCGAACATGCAAACTAGCGAAACCGCGCTGCTGTTTTTGCAATACATCATGCGCAAGCTGCGGTTCAAGGACGTGATGGTGCCGAGGCTGGGGCAAATCAAGGCGCACCGCTCCGAGCGAGGCGGGCGGGCGGCGGTGGTGGTGCCCAATGGCACGCTGTTCGCCGATGGGGTGGCAGCGGTCATCAAGGAGCGACTGCTCAAGGACTTCAACTTGCACACCATTGTGCGTCTACCGCAGGGCGTGTTCGCGCCGTACACCGATATTCCGGCCAACCTGCTGTTTTTTGAACGTGGTGCTCCGACGCAGGACATTTGGTATTACGAAATCCCGCTGCCGGAAGGCCGCAAGAAATACTCCAAGACCGCGCCGATGCAGTTCGAGGAGTTCACGGAATGCCTGGAGTGGTGGGCTGACCGAAAGAAAACATCGCGGGCGTGGAAAGTCAGCGCGAGCGACATTGCAGCACGTGGCTACAACCTCGATGTGAAGAATCCGAATGTGAGGCAGGAGTTCGAGCACGTTGCTCCCTCAGAATTGGTGACGCGCATGCGTCAGCACGAAGGGGAGGTGCTGCGCTTGTTGGGCGAAATCGAAGAGCTGATCAGCAAGGTGGCGGCGTGAATAATTGGCCGGTAGTTTCGCTTGGTGATTTGCTTCGGCGCTCCAATGAAAGCGCCATGTTGGAGCACGATGCCAGCTATGACGAAATCACGATTCGGCTTTGGGGAAAGGGCGTTGTCAGTCGCGGTAAGGTAGCCGGTGCTGACGTGGCAACGCGGCGCCGTTTCGTCCGTGCAGGTCAACTTATCCTGTCGAAAATTGACGCTCGAAATGGCGCACTAGGCATCGTGCCACCGGAACTGGATGGTGCCATCGTCAGCAACGATTTCCCATCGTTCGAGATCAAAGATGAGACGAAGTGTTTGCCTGCCTTCTTGGGCGCGATGGTCAAATCTGCTTGGTTCGTCGATTTATGCAAAGCATCGAGTGAAGGAACAACTAATCGTGTTCGATTGAAGGAGGAGCGGTTTCTCAATCAGGACGTCCCGCTTCCACCGTTGCTTGAACAACACGCCATTGTTGCCAAACTGACCGAGCTGAGCACCAAAACCACCCAACTCAATCTTTATCTCGACACTATTGAGGCTGATGCCGACTCCCTGCTGGCGCTGCGCTTTCGCGATGCTATCGCAGGTGCGTCGTATCTTCCGATGAGTGAGGTTGCGCCGCTGGTACGGCGGGCAGTCGAGATTGATGCCGAAGCTAGCTATACCGAATTGGGAGTTCGCAGCTTTTACAGGGGGACTTTTCATCGCCGCACTGTGTCAGGTGCCGAATTCACCTGGCAGAAGATGTTCCGTATCGAACAGGGTGATTTGATTTTCAGCAACATCATGGCATGGGAGCAGGCGATTGCACTTGCCAAGCCGGAAGATGCCGGGTGTCTCGGAAATCATCGGATGTTAACCTGTGTGGCCACGCCCGCGCTGATGCTGCCGGAATTTCTTGCTTACCATTTTACAACCAATGAAGGTTTCGCTGATGTATATGCCGCATCACCAGGGACCGCGGCCCGCAATCGCACGCTAATCTCGGGCAATCTCGAAGCCATTCGAGTGCCCGTTCCGTCGCTGGCCGCACAAAGTGAGTTCATCGCGCTCAAGGCTGCTGTAGCCGCGCTTAAGGCCAAGCACGCCAATATTCGACAGTCCAATGCGGCCTTGGTGCCTGCGACTCTAGAACGTATTTTCGGACAGCACTGAGCGCCCGAGGCGTGGGCACTAGAATAATTTATGGTTTTCTCTATGCTGTCGATGTTAGGGGGAGGCTGAAAAATACGCTGCCGATTGAGAAAGTGAACGAGATTGTGTGGGCCAACTAGGTTGGCCGTGTGGATAAGTGATGAATTCACAATTTCATGTTATGAGGCGCTGGGGATGGTACCGCTTTGCGGCGGAGCTCAGCCTCCTTCATGTAATTAAATAGTAATCCCCAGTGCTCTTCTGCTGGATCAATTCCTTCTCTGAAATATTCATTATTCCATGCAGTCTTCACATAATAACTGAACATATAGTCGGCGACGTTCGCGTCGATCATTTTATTGCTGACGAGTAGGGCCATTTCCTCGAAAAAAGCAAGAAGTTTCCGCTTCTTATCCCACATCTCTGGAAGCGCCAATTTTTCCATGTCGACACTGTCAATTAGACAAAGTATTTCGTATAAATCGGGGGTATCAAATAATCTTCGGTGTTGCCCGAGAAAAAATTCTGTTCGCTTAAGAAGGGCGGCTCGGTCGCGCTCATCGATTTCTTTTTGTTTTTGAGAGCGTAATCGGGGGATTTCGTAAAATATCTTCGCGAGCCCCGCTGCTCCAATTCCGATTGCCGAAACTGTACCGGCAATAGATACCCAATCCTTCCAATCGCTTAGTGTGCCACAAACCTCGATTAAATAGGTGCAATATTGCGTTGTTGTCGTATCCATTTATCGAACCTCGACCACGTCCGACACAACATATCGCTTAACAGTTCCCACGGCATTTTCAATTCTTCGCACGAGAAAATGCAACTTTCCATCTTCACCTTTAACTCTCTCGTGCATTGACTTCGTAATGAGGGTTCTTAATCGGTGGGTCGGATCCTCGATTAGTTGGAATGAAATTACACGCCGAAGCTTGTCATCATACATTCTTCCATAGTTTGTCAAAATATTGAATTTTGTGACATTCCCGATAACGTATTCATTGTCATCTGACTCTCCGCGAATATTGACGTATTCGCTTGTTTTGGCGTCAAATGTTAAAATGTCGCCGACATGCTTGCGAGATAAAATCAGAGAAACATGATCGGGGTCTTCGGTAATCGGTTTGTGTAGACTTGCCATCGCGCTTTCTAATGCGTCAGCAATTTCATCTATCTTCGCATCTTGGCTTTCGACTAGTCGTTGCACATAAGGTGTAACGGGGTCGTAGTTTTTTCCGGCGGCAAATGACCAGCACCACGTCAAGTAATCCCAATAGCGTGGTGTTATAACGCTAACCCCCATTTTTTCACAAGTTGCGCGATCGAATACTACGTCAACTTCAAGTTCGTAGCAGCCTTTCTTGGGGGCGCTAGCATACACGGTCGCCCCAGTCGCTGAATCGCCACGTTTTCGCATCTGCTCGTCATTTGCAAATGAATGAGTAACGATATTCACTGCTCGCGCGAGCCCCATTTCAGCTGTTGCTGCGTCATGGATCGGCAGACGTCCATTGTCAGCTTCCCCGCCCTCGAAGCGAATAGTCAGAGTGACTTCTTTCATCTTATTTTCCTTGTTATGTTTCTTTCAATAAAACATCGGACCACAAAAAAATTCATTAAACGGACATAAATCAGCTGCGACCGTGAATTTACAGCACCACATGATCTTTCGCAGATTATCGTCGGTCTGACAACAATGTATCAACGTCCAATATGTCCGAGTAGCTGCTGCGAGGCGGCAGTTGCAAAGCGTGCGTGATCTGATATAGCGGTCGGAACCGACGGTATGCTGAAAAAGAAAGGGCTTAGCATTTCTGCTAAGCCCTTGATTTTTAAAGATAATTCAGAGGTTTTGACTCAGGACATCATCATATCAAACGTCAATATTCCCCGCCCGCAACGCATTCGACTCGATAAACGCCCGCCGCGGCTCGACATCATCCCCCATGAGGGTGGTAAAGATGCCGTCCGCAGCAATCGCGTCTTCGATCTGCACACGCAGCAGACGCCGCACTGCCGGATCCATCGTCGTTTCCCACAGCTGCTCGGGGTTCATCTCGCCGAGCCCCTTATAGCGTTGTTTGGAGACGTTGCGTTCAGCATCCGCCAGCAGCCACTTCATCGCGCTCTTGAAGTCCGCGACGGCCATGCTGCGCTCACCGCGCTTGATGACCGCACCTTCCCCAATCAGCCCCTTGAACGTATTCGCGGTGGTCACGAGCTGCTGATAATCCGCCGTGTGCTGGAATTCCTGGTCGATGACCGAAACCCGCACGTTGCCGTGGTGCGTGCGCTCGACATGCAGCGCACGTTGTTCGCGAACCGGGTCATACGAAGGCACCACACGAACTTCGTTCTTCAAAGCCTCGTCATGCAACGCCGCATGAAGCGCCTTCGCCGAAGCCTCAGTCGAAGCCTCGCTGGAGAGATCGATCACCACCCCATCCATGACCGCTTCCAGCGCAGCCGGGTCATACAACCGGCTCAACCGCTCGATCACGCTCTGCGACAGCAGATACGACCGCGCCAGCTCCCCAAGCGCATCACCCGAAATCGCCGCCGCATTCTCACCCGGCACCAGCTCAGACCCTTGCAGCGCCAACCGCAGCATGTGCGCGTTGAGCTCCACGTCATCCTTCAGATACCGCTCGTCCTTGCCCGCCTTGATCTTGTAAAGCGGCGGCTGCGCGATATACACGTACCCGCGCTCGATCATGTCCGGCATCTGGCGATACAGGAACGTGAGCAGCAGCGTCCGGATGTGCGCACCGTCGACGTCCGCGTCGGTCATGATGATGATGCGGTGATAGCGCAGCTTGTCGAGGTTGTAGTCTTCCTTGCCGATGCCGCACCCGAGCGCGGTCACGAGCGTGACGATCTGTTCCGACGACAGCAGCTTGTCGTAGCGCGCCTTCTCGACGTTCAGCACCTTGCCGCGCAGCGGCAGGATCGCCTGGAACTTGCGATCACGCCCTTGCTTCGCCGACCCGCCTGCCGAGTCACCCTCGACGATGTAGATTTCGCACTTAGCCGGATCCTTCTCCTGACAGTCCGCGAGCTTGCCCGGCAGACCAACGCCATCGAGCACACCCTTGCGTCGCGTCATCTCGCGCGCCTTCCGAGCAGCATCCCGCGCCCGAGCAGCTTCAACAATCTTCCCGCAGATGATCTTCGCGTCGATCGGCGTTTCCAGCAGGAACTCTTCCAGCGCCTTCGCCACAACCTCTTCAACCGGCGCACGAACCTCGGAAGAAACCAGCTTGTCCTTCGTCTGCGAGCTGAACTTCGGCTCCGGCACCTTCACGGACAGCACGCACGACAGCCCTTCGCGCATGTCGTCGCCGGTCGTCTCGACCTTCGCCTTCTTCGCGATTTCGTTGTCGGTGATGTACTTGTTGATGACGCGCGTCATCGCGGCCCGCAAGCCGGTCAAGTGCGTGCCGCCATCGCGCTGCGGAATGTTGTTGGTGAAGCACAGCACGTTTTCGTTGTAGCTGTCGTTCCACTGCATCGCGACTTCGACGCCCACGCCGTCCTTCTCGCCGTTGGCGAAGAACACCGTCGGATGCAGGTTGCTCTTCGTCTTGTTGATGTACTCGACGAAGCCCTTCACACCGCCGGCGAACGCGAAATCGTCTTCCTTGCCCGAACGAAGATCGGTGAGACGAATCCGCACGCCGTTGTTCAGGAACGAAAGCTCGCGCATGCGCTTCGCGAGAATGTCGTAGTGATACTCGACGGTCCCGAAGATCGTCGGATCGGCCATGAAATGCACTTCGGTGCCGCGGTTCTCGGTATCGCCGGTGATCAGCATCGGCGACACTTCGACGCCATCCACCTGCTCGAGCACGCGATCCTGCGCGACGCCGCGATGGAATTCCATGAAGTGCTTCTTGCCGTTGCGGCGCACGGTGAGGCGCAGCCAGCTCGACAGCGCGTTCACGCACGACACCCCCACGCCGTGCAGGCCGCCGGAAACCTTGTAGCTGTTCTGGTCGAACTTGCCGCCGGCATGCAGCTCGGTCATCACGATCTCGGCAGCACTGCGCTTCGGCTCGTGCTTGTCGTTCATCTTCACGTCGGTCGGGATCCCGCGGCCGTTGTCGGTCACGGAAATCGAGTTGTCGGCGTGAATCGTCACGTGGATGTCGTTGCAATACCCGGCCAAGGCTTCATCGATCGAGTTGTCGAGCACCTCGAACACGAGGTGGTGCAGACCGGTGCCGTCCGACGTGTCGCCGATGTACATCCCGGGGCGCTTGCGCACCGCTTCCAGACCTTCGAGGATCTGGATCGACGAGGCGCCGTAGCTGCTGTTATCGGGTTGCGAATTGTGCTGTTCACTCATGGATATCTTCCGGTTCTGCGAGGCCACTCTCGTGGCGGCGCGGTGCGTTTCAGCGAGAAATCGCCGGGCCGCTCCAGTTTCCTGGCCCGCCCGAAGTGCCGAAAAGGCGCTAAAAGGGCGGGTTGTCAGTTCGCCATAAAAACGCCAAAGGGGCTTGCCGCCCCCTGGTGTGTGTCGCGATGTCGTGCGCGTCAGATGCGCATCGGCATCACGACATACTTGAACTCGTCGTTCTCGGGCACGGTAATCAGCGCGCTCGAGCTGGCGTCGCCGAGGCTCACCTGCACGGTGTCGACCTTCAGGTTCGCGAGCACGTCGAGCAGATACGTGACGTTGAAGCCGATGTCGACGGTATCGCCCTGGTACGCGATTTCGAGTTCTTCCTGCGCCTCTTCCTGATCGGCGTTGGTCGACATGATCTTCAGCTGGCCCGGCGCGACGATGCAGCGCACGCCCTTGAATTTGTCCGAGGTCAGGATGGCCGCACGTTGCAGCGAACGCTGCAGCTCTTCACGGCCGATCTCGAACGTGTTCTTGTGCGCCTTCGGGATCACGCGCTGGAAGTCGGGGAACTTGCCCTCGACGAGCTTCGACACGAGCTCGACCTGGCCGAACGTGAACTTCGCCTGGGTCTGCGCGATGTCGATGGTGACGGTGTCGTCGATGTCCTCGAGCAGGCGCTGCAGCTCGAGAATCGTCTTGCGCGGCACGATGACTTCCTGGCGGCCGAACGTGCCGCCCTCGATCTTCATCGACGAGAACGCGAGGCGGTGGCCGTCGGTGGCCACGGCCATCAGCTGGTCGCCGTCGACGACGAGCAGCATGCCGTTCAGGTAGTAGCGGATGTCCTGCTGCGCCATCGCGAAGTGCACCATGCCGAGCAGCTGGCGGAACGACTTCTGCGGGACGCTCAGGGTCGCGCCGAAATCCTTCGCCTGCGCGACGGTCGGGAACTCGTCGGCCGCGAGCGTCTGCAGTGCGAAGCGGCTCTTGCCCGATTGGACGGTGAGGCGCTTGTCGGCGAGCGACAGCGTGACCTGGCCGTCAGGCATCGCGCGCAGGATGTCGAGCAGCTTGCGGGCCGCGACGGTGGTGGCCACCTGGTCGCCGCCGACGCCGAAATCGGCGCGCGTGGTGATCTGCAGCTCCAGGTCGGTCGACAGGAATGAAACGTCCGGGCCGTTCTTGGTGATCAGCAGGTTGGCGAGGATCGGCAACGTATGGCGGCGTTCGACGATGCCGCTGACCGTTTGCAGCGGCCTGAGGAGTGTGTCTCGTTCGGTCTTGACCAGTTGCATAGAGTTCCTTCGTTGAGTAACGGCCTGCAGCGCAGCAGCCTCGCAGCGCCCCGCCGGCCGGGCTCTTGGCCCGCCACCACCGGGGCGGTCAAACCTGTATTGTGCCTCAAAACCGAACCGCCCCCCTTAAATTGGGGCGGAGGCCGAATTATCAAGCGCGGTGCGCGCGCTCAGCCCTTCAGCGTCTGTTCCAGCACGTGCAGCTCGTGGTTGAGCTGCGCGTCCTTGCTGCGCTCGTCGGCGATCTTGCGCACCGCATGCAGCACGGTGGTGTGATCGCGCCCGCCGAACAGCTCGCCGATCTCGGGCAGGCTCTTCTGCGTGAGTTCCTTCGCCAGGTACATCGCAATCTGCCGCGGCCGCGCGATGTTCGCGGGACGCTTCTTCGAATACATGTCGGCGACCTTGATGTTGTAGAAGTCGGCGACGGTCTTCTGGATGTTTTCGACCGAAATCTGCCGGTTCTGCACGGTCAGCAGGTCCTTCAGCGCTTCCTTGGTCAGCTCGATCGAGATCTCGCGGCCGTGGAACTTCGAATACGCGAGGATCTTGCGCAGCGCGCCTTCGAGCTCGCGCACGTTCGAACGCAGGTGCTTCGCGACGAAGAACGCGACGTCTTCCGACAGGTTCACGCCTTCGGACTGCGCCTTGCGCATCAGGATCGCGACGCGCATTTCCAGCTCGGGCGGCTCGATCGCGACGGTCAGGCCCGAGTCGAAGCGCGAGATCAGGCGATCGTCGATGCCCGAGATTTCCTTCGGATACGTGTCGCTGGTGATGATCACCTGCGCCTTGTTCGCGACGAGCGCCTCGAACGCGTAGAAGAATTCCTCTTGCGTCCGGGACTTGCCGGAGAAGAACTGGATATCGTCGATCAGCAGCAGGTCGAGCGAGTGGTAGTAGCGCTTGAAGTCGTCGAACGCCTTGCGCTGGTACGCCTTCACCACGTCCGACACGTATTGCTCGGCGTGGATGTAGCGGATCCGCGCGCCGGCCTTGTCGAGCAGCAACTGGTTGCCGATCGCGTGGATCAGGTGCGTCTTGCCGAGGCCGACGCCGCCGTACAGGAACAGCGGGTTGTACGAGATGCCCGGGTTGTCCGCGACCTGGATCGCGGCGGCGCGCGCGAGCTGGTTCGCCTTGCCGGTCACGAAGTTGTCGAACGTGAGCACGGGGTTCAGCTTCGAGCGTTCGTACATCGAATCGGCTTCGCCGCCGTTCGCGGGTGCGGCGCCGGGGCCCGGGCGCCATGTGCGGCGGCCGGCGGCCGCTTCGTGCGCGGGCAGGCTCGGCAGGTCGATGTCGGCGTCGTCGGCGTGCAGGTGGTGTGCGGCGGCCGCCGACGGCGTCATCGGCACGTCGGCCGGCGCGCTGGGCGCGGCGGCGGCATTCGCCGTCAGATTGGCGGCGATCGCGGCGACCGTCGCGGCAGGCCCGCTCGGGGCCAGCGGCGCACGCGGGGCGGCCGGTGCGGCGCCCGCGGGCGCGCTGCGCATGCCGGCCTTCGGATCGAGGACGAACTGGACTTCGATCGGCGTGTTCCAGAATTCGCGGGCCAGATCGGAGATCCGGCCCGAAAACTGGCTCTTGACCCAGTCCAGCTTGAAGCGGTTCGGCGCGGCGATGGACAGCGTGTTCGCCGACGCATCGAAGGCCACCGGGGCCAAGGGTTTGATCCACGTCACGTACTGCTGGGGCGTCAG